>NZ_JBWPJO010000007.1:0-136699 GCF_056583835.1 Pauljensenia sp. C0254C2
CACCCGCCCGATCCCCTCCTCAGCGATCAGTGGACACGCTTCTCACGCCGGTGACAATGCGCTGGCTCAGTCACGCTCCGCACGTGCCGATCACCGCACAACCGCCACTGCATCTGAGGGTGGTGAGGCACAGTGAACACGCAGATCCGCAGATTGTTCCTGTTGATGCTTGTCATGTTTGCCGCCCTGGCATGCGCGGCAACGTCTATCCAGTTCTTCCAGGCTCCATCCCTGAACGCAGATGGGCGTAATACTCGCACCATCTTGCACGCCGCAGAAATCGATCGTGGCCCCATTATCGTCGGTGGTGACGCCGTTGCTTCTTCCTTAAAGGAGGAGGGCTCTGCACGCTTCCAACGCTACTACTCGCAAGGCCCGCTCTACGCACATGTCACTGGCTACTTTTCTTCCGTGTTTTCTCAGGCCAGCGGCATTGAGCGCGCATCCGAAGACGTTCTGGATGGTCGGTCGGACGCCCTCCTGATGCATCGGATCCGCACCCTGTTCACGGGGTCGGAGCGTCAGGGCGGTGGCGTGGTTCTGACACTGAATGAACAGATGCAGCGGGTGGCAGCTGAAGCACTCGGTGCCAGGAAAGGCGCGGTGGTCGCCCTCGACCCAAAAACTGGAGCGGTACTGGCCTTGTATTCATCACCCAGCTACGATCCCAATCCACTGGCCTCTTTCGATGCTCAGACTGTTCAAAACGCCTATGACGCCCTGGTTGCCGACCCTGCGCAGCCGCTGACGAACCGTGCGATCGCGGGAAATCGGTACGCACCAGGGTCAGCGTTCAAGATCCTGACGGCAGCAGCCCTGCTCGAAAACGGCATGACACCCGATACGCCCGTCGATTCGCCGGTGGAGACACCACTGCCCGAGTCCACTACGACGGTGTCGAATATCGAATCCACAACCTGCGGCAACGGAAAACCTGCCTTGCGTGAAGCATTTGCCCGCTCCTGCAACACCTCCTTTGTCATTGCCTCTCAGCAGCTGCCTGACACGGCACTGGCCGACATGGCCGAGCGTTTTCAATTCGGAACGGAACTGTCCATTCCGCTGACGGTGACACCCTCGCGTTACCCGGAAGATGCCAATGCGCCTGAACGGGCGCTCACATCGATCGGACAGTTTGACGTCCAGGTGACCCCGATGCAGATGGCGATGGTGGCCGCGGCGGTGGGTAACCACGGCGTCATGATGAAGCCGCAGCTCATACGTGAGATCGTGGACGCCGATCTGCAGTCCACTCAGCAGATGACACCGACCAGGCTTGCTGAACCGATCAGCGCTGGTGTGGCCTCGCAGCTGACCTCGATGATGGTGTCAACGGTGAATGAGACGTACGGCACGGGCGGCCTGATGGCGCTGAGCAACTGGCAAGTGGCGGCAAAGACCGGCACGGCGGAAACGGGTGACGGGTCCGGCAAGGCCAATGCGTGGGCCGTTGCGTTCGCCCCGGCTGACGACCCGCAGATCGCGATAGCCGTTTTGGTGGAAGGTGATGATGAACAGCCTGTACCTCATGGTGGTGACACGGCCGGTCCGATCGCACGTGCCGTTATGGAGGCTGGCCTGCAATGAGTGAAGCAACGCATAACCATTACATGCCCGGACACTTGCTGGGCGGGCGCTACATGCTGCTCACGCGGATCGCACAGGGCGGCATGGGTGAAGTGTGGAAGGCACGTGATAAGCAGACCGGGCACATCGTGGCGGCCAAAGTGTTGCGGCCGGAACTGTCCGGCCATCAGCTTCCGCTGTCCCGTCTGCGCATCGAGGCACGTAACGCGATGCGTATCGAGCATCCCAACATTGCGTCTGTTCTGGATTCGGGCGAGGCCGGCGGGTATGGCTGGATCATGATGGAGTTGGTCGAGGGCCGCCCCCTGACGGACTACCTGCGCGGCGGGCGCACCCTGGAGGTGCGGGACATCATTCCGATGATGATTCAGGTGGCGATGGCTCTGCACGCAGCGGCAGCGGCAGGAGTGGTGCATCGCGATATCAAACCGGCCAATATCCTGATCAGGCCTGACGGAGTCGTCAAACTCACCGACTTTGGGATCTCCCGCACTGCCGATCAGGCCGCTTTGACAGCGGCAGGCATGGTGATGGGAACCGCTCAGTACCTGCCTCCCGAGCAGGCAATGGGTGAAGTGGCGACAACTCTTGGGGATCTGTACGCCCTTGGTGTCATTGCCTACGAAGCTGCATCGGGTAAGCGCCCGTTCACGGGAAAGACCCAGGTCGATATTGCGTTTGCGCACGTCAATGATCCTGTGTCGCCGCTGCCATCCAGCGTGCCTGAACCGTTTGCTCGGATCGTGATGAAGCTGCTGGAGAAGAACCCGAAGTCTCGTCCCCAATCCGGTGCGGCTCTGGCTCGTGAACTGGTTCAGGCTGCTCACACGCTGCACCTGTCGACAGCTCCCCGCCCGCTTCCTGCCCTTGAGATTACCGACGACACCACCGCTCAGCCGCCCGTCATCGCGCCGTCCCACCAGGACACGCCAGCCACGCCTGCCATGCCAGCGACTCCTGCCGGGGGTGGCCCTGCTCTCGCTGATGCAACAACGTCTGTCGCTCCCGTTCTGGATCTGACAATCGATACCACCATTGACGAGGATGCCCTCGACAAACCACTGGATCCCCGCGAGCGGCGTCGACGGGAACTGGTGGCTCGCCTCAAACAGCGCGCCGAGGAACGCCAGCGTCAGGAGCAGCGTCAACGCGAAGAAGTGGAAGCTCAGGCGACAGCGGAGCGCGAACGTGAGGCACATGAACGCCGCCTGCAGGCCGGTAGGCAACGTCAGGAGCGTCAGGAAGCGCTCAGGCGACAAAGCGCTCGTGCCACTGCGCAGGCACGCGACACCAAGCATGAGGCGTCCCGCAGTCACTCCGGGTCGACAGGGCGCTCCCCTGCCGCCTCGACTAAGAATCGCGCATCCGGTGCGTCGACAGCTGCGCACACATCTGGCTCGTCGACCGATGGTCGCCCACGCGTCCGGTGGCACGCAGTGGACCGTGCGAATGCGCGCAACGGGTTCAACAAGCACGATGAGGCGAGCTCGCCGACACCCACGCGCTTCAACCGTTCGCAGGTGTCACCGCCACTGACACGGCGCGATGTCCTGGGACGGGCGTTGATCATCGCACTGATCTTTGTCACGATCGTCCTGATCGTCATTGCCACCCTTTACAATAGATTTGGATCATTGTCTCTACCCCTAGGGATGAGTCAATTCATCATCGAGGAGGCTCACACATGGCCGATTCCATGGCCCACCGTCTAGGCGGACGCTACGAAATCCGCTCGCTCATCGGGCGAGGCGGCATGGCGGAAGTCCGCCTGGGATTCGACACGCGTCTGAGTCGCATCGTCGCGATCAAGATGCTGCGAACAGACCTGGCGCGCGATTCGATCTTCCAAACCCGTTTCCGCCGTGAAGCGCAGGCGGCAGCCTCTTTGAACCACCCCAATATCGTCGCCGTGTATGACACTGGCGAAGAGGTTGTCACCACGCCCGATGGTTCGGGAGTATCCGTTCCCTACATCGTGATGGAGTACGTCGAAGGACACACCGTTAAGGATCTGCTGGCTGACGGCACTCCGGTTCCGATCGACGAAGCGGTCGAGATCGTATCCGGCGTCTTGTCGGCACTGGAATATTCCCACTCGCAGTCGCTCGTCCACCGCGACATCAAGCCGGGCAACATCATGCTCACCACTGACGGCAAGGTCAAGGTGATGGATTTTGGTATCGCCCGCGCTCTGACAGATTCTCAGGCGACCATGACGCAGACCAATGCGGTTGTCGGCACGGCGCAGTACCTGTCCCCTGAGCAGGCCCGCGGTGAACAGGTCGACGCGCGTTCCGACTTGTACTCCACCGGCATCGTCCTCTTTGAACTGCTCACAGGCCGGCCGCCGTTCAAGGGAGATTCTGCCGTGGCCGTGGCCTATCAGCATGTCTCCTCGACGCCACCGCTGCCCTCGTCCATTACACCGGATATTCCTGAGTCGCTTGACCGAGTGGTGATGAAGTGCCTGGCGAAGGATCGTGAGGATCGGTACTCCTCAGCAGCATCGATGCGTTCTGACCTGATCCGGGCCGTACACGGTGCCGACGTGGATGCACCTGCCACCCAGGTGTGGGAGACGGCCGCACTGGCCAATGCGGGCAGCTCATCTGGTGCGACCGCCACGATGCCGTTGTCGCAGATGTCATCGCCTCCCCCACCACCGCCGAGCTATACGAACAGGAACCGTGCCCAGTACGCTGACACGTCTGTGGCGACCGAGGAGGAAGCAGAACCGCGCAAGAAGCGCACAGGTCTGATCGTCGCACTGGTGATTCTTCTGATCGGCGCGCTGGGAATCGGTGCGGTCGCCCTCATGCAGTCGAACAAGGATCCTGAAAAGGTCACCGTTCCTGATGCTCTGATCGGCATGACGCAGGAGGAAGCCAAACAGGCTGTCGAAGGTGCGGGGCTGGTCTTCGCCATTGGTGATCCCGTCGAATCGGAAGATGTGGAAGAAGGCCGCGTCGCTCAGTCTGATCCGCCGCCCTCCACCCAGGTCGAAGAAGGCTCGTCAGTTACTGTGTTCCTCTCCTCGGGACCAGCTTCCCAGCCCGTTCCTGATGTCACCGGCAATCCGGTGGATCAGGCGCGCACAATACTGGAAAACGCCGGTTTCGAAGTAAAGGTCTCAGACCAGAAGAAGCCATCCGATGATATTGCTGAAGGCAGCGTCGTCGAAACCTCACCGAAGGCTAAGGAAATGGCCAAGAAGGGATCGACGGTTACGCTCATCGTGTCCTCGGGCAGCAACCAGGTTGCCGTTCCTGATGTCAACGGAATGAGCCAGGAGCAGGCGCGCTCCGCGATCGAAGCAGCCGGACTGCGGGTCGGATCCGTCACGAGCGTCGATTCCGCCGAGCAGGCGAAGGATCGTGTCGTCTCCTCCGCACCCGCTGCCGGTGAAAAAGTCGCCAAGGATTCAGAAATCACGCTGCAGCTTGCGTCCGGAAATGTGGCTATCCCTGCCGGCCTTCCCGGCCAGTCCCAGGAAGCTGTGGTCAACGCTCTCAAGGAACTCAAACTGGTTCCGGATGTGTACGAGATGGACAGCAACGATGTCGCCAAGGGAATGGTCGTCAACGTTGAGCCCGGCGAAGGCCAGCTCGTCTCCCAGGGTGGCACGGTGAAGGTGTACGTCTCGAGGGGATCGTCCTCAGGCTCTCAAAGTGGCAACTAAGTAATCGACGGTAAGCGCCGGCTCGGTGCCGGGCCCCACGGTCGGCCCGTTAGTCGGTTAGCTCAGAGCGCTCGGCAACCACAGGTGTCAGCTCACGTGCGCGCCTGGGCGCGTCCGCGTCACCGCAGGCTGCCAACCAGTTGGCCAGCATGAGGTGGCCCGAGCGCGTCATCACCGATTCAGGATGGAACTGCACGCCCTCAAGAGGAAGCTCTCTGTGGCGCAACGCCATGATGATGCCACTGTCCGTGGTCGCACTGACCTCCAGGCACTCCGGCACCGTCGCAGGATCGACAACCAGCGAGTGATAACGCGTGACGGTGAGAGGATTCTCCGCGCCGGCGAAAACACCGCGCCCATCGTGCGTAATCGGTGAGGTCTTACCGTGCATCAATTCGGGAGCGCGCACCACGTCCGCTCCGAAATACTCACCCAGTCCCTGATGCCCCAGGCACACTCCCAGCATCGGTACGTGCCATCTGGCACACACATCGATCACATCAAGCAGGCTTCCTGCCTCCTCGGGTCGGCCTGGCCCGGGTGAGACGAGCACGCCGTCATACGTACGCTCACCATCAGCAGCGGCCCCGTAGGCGCCCTCGTCAATGAGGGAAAGATCCACCTGGTCGTTACGCACGACGTCCACGTGCGCGCCGAGGTGACGCAGGTAGCCGACGATGGTCCAGACGAATGAGTCATAGTTGTCCACGCACAGGATTCGACGCTGGCGCGGAGCAGATTCGGTTGGGGCCATTGACGAGTCGTTTCCAGGTGTTGTCATCAGACGGTGACGTTCCCGTCAATGTAAGTGGACTGGAACCACGGGAACACCCATTGGAACAGCACGGCGATGACAAGAACGATCAGCAAAATAGCCTCGATGGTCTTGAGCCAGGCCGGGCCAGGTAGGTGGCGGAAAATCCATGCGTACATGTTGGTCGAATCCTCTCTTCACACGCGGGGCAAGACAAATACGGCGGTCATTTCGCAGGCTCGCTGGCCAGTGCTGCAGGAACACCGGTTTCCTTGGGCGTCCACGAATCCAGCTTGAGGTGCACGATGTATCGCTCCGTGTTCGACCACTCGGGATGGCACGTCGTCATCGTCATCCACCGCTCGGTAGGGGTTTCAGAAAAACTGAGGTCGCCGGGGACTGGAGCGATCGTCTTGATGTTTGTTTCATCGTCGGCGGAGTAGATCTCGAAATTGTCCATCGTGTACACGTAGTACGTGTTGGCCGTTTCGACAACGACCTGGTCACCAGGTTCGAGGCGGTCAATGAAACGGAAGTTATTGCCGTAGGTTCGCCTGTGCCCGGCGACAGAGAAATTGCCGAGGGCGCCCGGCTGAGCCGTTTCCACGTAGTGCCCGGCATACGCTTTCGCGAGCACATCGGGAGTGGTGCCTTCAGCAAGCGGAATCTTTGCCCAGTTCCATTTCGGCACGTGAACAACGCCGTACACCTCACCAGGAGCAGGCTGATCGATCGCCGGTGGTTCATCCGTGCGCCGTTCACCTGATTTTTGCGGGGCCTGGTGTTCCTGTTCGAATTGCAGAACCATTTCCTGCGCCGGCCCGCTGACTTGGTAGCTCGTCCAGAACAACTGCCAGAACGCGAAGAGGCCCAGGATGATGGCAACGGTGATGAGCAACTCACCGATCACTCCGATGATGCGGGTCGGCAATGATGCTGGGGCGCTCTCAATCCTCCGGACGTGAGCCGGTGTGCCTGAACTAGCCATGATCCTCCACAATGCGCGCGTACTGAGGTGAAGTGTCTTCGGGCAGTGCGGTGAATGTCAAGTCCTTTTCTTCATCCAGACGCCAGCCCAGGCCGTACTTCACGACATACCTCTTATAGTTGATTATTCTCTCATCTGAATTGATTGCTCGCTTGAGGCGATCAGGATCGCCTATGGCGGAAATCGCATACGGCGGTGAATACGAGGTGCCGTCCACCAGGATGACGTTGCCGATACAGCGAATGACCGAGCGTGACGTGACGCGCTTGCCCTGCACCGTCATCGCTTCCGCACCGCCGCGCCACAACGCATTCATCACATCTTCAATGTCCTGCTGGTGAATCACCAGATCGTCGGGCTGGGCGCCCTCGGGCAGAATCTGATCTGCAGGCGCGTCAGTGAGCGTGACGGTGACACCCGGCCCCTGAACAGCGGTAGTCGTTCCGATCGGGATTGACGAGGCAGCTCCCTCATTCGTTGCAGGATCGTCACTCGATGAGGTGGTGTCCACGTAGCGATGGATGGATTCGCGCAGGCTGTTGCGCTGATCTGTCAGCTCCTGAACGGTTTCCTGCCTGTCTCGCACCATGGACAGCAGGTTGACGTCGCTGCTTGATGCCTGGCCCCGCGTATTGGAGGCCGCTACGCCGAAGACGACGCCGCAGGTGACCATCACGACCAGGATTGCCAGTGCTGAGCGGGTTTTCTTCCACGTTCGTCTCTTGGGCGAACGCTCCCCTGAACGTTTACGTGGTGGATCCATCCTCGCACGCGGGGCATAGCTCGGCGGAGGTGACTGCGGCGAATCGCTGTCGCTCATCATCCCTCCTGACTGGTCGGACCATATCTGAGCGGTGGGTGCATCACGTTGGCAGGCGGCAGACCACAGTGAGATAGACCGAAAACGACCACCGCGCGTCGATCGCTTTGGCCGATACCCCACTCCGAGACTACGCTAGAGGATATCCAGGCGCATAACGCGCCACGGCAGTTATTCAAGTCCCGGCCCCATTCCGGGAGAGCGATCAGGAGTAGGTTGTGGCCGAGTCGAAAAAACGCAAGCGCAAAAGCGGCGAAGTAGCTGAGCAGGATACCGAAGTCCACTCATGGACTGAAGACATCCCCATGAGCCCATCGTGGTGGGCTCCGGCTTTCATTACACTGCTCATTGTTGGCCTGGTGTGGGTCATGGTGTACTACATCTCGTCCGCACGCTTCCCGATCCCCGGTATCTCATGGTGGAACCTGGTCATCGGTTTCGGCATTATGCTGATCGGTTTCCTGATGACGCTGCGCTGGCGGTAAGCTCGGCTGCTCGGCGAGCACGCTGACTTCATTTACCATGCGGCGGCGCTCACCTCACCTCGTCCGCCCGTAAACCGACTAGTAGTTCAAAGCGAGCAACGCGGCATATTCCACAGCCACCACGGCGCACACGGCGATCAGCATTCCTGCACCGGCCAGTGCGCTGATGCGTGTCTTGCGCGTGGCCTCGGCCTGACGGTTGACGACGACCTCACCGCTCCTGCGACGCGGCGGGCGCCTCATGATATGCGCAAAGCCCCACGTCACCAGCGCGCCCACGATCATGCCGCCGACATGCGCCTGCCAGGAAATATTGGGCACGATGAAGCCGTAACCGAGGTTGATTGCCAGCAGGATCAGAATCGATGTCGTATTGATCCCGCTCATCTTCTGAAGGACGAAAATCGCGGCGAACAGGCCGAATACGGCGCCCGACGCCCCAACAGTGGTCACCAACAGTGTTTGTCGGCTGACGAAGCACCAGGCCAGGACACCGGCACTGCCACCGATCGCGCTGGCGATATACAGGATGAGGAAACGCCACCATCCAAGCACAGGCTCGATGCTCGAGCCGACGAACCACAGTGCGACGAGGTTGAACAGGATGTGCAGGACGTTGGCATGCAGGAATGCAGTCGTCAGAATTCGCCAAGGCTCAAGCCATCCGATCGCCGGCATGAACGCCAGGGAACTGTAGACCTGCGGAATGAGCTTCATCGCCACGAATGTCACTGCGCACAGGCCAATAAGCACCATCGTCACTGTCGGTTTTTGAGTCCAGCGCATCTGACGGCGTCCGCGTCGGCCTCGTTTCTTCGCACAGTCCACACACATGGCGCGCACTTCCACCGGTACACGGCACTGCGAGCACATCGGACGGTTACATACCTTGCAGTAGTCGATGGACTGCACATCAGGGTGGCGTGGACACGGCGGAGCCGCATTCGGGTCTGAACGCTGACCGTACTGAGGCATCTTGGCCATACTCATCCTTTGTTCGAACTCACCGTTGGAAGGGCTGCGCCCGCCACAGTGGACGAGGGCGTCCCATCCGGCTGTCAGGGCTGGCAGTATCCAGCTTACCGGTGGTCGCCCTCGTCACTGATGATGCAGGCATCAGCCCGCGTCTACTTGTCAAGAATCTCCACGGATTCAATCACGACGTCTTCGCGCGGCTTGTCGCGTCCGTCGGTGGGAACCTGTGCGATCGCGTCGACGACGCTGCGTGACTCATCGTCGGCCACCTTGCCGAAGATCGTGTGCTTGCCCTGCAGCCACTGGGTCGGTGCGACGGTGATGAAGAACTGGGATCCGTTGGTGCCCTTCCCCATGCGGGTTCCGGCGTTGGCCATTGCCAGGACATACGGCTCGTTGAAGTTCAGTTCCGGATGGATTTCATCATTGAACTGGTAGCCGGGACCTCCTGTGCCGGTGCCGAGCGGGTCACCTGTCTGGATCATGAAACCGTCGATGACGCGGTGGAAGATCACGCCGTTGTACAGCGGTGAGCTCATTTCCTGACCGGTGCCGGGGTGCGTCCACACGCGCTCACCGGTTGCCAGCCCCACGAAGTTCTTCACCGTGAACGGTGCATGGTCGGGGTACAGGTCCAGGCGGATATCGCCTTGTGAAGTATGAAGAATAGCTTGCATGAATCTATAGTGACAGATTTTCCGCCTGTGAGCACGCGTGTGGGCAGCCGTTCGCCCAGCGCGCATTTTACGTAAATGGTCACTGTCTGCCGGCCTTTTATGGTGTGATTGAAGTGCATTGAATCGTGTGACGGTGCACAATAGGGGGGAAGACCCTTTGCGTCATTCGTCGCAATGAAGAAACAAGATCCGGAGGCATCAATGGCTAAGAAACACCAACTCGATCCGGAGCAGATTAAATCTGATGCCGTTCAGCTGGGGTCCACTCTGGCTGAGCAGGCTCATGCCGCTGCCGAAAAGGTCGCTGACCTGGCGGAACAGGGCTTGGACTGGGCCGGCCCGCGCGCTCAGGAGGTATTGGATAATGCTCGCAAGACTGCAGACAGCACCCGCAAGTCTGCCCAACCTTACATTGACGAAGCGACTGACCGTGCCCGCGATGCTGCAGACAAGGTTCGTCCCGTGATTGAAGAAGCACGTAAGCGTGCCGAGGATGACTACCTGCCTCGCGTGAACCGCGCATGGACGGAAGCAACGGCTGCCGCTCAGACTGACGGTGACCTGATCGAACGCGCTCGCCGCGCTGCCGATGCCGGATCACATGCGTTGACCACGCCGACCCCAAAGCGTAAGTCACACCGCGTTGCCAAGTGCCTCGGCTGGACGGCACTGGGGCTGAGCGCCGCTGGTGTGGGATACCTGTTGTGGCGTCGAAGCCAGCCGATCGAAGATCCGTGGGCCGAGGAATACTGGGCTGACCTGGACACCGATGTTGAACTGCCTGACGTTGAGGTGGAAAGCGCTGATGACGCGCAGGGCGCGTCGCAAACCCCGACCGACGAGGAAAAGGCTGCGGCTGAAGAGGCTGCTCAGGCCAAGCTTGAAGCCGATGAGAAGGCCAACAAGGAAGCTGAAGAAGCTGCCAAGTAAGGCCTCCAGCGCGGGCACGTGAAAGAGGGACGCTTCCTTTACGAGGTGTCGTCTTTCTGAGCGCCCGCAGGGCTGTGAACTGCTGACCGGCGTGTGCGTCTGCGTGACGTGCACGCCGGTTTGCTTTCACGGGGCGGGCGCGGTTTGCTTTCATGGGTCGGCGCCGGTTTGCAGTTGGCTGTGAGGAGACTGCACGGGGAGGCGCTCTTACCTTGACCAGTTGATCCGACGCTCCCGTAGCACCTTGACCAGTTGACTAAGACCTTTGCCTGTTGATAGTTCAAAGTCTTATACCTTGATCCGTTGATTTCTACCTTGAGCGCTTGATTGAGGCGCGCGCCAATTCCGCGCGATCGGTGCCGACACCGAGCAGATCATGGCGCTGTTTGCCCGCGAAGCTGATCGGATGCAGCGCGATGGACTTGATCAGTGGCAACCTGGCATCTATCCATTGACCGAGCATATTGAGGCAGATATTCGAAGCGGCTACGGATGGGTGGTTGCCAGCAGAGGAGACGTCCTGGCCTATCTGAGTATCGACGACACTCCCGACCCGTTTTACGATGCGGGCAATCTGACGTGGAAGACTCCGCGCGAGGGAACATGGGTGATGCACCGACTGATCGTTGCCGAAGAAGCTCGCGGAATGGGACTGGCTCAGCAAGCTGATTGAATTCGCTGTGACGCAGTCACCGAACGGGTATCTGCGCGTGGATACGGATCCGAAAAACACGCCCCCATGCGGGCACTGTTTGAGCGGCTCGGATTCCGTGACGCTGGATTGCTGACCTATCACGAATTCAACGATTTGCAATGCGTGACCTACGAGCGCTGGGTGCACTCGGTCGTGCGGCGACAGATGAGCCAACACGTCCAGGTGCACCCGGCCAGGTTCGGCTGGATGTGGCAGCGCCGCCAGGCGCCAGCACTGCATTCCCACGCGCATGGCCTCACCCCGGATAATCTCGCCGTGCGCTGAATATTTCCATTGAGGGCGCGCCGAGCCGGCAAATAGGGTAGACATGAAGTGCACATCCACTATGAGAGGAGTCACAATGGCGAATTCAACTGTGAGCACTGCGAGCACCCACTGGGAAGGTGGCCTGACAGACGGCGCCGGACAAACGACACTCGAAACTTCCGGTGTGGTCACACTGGACGTCGCGTGGGGCAAGCGCACTGATCCAGGCCAGGGCACCACGAACCCCGAAGAACTCATCGCAGCGGCCTTTGCCACCTGCTATTCGATGGCACTGACCAACGAGCTGACCGAAAACGGCCATACGCCTGAATTCCTCGACACCACTGTTGAGGTCTCCTTCAACCCCAAGGACGGCATTTCCGGAGCCAAACTCACCGTCAGCGGTAAGGTTCCCGGCCTCGATGCTGACGCATTCAAGGAAAAGGCTGAGTGGGCGAAGGACAACTGCCCCGTTTCCAAGGCACTTGGTGGCCTCAACAAAGAGCTTGTCGTGAATGCCTGAGTTTCATCTCAAACGCATCCACGAGGACCCGGAGCCGTCTGACGGCCTCCGGGTTCTCGTCGATCGCCTCTGGCCAAGGGGGATCTCCAAAAAGCGCGCCGCACTGGACGAATGGAACAAAGACCTGCCACCATCACCGCAGCTGCGCACCTGGTTCGGACACCGACCCGAACGTTTTGAGGAGTTTGCACACAGGTACCGTCAGGAACTGGCTGACAGCGGAGCTGCACGCGATTTCGTGGAAAACCATCTCACCTGTGATGTTGTCACGCTGCTCATCGCAGCAAAAGACCCCGAGCACAACCACGGATTGGTGCTGCAGGGCGTTCTCACCACACTTGCCGCTGAGCGTGCGGATCGCCAGCAATGCGGATCACCATGACAGCACGAACCGATGACACTGCCCATTTGTCTCAGTAGCGACGCAGCGACGCCCTCGTTCAACCATGTATGACGGAGTTGACGAGTTCGACTGTGGACGTCGCCCCTGTCACATGTGAATAACACAAGGGGCGCCCCGGAGTTCACACCCCGAGGCGCCCCTTGAGATATGTGTACGGGATCAGCCCTTCACGGATCCGCGGGTCACACCCGAGATCACCCAGCGCTGAGAGAACACGTAGACCAGCAGCAGCGGAGCCATCGCCATCAGGTAGGAGGCGAATGCCACCGAGTAGTCCAGGTTGAACTGTCCCTGGAACACATACTGTGCCAGCGGCAGCGTGCGGTGCGCCGGGTCGGTCAGCACAACCAGCGGCAAGATGAAGTCATTCCATGCCCACACGCACGTGATGATTCCGACCGTCGCATTCATCGGAGTGAGCAGTGGGAAAATCACCTGCCAGAACACACGCCACGTGGATGCGCCATCCACGCGCGCCGCCTCTTCCAGCTCAATGGGAATCGAGCGGATGTAGGAGACGTAGATGAACGAGTTCATCGACAATCCGAAGATCGTGTACAGGATGACCATGCCGATGGGTCGATCCAGGTGCAGGATTGACATCTGCTTGATGATCGGCAGCATGATGATCGGGAACGGGATGAACAGTGCCGACAGCAGGTAGTAGAACGCGCCCTTGAAGAACGGCTTATGCAGGTTACGTGCAATCGCCCAGGACACGATCGACGAGGTCAAAATCGTGAACACCAGGGTCAGTGCTGTGACGAACACGGTGTTGACCAGCGCGTGTTTGAAGTCGGCACGTTCCCACGCGTCCGCGAAGTTCTGCCAGCGGATCGAGGTCGGCAGTTCAAACCCGTTGCCGTTGAGCACCTGATCAGGCGACTTGAGCGCAACAACCACGGCGAGGTACATCGGGATCAGCACGCCCAGAGACGTGAACAGGATAAACAGCGTGGCCACCCAGTTGATGCGGCGCCTCTTTGAAGGGCGTATCTTGCGCGTCGCGGTGTTGGTCAAGTTCTGCCCGGCTGTCCCTCGCGCCGAGGGCGACGACGTTGACGAGGACGTTGATTCGATCGGTGTGCCTGGTGTCATGGGAGCAGTCATGTTACTTTCCCTCCCCACGTTGCAAAATTCTGAATTGGAACAGCGACACGATGGTGATCACCACGAAGAAGAACACCGCGTTTGCTGTCTGGTAGGCGAACTCACCGCCGGTGAAGCCGCCTCGGTAAATCAGGACGGAGACCGATTCGGTTGCCGTGCCCGGTCCGCCGTCGGTCAGCGCGATGATCGGGTCGAAGACCTGCAGGAAGCTCTTCAAACTCAGCACCATATTGAGGGTGAAGAAGGGGCCGATCAGTGGGAACGTGATCTTCCAGAACTGTTGCCACGAGTTCGCACCATCCAGTGCGGCAGCCTCGTACACATCGTCTGGAACGGTTTGCAGTCCGGCCAGGTACAAGATGATCGCGAATGCGCTTGCCTGCCACACGGCCAGCGTGATGATCGCTCCCCATGCGGCGATCGGGTGCGTCAAAATGTTGTCTCTGAACAGCGGAATGCTGGAGAAAATCTTCGGCAACGATGTTGAGAACATGAATTTGAAGACGTAGCCGATGATCAGCACCGACAGGACGTAGGGGATGAAGAACACGCCCCTGAAGAAGTTACGGGCCAGAATGTTCGAGTTCAGCGCCACGGCGATGATCAGCGAGATCACGTTCGTCAGGATCGTGGCGATGATGGCGAAAATGAAGGTGGCCGCATAGGCGTGGAACATGCGCTCGTCGCGGAAAATGTTGATGTAGTTGGAGATTCCAACGAATTTCCACGTTCCGTATCCCGCATAGTTGGTGAACGAGAAGAACACGCCGATCAGGACGGGCAGTGTATGGAACAGTGCGAACGCAATGAGCGCGGGCACGACAATCATCGTGTACGTGCGGTCCTTGGTGGGCGACACCGTCCGTCGCTTCCCCTTATCTGAACCGGATCTGCGTGCGGACGAGGCCGAGGACTTAGCCGAGAGCGTGCCCGATGAGGCCGTACCCGACACGGCCGTAGCCGTTGCCGTGGTGGTCACCGAACGTGCAGGTTCACTCGCCGTTGCTGTGTCTCGTGAGCGCATGCGTTCGCGCAACTGTGGCGGCAGGTCAACCATGCGGCCGTCTTCGCCGTCCGTGCTGCCGGCATTGTGCGATCCGGCGCCAGCACCAGGTGTTGATGACATGGATTTTCCTTTCACTCCACAGTGCGTGCAGCGTATTCACGCCACTGGCGATCCAGCTGCTGCAGTGTCACTGATGGGTCTGCGTCAAACAATCCTTGCTGGACCAGAGGGTCCAGTCGGATAGAGGCGGGAACGTGGTGGTCCACGAATCCTGCGATGTGGCCTCCATCGAAGAACGGAGCCAGTTCCTGAATTGCCGGATCATCCGGGTAGTCAGCTTCCCTGAGGGAGGGGAACATGGATTGCGACTTCGCGACCTTCTCGATGACTTCAGGCTGGAAGAGGTAGTCGAAGAAGCGGCGTGCCTCTTCAGGGTGCGCCGCCCCCTTCCCCATCGTCACAACGACGTCCACGCCAGTCACCAGCAGGCGCTGGTCGGCGCCCTCACCTTCGGGAGCCGGATACGGGAAAATTGCCGCATCCACGTCGGGGTTTGCCTGACGGATCGGATTGAGCGCCCAGATACCCTGCATCAGCATGGCGACTTCACCGTTGGCAAATGCGGCGTTGCCGTCGTCGTAGGTTCGGGCACGCCATCCGTCCTGTGCGTATCCGAATAAGGTGAGTTGGCGCTGCATCGGTTCGGTGAAGTTCTTCTGGAACGACACCGCCGAATCCGGCCCGATACTCGTACCCTGCTCGCGCATGGTGTCGAAGAACCCGTCGCGCGCGGCGTAGGCGCCCAACCCATTAAATGAGGGCAGTGTGGTCCACGCGTCGGCCACCGTCCCGTAGAACGGTGTGATGCCAGCGGCCTTGAGCTTTTCACACACATCGAGCAGTTCTTCCCATGTGGAGGGAACTTCCAGGCCCTGTTCCTTGAAAATCTGGCGGTTGTAGATGATGCCGTCTGCGTTGTTCAGATAGCCGACACCGTTGACTTCGCCTTCCGCATTTCCCAGGTCAGCCAGAATGTCCTGCACAGCCGGGTTAATGTGCTCAAGCAGCGGGTCACCTGAAAAGTCGTGGAAGACGCCGGCTCGTGCCAGGTCAGCGAATTTTCCGTTACCGTTCAGGGTGATGACATCCGGCGGGCGGTTCTTCACCAGGAGCGTACGGATCGCGGTGTCCGCATCTGCCGATTGGTTAATGACTATGTCAATGTCGGGATTTTCGGCCTCAAAATCGGCCGCGATTTCTTCGAAATCTGTTTTGGCTTCACCTTTGAACTGGAAAAAGTCCAGTTCGGTTTTCTCCTGCGCCTGGGGCGTCCCGCAGCTCGCCAATGCTCCACATGCGCATACAGCCAGAGCCGCAATCAGTGCTCGTCGCATTCGTGGTTGCCGAGGGGGACGTGTGGCACCGTGAGCATCTGGCTTGGATGTGTGCGTAAATGATGAGCACTGTGATTCGAGCGGAGAATGCTCCAGGGGCGATGCGTGTGAATACATCGTGACATCTCCTGCCTTCAAATGTGTGGACTGAGCGCTCATTCACCCCTGCGGCATACGCAAGCGAGTCGGCGTTCAACGTGTGTGACGGGTGCTCCTCGTATCGGCCGTAACCATTACGATAAGCCACTTCATTTATATCTCATTGGCCACGAACGTGAGGGGCCGAGGGTCCTTTTTGTCAGCAATAACTCGGTTTTGACACCTGACAGACACCGTTTGCGTGTCGAGCCGCCAGTCGCCGTCCTCAGGTCCGTGACAAGCCGGTGAGTCAGAAGCGATTCAAAATCGCGCGAACCAGAGCAGCAGCGCCGTCATTCTCCACCGACCCGGTCACCGCGTCGGCATGACTGCGCACGTCCTCATCAGCGCCGCCCATCGCTACGCCGTGCGCGGCCCACTGCAGCATCGGGATGTCATTCGTTCCATCCCCCACCGTGACGATGCCGCTGTGGGGCACCTGCAGGTACTCGGCCAGTTCTTCCAGACCGGTCGCCTTGGTAAAGCCGCGAGGACCGACATCCACCCAGGACGTCCATCCGATCGCCACTTCATGTGTGTCAGCCAGGCCAGTCTGCGCGATCGCCTCGCTGAATTCTTCACGCGTCAACGACGGCGCACGGCCAACGAGTTTGGTGCTGGGAGCGCTGCGCAGGTTCTCCATCGATTCGACGCGGAACGTTTCGATCAGCTCACCATGTGGGAACGGCGCAGAAACAGCGTATCCATAGTCGCGTTCTGACCCGATCAATGCATCCGGCATGACCTGGCGTAACGCGTCAATTGCTTCTGCGGGATTGAAACTGTGCCGGCGCACCACGCGTCGACCACCCTCGAGCTGAGGATCCCACTGACCCATCGTGGTGCCGTTCGAACACACCGCCCACCCCTGACTGGCTTTCAGATAGCCAAAGACCGGGTCGACGGCATTGACGCCTCGCCCAGTGGCGATCACCATCTTCATTCCGGCAGCAACACCGTCATGGAATGCGCTGATGACACGCTCAGAGGCACCCTCGGGAAGCAACAATGTGCCGTCAACGTCCAGGGCGACCATGATTTTGGTCGGATCGCCGGGAAGTGACGAGGGCAGGCCGGCCTCGGCCCTCGCGACGAGTTCATCGAAGGGGATGGCCTGCTCGCCGGACGGGGGCGGTGTGAGGAGCGGGATGCTCACCGCGGCTCCAGGACGTCGATTCCACCCAGGTAGGGCCGCATTGCTTCAGGCACGCGCACGGCCCCGTCTTCACGCTGATGGTTCTCCAGGATCGCGACGAGCCAGCGGGTTGTCGCCAGTGTGCCGTTGAGCGTGGCAACCGGGAACATCTGGCCATCGCGGCGCTCTCGAATGCCCAGGCGCCGGGCCTGGAAGGTTGTGCAGTTCGATGTGGAGGTGACCTCCATGTAGCGCTGCTGGGTCGGCAGCCATGCCTCGCAGTCGAACTTGCGTGCTGCCGAGGTGCCGAGGTCGCCGGCCGCAGTATCGATGACGCGGTAGGGCAGTTCCATCTTCGCCAGCATCTCTTCTTCCCACGCAAGGAATTTCTTGTGCTCCTCTTCAGCGTCCTCAGGGCGGCAGAACGAGAACATTTCCGCCTTGTTGAACTGGTGGACACGGATAATGCCGCGCGTGTCGCGCCCGGCTGCCCCAGCTTCGCGCCGGTAGCAGGTTGACCATCCGAGGTAATGCTTCGGGCCGTCACTCAGGTCCAGAATCTCACCCATGTGGTAGCCCGCGAGCGCCACTTCGGAGGTGCCCACCAGGTACAGATCGTCAGCAGGCAGGTAGTAGATTTCATCGGAATGCTCGTTGAGGAATCCTGTGCCACCCATGACCTGCGGCGTCACCAGCGTCGGCGTCATCATCGGAGTGAAACCTGCAGCGACAGCCTGATCCAGCGCCATGGTCATCATCGCCAGCTCCAGGCGCGCGCCGATTCCCTTGAGGTAGTAGAAACGCGATCCTGAAATCTTGGCGCCGCGTTCGACGTCAATTGCGTCCAGTTTTTCACCGATTTCCAGGTGATCTTTCGGCTCGAACCCTTCGGCCGCGAAGTCACGCGGATCGGGGCCTTCATGGCGCAGCACCACGAAGTCTTCTTCACCACCGGTGGGCACTCCCGGCAGAATCAGGTTCGGCAGCATGCGTGCCAGTTTGTCGGCTTCTTCGCCTGCTTCGTTCGATGCGGCCTCAGCATTCTTGACCCGCGCAGCCAGTTCCTTGGCCTCAGCCAGGATTGCGGGCCGCTCTTCCTTACTGGCACGCCCCACAGATCGAGAGACCTCTTTTTGCTGCGAGCGCAGCTGCTCGAATTCCTGGAGCAGTTCACGCCGCTTCGTGTCGGCTTCGAGGATTCGGTCCACCAGTTCCACGTCTGCGCCGCGCGCACGCTGTGAGGCGCGGGCCGGTTCGGGATCTTCTCGCAAGGCACGCATATCAATCATGTGTTCATGGTAGTTCAGATACACCGCCCGTTACTACCGCGCCAGCGGGGAGGGGTCGCGGGCATGTGCGGTGACGCCCCTCAATCGCGCGCACACGGCAGGGTTGGTCAACTATAGTTCGTGGGTATCACTACTTCGGGTCACTGACGAGGGCGACTTTCCCCGCGGCGTGTGCCACGCCGCGACGGTGCGCCGGCGCTATGGAGGTGCCCATCAGCGAGAAAGCGACCCGGGAACGGATCGACAGATGAATAAGAAAGTCCTGACCGTTGCCATGGCGTACATTGCGATCGCCGTGGGTGCAGGCTTTGCCTCCGGGCAGGAAGTCCTTCAATACTTCGTCGGTTTTGGTCCGTGGGGCCTGGTCGGCGCATTGGCCGCTGCCATTGTGTTTTCATTCGCAGGTTTCGTGATTGTCCAGCTCGGGTCCTATTTCCTGGCCAGCGATCACAAAGTCGTGTTCGGCGAGGTGGCGCACCCGGTTCTGGCATTCCTGTTCGACGTCACCGTCACTGTCACAGCTTTTTCAATTGGTTTCATCATGATTGCCGGCGGAGGAACGAACCTGAATCAGCAGTTCGGCCTGCCGACATGGGTTGGCTCAGCGATCGTGATCGTGGTTGTTCTGGCGATGGGGTTTCTGGATGTCAGCAGGGTTACGCGCATCATCGGCGCGCTCACACCGGTGCTGATCATCTGCGTCCTGGCGGTGACCATCTACGCGCTGACACACATCGACGCCACCTGGAGTGACATCCACGCTTCAACGCAGCTGGTTGACACCACCATTGCGCACTGGTCATTGTCGTCACTGAATTACATGGCAATGAACCTATGCGTGGTGGCGTCAATGGCGATCGTCATCGGTGGCGATATTTCCGATCCGAAAGTGGCCGGCTTTGGCGGCCTTCTCGGCGGCGTGTTCTTCGGGGTCCTCCTGCTGGCGATCACGGTGTCGCTGTATGTGCACGTGCCGACCGTGTACCGCGATGACATGCCGATGCTGGCGTTGGCCGCCAGCGCGGCACCGTGGGCGGGGCACGTGATGGCACTGGTTGTTTTCGGCATGATCCTGAACTCTGCGATCGGCATGTTCTACGCGCTGGCTTCGCGTTTCTCCACAGGAAGCACCGGCCGTTTCCGCCTGGTGCTGGTGGCGCTGGTTGTGGCCGGCACCGTCCTGTCGGCTTTCGGCTTCAAGAACCTGGTGACCTGGCTGTTCCCCGTCATTGGTTATGCCGGCTTCATCCTGATGGGCGTGCTGGGCTACTCGTGGATTCGTACGCGCCGCATGATTAACGAGGAAACTGATCGACGAGGGCGAATCACGCGTCTGCTCAGACGCAAACTACGCACGGATCGTGTGTTTTCCAGACGCGATCAGGCACGTCTGGACCGCGAAGTGAGCGCCTCATCCATTGAAAATGCTCAGCTGGTGGGGACCATCGGATCAGAAACGTGTGACGACCTTGATGCGCGTGGTATTGCTCACGACGATCTTGACGGTGAATCAGTGTTGCAGAACCAGGCCGAACCTGGTGCCCCTACCGGCGAGGTGTCGGCGAAATAAGCGACGTCAAGCCACAGCTATCTGCTGAATGACACTGATGTAGTTTTCCCCATGTGTGGATAAGCGTGTGGATTAAGTGGCAGCAGTGGAGGTGGAAGCCACCCTCGTCAATAGCGGCGAACACAAGGAAGAATCGCCGAACTGGCCGATCGCTGCCGCTGGCGCCCGGCATAAAAGTCGCATGTGAACGAGCAAAGCAGGTTAAAGTATCAAAGGAAATGTTCGCGTCGAAAGCCGTTCATGAATAAAAAAGTCTTGACTGTTGCCCTTGCCTTCATCGGCATCACCGTTGGTGCAGGTTTCGCCTCAGGCCAGGAAGTTCTGCAGTATTTTTCCGGATTTGGGGTGTGGGGCATCGTCGGCGCCGTCATCACCGGTGCGGTGTTCTCATTCGCAGGTCTGGTGGTCGTTCAGCTCGGATCATACTTTCTGGCCAGCGACCACAACGTGGTATTCGGCGGGGTGGCACATCCATTCCTTGCCCGCCTGTTCGACATCATCATCACGTTTACGCTCTTCAGCCTGGGTTTCGTCATGATTGCGGGTGGCGGCTCGAATCTCGAACAGCAGTTTGGACTGCCGACATGGATGGGTTCCGCGATCATCACGGTGCTGGTCATGCTGGTGGGAATGCTGGATGTGGACAAGGTTACGAAGATCATCGGCATGATGACGCCCGTGCTGATCCTGTGCGTCCTCATCGTGGTGATCTGGTCATTCACGCACATTGATGCGGCGTGGGAGGATATCCACGAGTCTGCGCAGCTGGTGGACACGGCCCTTCCGGCGTGGCATATTTCGACCCTGAACTACGTGGGCGTGTGTCTGTCCACCGTTGTGTCGATGGCGATCGTCATGGGCGGTGACATCACGGATCTGAAGGTTGCCGGGCGCGGGGGAATGATCGGCGGCATAGTCTACGGCGTACTGCTCACACTGGTCGCCGGCGCGTTGCTGACGCAAATGACGACCGTGTATGACCAGGACATGCCGATGCTGGCACTGGTCAACCACATCCATCCGTGGTTTGGCTTTGCGATGGCAATCGTGACGTTCCTGATGATTTTCAACACCGCGATTGCCATGTTCTACGCGTTGGCCAAGCGTTTCTCGCACGGTGGCGACATGCGGTTCCGCGTCATCTTGCTGGCGCTGACAGTGGCAGGGTTCGGGCTGTCATTCCTCGGGTTCAAAGAGCTGGTCAACAAGCTCTTCCCGATCCTGGGATACTGCGGCATCGTGCTGACGGTGGTGCTGTTTTACTCGTGGATCAAGACTCGCCAGGACATCATCGACGAGTCGGAGCGACGCGGCCGCATTCTCAAGTTGATACGTCGCCGTCTGCGCCTCGATCGCGGTTTTTCCCGCAAACACGCCAGGCAGCTGCGCCACGAAGTCGAGGGCTCCGATGTTGAAAACGTCGAACTGGTCGACGCGATGGGGGCCGTCGCCGCGGAGGAACTTGAAGAAGAAGGCATCGACCACGACGATTGGGAGCCGATAGCCGACCGTCAGGAAAACCAGGCTGCCACAGAAGCCGGCGAGCAGGTCTCAGCTGACAAGCACTGAGTCATACTCCGCGCGCCCTGCGCTTCGTCAGTCGCAGGCAGTGATGCGGTACAGTTTCGCCGTGCCGCCAGTGTCGACCAGCTCGAAGCCGTGGGATGTGTCCACGTTGTAGAACCCTGGCATTCGCGAGGAGCGTGCGAAGTTATAGTACTGGCCATCTTCGTCCTCAAAGAAGTGCGTGATTCCAAGGTCACGAACCACCTGGCACACTTCGGGATTGGTGTGGATCTCATTAAAGGATCGGCGCAGGATATCTTGCGAAACCGTGTCCTTGTTAACCGTCGACAGTTGCCTGAACACGACCTGACGCTGTCCGATCGACAGCGAGTAGGCCTCGCCGGCGATGGGATCTCCGACGATCAACGCATCTTCTGGCACCGTCTGAGGCATGCGCCGGAACATGTTCAGCTCCGCGTTCGTTGACATTCCGGGTTTGCCCAGGTGATCTGCGTCGTACACGTATCGCACCGCCCACACCCGAGCATCCATCGCGCCGCCCAGTGACATGGCGACGATCCACACGCCGAGCAGTGCGCCGACCCGCCACAGTGACGATTGCGCATGATGCTCGTCAGCGGCGCGCACCCTGTGCGAGCGCACCCAGTTCACGAGCTGCTCGAAACCGAACGCGATCAGAGGAATCATCGTGAGGTTCTGTACCCCCATGATGCGACGAGCATCCATGTACCACGGTGCCAGCAGGTAGGTGCGTCCGGGAAAATCTGGTGCATACGCCATGAAAGTCAGTGCCGCGAACAGCAGGAAAGAGACAATGAGCCAGGTTGTCGGACGCGGCCCATACGATTCGCGCACGCGTTGGCGCGTTGCGATCCACAGGTCGGCTCGTTCGCTCACGGTCATGGAGGCCGTCGACGAGGGCGGCTCCGTCGAATCCTGCAGCATTGCCGAGGGATGCTCTGCCGCATCGTGAGAATCTGCTGTCTGGCAGTGGAGCGCTGCATCGGTTTGCGCTGCCTCGTCGGAGGGGGCCGCTGCGCCGGAAGGCACTACTGCCTCGGGCTGCGGCACTGACGGCCACGGCCAGGTGGGAATGTCGTTCTTGACCACTCGAGACCACACAAATGCGCCGCGGATCAGCGCAATGATGCCAATCAGCATCAGCACCGCGGTGATCGTGATGGTCAAGATCAAGCCGATGGTGCGGGTGAAAGGCGGATAAGGGGTCAGGAAGGTCGAGAAAGCCTGCTCGTAAGAAATGCCCCGCCTCGGGTAATCCCCCATCGCCTGCACGCGATCCATACCCAGCATCCACAGCGGCGCGCACACCGCCACCACGCACACCACCCCTGTTGCCGCAGCCACGCCGTAGTGACCGATCCACGCGGAGCGCCTGACGAGGATGAACATGGACGCAATGATCGGTGGAATCAGCAGCACAGCCAGTGAAAACGCGGCCGTGGGGTGGGCGAGCACCATGCCGACGAAGCCCAGGGCAATCAGCCCTCCCAGCGGAAGATGTGCAAACGCGCCAGTCAACCCACGATCGGTCGATCGCGCCAACCGCCTGCCCCAGACCAGGCTCATTGCAGCAATTCCCGGCAGAAGGATGACTCCCAACGCGTTGGGCCACTGGTTGTACATGGTCAGGGCGTCAGCCGGCATGGAGAGCATGCAGCCCGCAGCAACGGGTGCCACGACAACGGCAACCCGTGAAGTGGTGACGACAGCAGTGAACGCTGTGCCACCGATCGCCCACAGCGCCATCAGTGCCAGCGAGGCCGCGTTCGACGTTTGAATCACGGTTTCGGGCGTGGCGAACAGCGCCGTGAACGCATGCCAGGCGTTCGGGTAGAAAACTTCACGCCCACCGTACAGAGGTGCCAACCCTCCGAAAGGATCCGCACGTGAGGTCTCCAGAATCGACCACACACCATTGACGTGGAAAACAGAGTCCCACTGTTGCACGGGATCACGCGGATTGGCCGCGATCAGCATGGGCAGTGCGGCCAGCACCCAGCCGACAAACACCATGAACCAGATTGCGCCGCGCGCTCTGCGCGACAGAATGCGGTAGGCGTGCGAGGCCGGCGCATCTGCCCGCAGTGGTGGCCGCGCCACCAGGCTGTCTCCAAGCAGTTCGCCATGTTCAGGGTTTGCGCGCCGACGCAGCACATAAACCGCAGCTCCGGCGCAGGTCAGCAATGCCAGGACCGGCATAACGGTAGCGCGGGTATACGGAACTCCCAGCGCATGCCAGATCATCGACAGGATCGACACGGTTCCGACAGTGAGTGCCGGACCGGCTGCGGCAGCCACCACCGATGAACGGATCTGTGTGCGCACCCAGAAATAGCCGGGAAGGATTGCGATGACAACCATCGCGATCACCAGTGGCATCAGCCCCAACCATGCAACCCAGTTCATGAATCAGCTTTCTGTGGCGCGATCGGTGCCGGTCGGGTCACCCTCGTCAATTGCGGTGCTGCCGGCCCGCCGAAATGCCTCAGGCTTCGGGTCGACAGCTTCGGGACCAGAGCTGACTGACCCGGACCTGCGATCAGCAGCCTCAGAAGCGGCATCGACTGCATCCGACACCTGCGCGGATGCTTCGGCTGCTTCAGCGCGACCTTTGCGAGACTGACGGACACGCTGAATGGCGAACTCGGCGATCATGGGGATGACCGAGACCACGACGATCAGGATGATAATGACTGACAAATTATCGTGAACGAATTGGATACCGCCCAGCGCGGAGCCGGCCCATGTGATGCCCACGCCCCAGGCCAGAGCGCCCAGCGAGTTATAGATGACGAACTTGCCGTACGGGTAGCGCGCGATACCGGCGGCAAGCGGAATGAATGTGCGCACAAACGGGATGAAACGCCCGATCACCAGCGAGCGCCCGCCATACTTCACGAAGTAGCGTTCAGCCTGGTGCAAATGCTCGGTCTTCAAAATCCGCGCATTGTCGGAAAAGAGACGCCGCCCGAATCGATGCCCCAGCCAATAGCCGATCTGTGCGCCGATAAACGCAGCGACGAACGTCAGTGCAATCAAGGTCGGCAGGTGCAGCCCCAGGCGCTCATGAAGCAGACCGGCCGTGAACAGCAGGGAGTCGCCAGGCAGCACCGGAAACAGAATGCCCGATTCGATCAGGACGATCAGCAGCGTGCCCCACAGCACCCACGGACCCATCGCGAGCAGCAAGGATTCGGGATCGTGGAACCAACCGATGACGGTTGTCAACCACGATTGATCGGTTGGCATCACGGTTACAGCCAGCACAAGTTCCCTTTCATTAGCGGGGCATAACACCTCAAAACGGTGCACGCACTACCCTATATGTGTTACTGCACGAATAGGCGTTGCGCCATTAGGATAGATCGTATGACTTTGAAGGGCGCGGATTCGACGGCACCCCAGTCGACGACATCCGATTGGGTCGAACCTGGCTCAGCCACACCCACATCCGCATCGCCCTCCGCGACGTCAGGCCCGTCGACGCCCACACCGCACGGATCCACCACGAACGCTTCTGCCAAGACTGACACTGAGCCGCCCGGCTCAAACCCCGACGCGTCCATCGATGACCTGTCGATCGACCAGCTCGCCGCCACTCAACGCGCGACCGCTCCCCTTCCGCGCCTGTCGCGGCCCGCGTATTTCGCTGACCGTCATGAGGAGCGCACGCGCCGACGTGAGGATCTGACCGACGTTATCCTCGCACTCCTGGGAATCGCACTGGTGTGGGTGTTGGGTATGTACGCCCATTCAACCACGCAAGGGGTCACCGACGATGTGCGCAACGTCTTTGCCGGCGCTCTGCGAGCCATTTTCCTGCTGCCCGTCACGCTGATCGAGGGCCTGATCATTCTGGCCGGCCCTATCGTCATCGTGGGCGCGCTTGCCCGGCGAGGAAGACTCACCACCATCATCGAAACACTCCTGACCGCGGCGATCGCGACGTTCACTGGTTGGGTTCTGATGATAGTGCTCGATCATGTACCTGCCGATTTCACGGCTCCGTTAGGTGCCACCGGCACCTTCGGCGCACACGCCGCCATCAACCTGGTCCTCATGACGCTTGCCGCGTTATTCACCACAGCCGGCGAAACGACGCATATGCGTTCCATCCGCTACGGCTGGCTCGGCCTGGCGGTCGTCGCATTTTTCGGCGTCATTCGCGGCACCATGAGCCTTCCGTCAGCGCTCGTCTCCCTGCTGCTTGGCCGTATGATCGGCTCACTGGCACGATGGGTCCTCGGTTTCGAGGATCAGCGTGCCACTGGAATCGACATTGTCGAAGGCTTGCTGTCGATCGGCATTGTCCCCTCGCGGATCATCCGTTCCGACCTGGAAACGTCAACCTCGCCGCTGGTGACGTGGAAGATTGACGAGGTAGACTCACGGCGCGTCAATCCGGATCGCCATCCAACAGGGGACGGGTCTGCCTCGGTAATCAGTGGGGCCGACATGCAGCCGGGGCGCGATACGGCACTAGTGGGTGCTCGGCCAGGATCGACCGCGGTGCAAGCCGGCAGCGAGACGACCAATGCCGGCACGCCTGAAACTGACGTGACCGATGAGGTGACCACTTCCACTGATGAGGAAGCTGACGTCACTTCCACGCGCCAGGATCTGCACATGTTCACCACCGATGTGGCCCTGGTTGAATACACCGTCACGCGTTACCCGCAACGCCCCGACGCCCGCCACTATGCGGTGTGGGATGACCACGGCAGGCTGTGGGAAGTACAGGTGCTTGATCCGGGTCGCGAACTGACAGGCACGCTGATCGACGTATGGAACAATCTGCGTCTGCGCGGGATATCACGATGGGTCTCGCCGTCGCTGAAAGCCAACGCTGAACGCTCCACGCTGACGACGCTGGCTGCGCACAGAGCTGGCGTGCATGTTGCTGAACCACTGGGAATGGCCCAGGTAGGCGATTCAATCCTGGTGGCATCCAAGGCGATCCCGCCGGTGACAACGCTCAAGGATTCGCCTGATCACCTCCTGTCTGACGACGTACTGGATCAGGTGTGGAATCAGTTACTCCTGGCGCATTCCCGGTCGATCACGCACCGCGATCTCACGTTCGACTCGGTGATGCTGGACGCGTCCGGACAGGTATGGCTGCTCGGCTGGGATCAGGGCGAAGTAGCAACGAACGAGCTCAACCGCAGGATCGACATTGCTCAGATGCTGGTGTTGCTGTCGGTGTGCGTGGGTGAAAAACGCGCCCTGGAAAGTGCGGTGCGCGCGGTAGGCATCCGTGAACTCAAGGCCAGCGCGCCGGTGTTGCAAGGCGCGGTGCTGCCCGCGCAGATCAGCCGTGCCGTGCGTAAGAGTGAAACGTTGGCAAATCTGCGAACTGCGATTGTGGGCGATGAGAAGAACGAATCCGCCCAGCTTTTGAAACTTGAACGCTTCGCCCCGAAGACGATTATCACGGTCGCGATCCTCGCGGTGGCCCTCATCGTCGTGCTCGGCTCGATGAACTTCCGCGAAATCGCTGATGCTGTTACGTCTGCCAGCCCGGTGTGGATTCTTATCGCGTTCATCCTGGGTGCGCTCACGTGGTTCGGTGCTGCCGTGCCGTTGGTGGCGTTGTCTACCGAGAAGATCAAACTGTCTGACGCGACCCTGGCACAGATCGCCGCGTCCGTTGTGACGGTCGTGGCTCCTGCCGGTATCGGTCCTGCGGCGCTGAACCTGCGCTTCCTCAATAAACAAAAAGTTGAGACACCGATGGCGATCACCACGGTCACGCTCATGCAGATCTCCCAGTTCCTGACAACTGTCGCATTGCTTTTCATCATCTTGCTGACCGGAGCATCATCCACACCGCTTAACATTTCCCTGCCGACGTCGACGATCGTGCTGATCGTGGTCGCAGTACTGGCGGTGGTGGCCACAGCGCTCGCAGTGCCGAAATTGCGCAGGTGGCTGTGGGCAAAAATCAAGCCGACGTGGAAGCAGATCTACCCGCGTCTGATCTGGATCGTGGGTCAGCCCAAGCGTATCGCCGCCGTCCTGGGTGGAAACATCGTGATGAATATCGGCTTCGTCGGCGCGTTCTGGGCAGCGCTCAAGGCTTTCGGCGGTGAGCTCAACCTGCTGACCCTGGCGGTGACATATCTGGCGTCGAACTCGTTGGGATCAGTGATCCCCTCGCCTGGCGGTATCGGTCCGGTGGAAGCTGCGTTGACCGGCGGACTGCAGGTTGCCGGCATCCCCGTCTCGGTGGCACTGTCCACTGCCGTCCTGTACCGACTGGTGACCTTCTACGGTCGTATCCCCTTCGGATGGGCGGCCCTCAAGATCATGCAGAAGAAGGATCTGCTCTGAATCTTCGGATCGCATCGCGTTGTGCACCGGAGGTGGCTCGACCGACGTGGCCACGTAAAACGCGATAATGTGCGTGTATGGACATTCAGCGTACTTCTTCTGATTCTGAATCACCTGGTCGCGCAGATTCACATTTGACGCGCACCGTGCCCGTCTCCGGCTCACAAGCCTCCTCCACCGGCTCTGCTGGTGCAGACGAGAATTCCGCACCAGCAGGATCAGCTACGCACGGCACTGATGCTCGTGCGGCGCGCTCACAGTCGTCGCGCTCCTCGTCATCCGTCCTGGTCGCCATTGCCGCTGTTTTGGCAGTGGTCCTGGCGTTCGCCGCCGGAGTGTTCGTTGGGCGAAGCACCGCGCCGCAGCCGTCACAGGCACAAAGCGAGGCGTCCTCGCAGACACAGGACGAGGCGGCATCGCAGCAAGGTGAAAACTCTGAATCCGCAACCACTCAACAGCAGCTGGACTACGCTCCCTCGCAGACCAATGAGGAGGCGTTGAAGATTCTGGCCGATGAGCCACGACGCGATCCCAACGACCCGATGGCGCGCGGCGAGGTCGACGCTCCCGTCGTGATGGTCGAGTACTCGGATTACTCGTGCCCCATGTGCGCCAAGTACGCCCAGGAGGTTGAGCCCAAGTTTCAGGAACTGATTGACAATGGGACGCTGCGCATCGAGTACCGCGACATGGTGATCTTCTCCGACAAGGGGTCTGACATCGCTGCCGCCGCTGCGCGGGCAGCCGGCCTGCAGGGCAAGTACGTCGAATTCCACGAAGCGGTTTTCGCTCAGGCTCCCACGCAAGATCATGCGTCCTACACTGAAGAGTCCGTCACGCAGATTGCTGAGCAGGTAGGTGTGGCAGACCTGGATCAATTCCGCGCCGACCTGACGTCCGAGAAGATCAAGGACGCCGTCCAGGCTGATACGCAGCACGGCAAATCAGTGGGGTTGACGGGAACACCATCGTTCTTCATCAACAACGCGTACCTGACAGGTGTCTACCCTGTTGACTACTTCATCCGCACCATCGAGAATCAGGCTGCTGAAGCCGGCAAGGCGATCGAGCCGGCGGCCGAGAAGTAGGCAGAAGGCTGAGAAGTAGACAGAAGGATTAACCGCCGCGCCCCTGCGCCCACTTTGCCCGACAATAGAGGTAGAAGGTGGCAGAGAGTCGAACAGGACTGGCGGGCCGGCCCGTCCGCACCGCTGGGAACTCGAAGCTGCACAGTCCAGACAGTCGCACCGTCAGATAGGAGCTTTTCATGGGACGCATCAATCTTTCACGATGGATCAGTTTGGCCACGGCTGGCGCTACAGCAGCTGGTCTGGTGTTGGTCGTACGCTGGCTCGCCTTCCAGCAATCGCGCTCAAATGCGCGCCAGGACGCCCAGTTCGACGTCAACACGCATGAGAGCGACAAGACGCTGGAGAACGTGTGGGTCGTGTTCAACCCTGCCAAACAGTCCGATACTGAACAGTTCCAGGCCCACGTCGAAGAAGTAGCGCGCTCATGCAACGTCTCCCACATCGAGTGGATTGAGACAAGCGAGGAAGATCCCGGCACCGGGCAGGCCATTGAGGCCCTGACGAAGGGCGCATCACTGGTCATCGCTGCTGGCGGTGATGGG
Source organism: Pauljensenia sp. C0254C2 (assembly GCF_056583835.1). NCBI lineage: Bacteria > Bacillati > Actinomycetota > Actinomycetes > Actinomycetales > Actinomycetaceae > Pauljensenia > Pauljensenia sp. C0254C2. The sequence goes on from NZ_JBWPJO010000007.1 coordinate 29,939, forward strand.
ACCGTGCGTGCAGTTGCGGCCAGCCTGGCTCACAGCGGCGTGCCGATGGGAATCATCCCCGCCGGAACCGGCAACCTGCTGGCACGCAACCTGAATATTCCCACCGACGACCTGGATGAAGCCATCCGTATTGCGCTGGGCAGCACCTTTATTCACGGTGACTTGGCGTGGCTGCGGATGGAAGATCCGGACGAGGTTGGCGACCTGACCGCTGAAGGCCAGCTGATCCGCGAAGCACGCGAACGCCTGGATGCGAACGGTGACACCATCGCAGAGGATGATGAATTCGCCTACACGGTCATTGCCGGAATGGGCTTTGATGGCGAGACGATGGCGAACACGGATTCTGGTCTGAAGAAGAAGATCGGGTGGATTGCCTACGTCATTTCCGGTGTGAAGGCGCTGCACGGCAAACGCATGAAGGCGTCACTGAAGTTGAAGGATGCCGTCTCCGCCGACCAGTCGACGGTGGCTCCTGACCTGGCAGAACACCCCGACGCGCAGGCAGACGAGGGTGACCGCCCTGATGTTGAAGAACTGAGCGATGTGCCGGCACGGACCATCATGGTTGCCAACTGTGGTGAGCTGCCCTACCTGGTGCTGGTGCCTGATGCGGATCCGACTGACGGACTCCTCGACGTGGTGGCAGTGGACGTGCGCGCAGGTCTGCTTGGCTGGGCAAATGTTGCGGGGAAGATTCTTGCGCAGGGAGCAGGATGGACACCACTGGATCTGCCTGCTTCGACCGGCCACATGACAGCTCGCCAGTGCCGCGATGTCAAGGTCGACGTCGATCAGCCGCGCATCGTGCAAGTCGACGGGGATCCGGTCGGAACAGCCTCGACGGTACATGTCAGGGTTGACGAGTCTGCCGTCGATATCGCAGTTCCGCGCCAGTAACGCTCAAGGGACTCGCTCTCCGGCAGCCTGCCTGACCGCCGCCTACTGGCGTTCGGACAGCGCAATGTTGGCGGAAATGGCGTGCCCGATCCTCCGCAGCATCGCATCATCAGCCCACTGACCATCGGGCAGCGTGTTGGGACGTTCTGCGTCCCCAAGCCCCAGCAGTTCCTTCCACATGGGGATCAGTTCGTGGTGGTAGGTGTGCCCGTGCCCACCGGGTGCCCGACCCGCCACCGGCAAATCAGCCAGCACCTGCAGGTATGTCCCGATACGGGTGTACTCCATGGACGGTGACACGTCGCGGCCGGCTTTTTCACGCATCCAGTCCGGCTGGTACCACGCCAGGCGGCCCGTCCACCACACCACCGGGTCGGACGGGTGTTGTGCGTAGATGATGCGCGGGAAGTGCCACGGCCCGAGTTCACGGCCGTATATATCGTGGCGCAAATCCTCCGGACCTGTCGCAAAGCGCACATGCCGCGCATTGTCCACAACAGGTGCCACCTCGGGCGATCCGCGATGCCTCTTTTCTGTCAGCTCCTGATGCATCGGGGTGAACGAGGGCGTCCCCACCCACAGCGCACCGTCCACCTGACGCATCACATCGGCCAGGTCGGTATACACAGCCTGTGAGGCGAATGCGCCGAGCGACTCTCCAGTGATATACAACGCCGGCCGCTGATTAGCAGGCAGACCGTCCACTGCCTTCTTGACTGCCTGGTACAGCATGATCGCGGCTTCGACGCAGTGGTCCAATCCGGTCATCCAATGCAGGGACGAGGGTGCGTAGGAATACTGCATCGATGCTGTGGCGCAGTTGCCGCAGGTCAGGTACTCCAGAGGCTGCACTTCCCACTCGTCAACCCAGCCGGATCCCGTTGACGTATTGACGGCGATGACCGCCCGCTCGAATGCGCCGGTGCGTTCCAATTCGCGCACCACCATGTCAGCTGCGTCAGCGAGGGTCTGCCCGCCTGTCGGCATGCCGGCGTAGACGCGAATAGGTTCGAGGGCCTCGCGCCCGGTCACCTCTTCAATGTCGTGGCGCGAGGGGCCTCGTCCCAAAAACACGCGGCCCTGACCGCCAACGGATGCCCACGACACCAGGGAATGGTGGGATCCGGATCGTTCGGGCACCTCGGGACGAAAGATCCCTTTGGCGGTGCGGTTGTTCATTTCCCATGCCTTTCGGGAAAAGAACGTGACACCTCCAGCGATAATCACTTTTGAGGTCAACAGGATCAGCAGCGCCACGATGATTGCGCATCCCACCGCCAACGCGATCCACACCGGTATCCATCGCGCCAGGAAAGTGACCAGGGTGGCCAGCATCCACAGCAACGCATCCAGTACACCGATGATCACGTGGAAGAGCACAAATGCTCCGAGCAGTCCCAGCACAATGGAGCTGATTCGCGGACCGGGCATGTCCACCAGTTGCGCAGCTGAGCGGGCGTGGATGAATGACTGAACGACTGATCGGATGAACCAGATCATGAAAATAAGGAATGCGGCCCACCGCAACCCGGTCTCGGTGGCAGGCGAGGCACTGATGGTTAAGTCAGTCAGGCGCAAGATTAATGTTCCGGTGCTCTCGATCACCACTCCCACCACGTATCCGAGCGATGCAAGAACGCCGGACACGACGGCTTGCCACCACCAGGATCTGGGCAGCAGGGACGGCGACACGGACACTGCATACATCACCAGCGCGGCGATAATGCCGAGCAGAGATGGACTGTCGAGCACCCGTCACCTCCGTGTTGCATGGAATGTCAGACGTGGGGATACGTTCACGTCCGTGTCCTCTTTATTGTACGAACATCGCACCGCATCACCACGATTCACCTGACGTTGGCGTCACCTTCGACCGCACGTAGTCGGCACACTTATGTGACAGAATCGAATTATGACGCCAGATACATCGAAGACACCCTCGTCCCCCCATCAAACCCTCCCGGAGTTGCCGCCTGCGATGCGCCGCCTGGCTGGCGACGTGCACATCCCTGACCCGATGGATGCTCCCAGTATTCGGTGGGGAATCATTGGTGCCAGCGGCATTGCCCGCACGATGTGTACCGCGATCAATTCGTACACGACTTCACGCGTCGTCGCGGTCGCTGCCCGCGAACCGTCCAGGGCAAAGGCGTTTGCACGTGACAATGACGTCGAGCGGGCTGTGGATTCGTACGAGGAACTCGTGGCGTGCGATGACGTGGACGCGGTCTATGTGTCGACGATCCACCCCTACCATGCACGTTGCGCGCTGATGGCTCTTCGTGCAGGCAAACCTGTGCTGGTGGAAAAGCCGTTCACGATGACGGCACAGCAGGCACGCGATGTTTTCGATGCGGCTGAACGAGCGCACCTGTTTGCGATGGAGGCTATGTGGATGCGCCACTTGCCTCACCATCACGTTCTTCGCGCCATCCTCGCCGGAGGAGGTCTGGGAGCTGTGCATTCCGTTCACGCTGATCACGGGCAGCGCCTCCTGGATGTTCCGCGCCTCATTCGCCCTGAGCTGGGTGGCGGAGCCGTGCTGGATCTGGGCGTGTATTCCCTGTCATTTGTCCATCAGGTGCTCGGTGCGCCCGAGGAGCTGTCGGCGCACGGCCGGATGCGTCCCGATCACCTTGACACCGCTGAAGTTGTCACTGTGCGCGCAGGAGATGCGCTGGGTGTGGCTCGCGCCGCGATGGATGCGCGTTCGGCCACAGCGGCCGAAGTGGTTTGTGCAGGTGGGTGCCTGGAGTTGCCTGAGCAGTTCTACCAGCCCGGTATCCTGCAGTTGCGCACGTGGGATGACGAGGGGACCGAAGTCGTGGAACAGTGGGATGCCCGCATTCCCGGCGGCTTCCAGTATGAGGTGGCTGAAGTGGCGCGCTGCCTGGCCCAGGGTCACACCCAAAGCAGTGTGATGCCGTGGCGCACAACGGTGGAGGTCATGGACATGATCGATCAGGTGCGTGCCCAGCTCGACATCCGCCATCCTGGAATTAATGGGTAGGGTTTGCGCTGGTGGCGGCGCGTAAGAATCGCCCCGGCATCACTGTTAGAGCTGCCGGCACACCTTAGTTGAGTCCGTTGCGCGCAATCCACGTCATCGTGACGACAGGGATGGACACCCACTGGTCGCTTTCGTAGCGCAGGTGTTCGTACAGGTACCAGTGCAGGTTGCGTTGCATGCGTTTGCGCATGGCCGTACTCGCCCGCAGGTACGAGGAGCGGGTGCGTGCCAGTTCCATCACCTGTTCGGGTAGTAAGACGTGCATCCACCTGCAGGTATGCAGCGTCGCCGGTGTGATCGGCGGGTCCCACCTGGGTGGTTTGTCGGGCCGGTGCACGTCGCCCGAACGCATGATCCGTGTCAGGCGGTGCACCCACGGCATCCGCACATCCATCTGGTTGAACACTGCTGCCACCACGCCGCCAGGTCGAACAATTCGCGCCAGCTCGGCGCTCGCCTCATGCGCATCGACCCAGTGCCACGACTGTGCAAATACTGCACCGTCGACACTTCGATCCGGCAATGTGGTCCGCTCCCCGGTTCCATCAATCACGCGGATAAGCCCTGAGTGCGCCTGATGCCATGGTGTTCCATCCGCAGCTGGGTCGCCCTCGTTCATGGCCGAATTGTCGGCGACGTCATGCCCATGAAGAACGCCGGTGAGTTGATCGCGCATTGCCCGGGCCGGTTCAACGGCAACAACATCGACTTCGCGCCGTGCCAGTGCGAACGTCATTTTTCCTGTGCCGGCACCGATGTCTGCGATACGCACTGGCGACCCGGTCTGCAGGCCGCTCGCCTCGCAGGCACCGATCAGTGTGTCGACCGCTGCAGCCGGGTATCCGGGGCGGATGTGCCCATACGAGGACGTGGCACGCTCGAAAGGGTTGACGTCGTCAGTTTTGGCAATATGGGAAGTCGGCACTCAGTCAGCCTACTGCATGGGTGATGCGCCGCAGACAGACCGACGAGCCGGCGCTGTACCCAGTGAGGTACCTGCGGCCGGCTCGTCTGTCTTCGTTCCTGTTCAGGTGCCGACTGATTCGAAACAGCCGAAACGGATTGCTGTGGTCAGTGCGATCACCGGGATCGCGATGCACAGCACCATGAAGACCATGTCCGCCCAGCTGACTGTGGAGGGGCGCGCCCAGGTGCGCCGCGTATCTGCACCGAATCCTCGTGCTTCCATCGTCACCGACAGTTTGGCGGAGCGGCGCAGCGCAAAGACGAGCAGTGCGAACGCTCCCTGGAAGAACGCGATGAACCTGTTGGCGTCACCGAGGCCGCGCATGCGCCGAGCCTGCATGAGCGCTTTCCAGTCGGCCATCATGAGTCCGGCCATACGGACACCTGCCAGTGATGCCAGCACGGGGCGTGCCGGCAGGTGCAGTATCTGTCCGAGTCCATCTGCCATGTCGGTCGGGTCGATGCGTGAGAACACAACGATCGCCGGCATTGCGACGGCGATGACACGAAGGAATATTCCTGCTGCCAACGCGATGGAGCGGTCACTGATCGCCATCGGCCCCCAGTGCCAGTACAGCGTTCCACCCGGGTCGGCGTACAGGAGCATTGACACTGATGCCAACGGTGCGGCTATGAGGACCGGAATCATCCTCACTGCCATCTGTTTCGCACTGATTCCCACCAGTGGGAGCAGCAGCAGTTCACAGATCAGCGCAATGCCTGCACTGACTGTGTCAATGGAAGCGATCAGCGGGGTCGTCATTGCAGCGATTCCCAGCACCTGCGTCACCGGGTTGACCTTCTTGAGCAATGCGCCTCGCTTGTGTGCACGCGAATGCCCCTCATTGCCGAGGGCGTCCCCACCATCTGTACTCTCCACGCCACCGGCAGATGTTGAATCCGGGCGCGCGTCGCTTCCGACTTCGCTCAGATCAATGACGTTGTCCGCCATTGCTTCAACAAATGAGTGGTCGTGCGTGATCGCCACGAGCGTGGTGCCGGCATCGACCACTGAGCGCAGCAGTGCCACCAGTTCGACCCATGTGGACCGGTCCTGTCCGAAGGTCGGCTCATCGGCGATCACAATGTCCGGCGCGCTGATCAGCGCGGTCGCCACCGACAGGCGGCGTTTTTCTCCACCGGACAGTGTCATGGGATTCGCACGAGCAAGGTGCTCAAGTTTCAGAGCTTTCAGGAAACGTTCAACCTGTTCGTCGCGCTGGTCGGAGTCAAACTTAGCCAGTGTTGGTCCAAGTTCCAGCTCTTCTTGAACAGTGCGGCAGACGAACTGATATTCGGGTTCCTGAAACACCATGGACAATCGTCCGACCAGATCCGGCGAATGCCACTCGTACGGGTCGGTGGATTCAGGGCAGCGTGAAGTTGTCCGTTCGGGCCCCTCGCCGGGCGCAGAGGTTTTATCCGACGCTTCAGTGAGCGCCGGATCGATTCGCACCTTGCCGTCAAGCGGCTTGAGCAGGCCGGCCATCGTTAAAGCCAGTGTTGTCTTTCCCAATCCGTTTCCGCCGACAATGCAGGTGCATTTGCCCTGTGGAATACTCATCGAGATGTCGCGCCGAATCGGATGAACCGGGTCGTATCCGATAGTCAGGTCACTGACAGTGATGGCATCCGTGTTGGTGGCGACCGGATCATCCTGGCTGCCACTCACGATGCTGTCAGTGTGCTGATTGCGTACGTCACGCCGACTGTCACCGATCACCGCTTCTTCGTCACCTGGTAGCCAGATCCCGCATTCACGCAGGTAATCAGCCTGGTCATGCAGGACTTCCTGCACGGTGCCGTCGGCACCGATTGCGCCGTCGATCACCACGATGACGCGGTCAATCAGTTCCATCCACACGTCGACGCGGTGTTCGATGATGATTGCTGTGGCACCGGTACGTTCCAGTACTGCGCGGGTCGCGTTGCGGACCTGCTGGACGCCCTGCGGATCCAGATTGGCTGTCGGCTCATCCAGAAGCAGCAGACGCGGATCCATGGCGAGCACGCTTGCCAGTGCAAGACGCTGTTTCTGCCCACCGGATAGTTTTGATGTCGGATAGTCCAACGGAATATTCAGGTCCACGATGTGCAGCGACTGATCGACACGCTGCCAGATTTCCTCACGTTCCACCGCCAGGTTCTCGCATCCGAATGCGACGTCGTCACCGGCCCGCGCCAGCACGACCTGTGCTTCCGGATCCTGCATGACCAGGCCGATGGAGCCACGCATTTGTTCGGGGCGAGCCCCGTCAACAGTGAGCGTGCCGTGAGATTCACCCTCGTCGTCGCCCCCGAGCACGCCGGCAATACCGCACAGCAGTGTTGACTTGCCGGACCCGGATGCCCCCAGTACGAGGACGTGTTCGCCGGGCCTGATGTCGAGGGTGATCTGATTCAGTGCCCATGCGCGTCTACCGGCGTGCCGCCATCCCCATCTGTCGATGTGAACGGAGGCTCCGATATCCACGCGGGTAGTTGCCTCCGGACTCATACGAGTTCGTGGCGCTCGCGTCCAGCTGCGAAACGGTCAAGCGCGCCGGTCTGAGCCAGTCCGCGCACGATGAACCATCCGAGCAGGCCTGCCAGCAATGCGCCGGAGATCTGCGTGGTGATGAAGTACGTGACGTTGAACAGTGCACCTTTGGCGTGGTTGTAGGCGATGAATTCCCAGACGAATGCACCCAGAGCTGAACCCATACCGGTCAGAATGCCGATCGGCAATGTGAAGCGGCGGTACAGAACAATCAGGAGGATCAGTTCAGCTCCGAGTCCCTGCACGATGCCTGAATACACCGCGCCGATGCCCCATTGTGATCCCAGAGCTGCGGACATACATGCTGCCAGGAGTTCAACGAACAGTGCGGCACCGGGTTTGCGGATGATGAGGCCACCCAGAACACCGCCAATCAGCCAGATTCCAACGGCGATTCCGCCCAGACCCGGGGTGAGGGCATCCATCGCTTTGGTCCATAAATCACCGGGCTGGTTCCACAGCAAGAAAATGCAGCCGCAGGCTACCGCGAGGATTGCAGCTGTCACAAAATCAACAACGCGCCAGCTCAGGCGCGGCTTCTGGTCAGTCATCGTGTCCTCTTTCTCGTGTATGACCTTGAAGACGCGCACGAGAAGAGAGCCTTCCTTCGCCGGTTTTAACCCGGATCAGGTTCAACGGTCGAGGGGCCCTGTTCCCCCTCCTCTCAACCCAGCACAACTGGGCTCCCGTGGCAGTAAACGTGAGTATAGTACGTGCTGGCTCTGGAGAGTTATCTCCACAGCGTATTCGGCGAAATTGACGGAAAATAGTCGGCGTGCGTGACGAGACGAGTGATCTGGTCAAAAATGTCATCAAGGCCGAGTCGAATTCCTCCTAATGCGACGGCGCGTCTGCCCAGTGTGGAGGCTGCGACATGGGGCATGAAAGGACATAGGTCGGTGAGGTCGTCAACTAGTTGGTCGTAAAACAGGGACGCGTATCGCGCAAACTGTCCGCCGATCACCACGCATTGCGGAGCAATAGCAAGAATCATCGCAGCAGTTCCCTGCGCAAGAATGTGTGCGTATTCAGCTATCGCGCCTTGGTAATCAGCGTCACCGTCATGAGCGACCAGGGCTCCTTCGAACAGCTCTTCTCGCGTGGGTGTACGGCCCGCAAATCGGTGCGACACGAATGTTTCCGATTCAAGGTCTTTCCAGCGAATGCACGGGAGTTCACCAATCAGACCGGCGCTGCCCATGAGGCCTTCACGTACACGACCGTCGATGACACTCGCAGCACCTGTACGACGCCCTGCCAGGATAAAGACGACATCGGAATACTGGCTGGCAGCGCCTTTCCAGGATTCGCCACGGGCACCCAGCGCACAGTCTCCAGCTGTTCGCACGCGCACACCAAGTCTGTCGCTGAAAATCTGATCAAGTGCCAGTCCCTGCCAACCGGGCATGCCTTCACCCCCGAAGTAGACCACACGTCCATCATGCTGAACCCCTGGCGAAGCGACAGTGCAGGTCCATGCTGTCCCACAGGTGGTGTGTTCGCGCACCTCGTTCGTCAGGTCAACAGCTACGTCGATACGCGTATCGGCAGAGCAGTCTTCATCAATGTTGATGCTTCGTTCATCCAGGATTTTGCCTGAAAGATCAGCAGACATCGCAGTGATGTGGTGGGCTCCAATATCGAGGGAAAGGACGTGGCCGGCATCGGTAGCCATTCCGTAGAACGCTGCGGGGCGTCCCAATGATGTGAATCCCTGCGGAGGGGCGACCTCGGTAATCCATCCCAGATCCGCGAGGTCGCTGACAACTGATTCCGCTGCGGGGCGGGTGATGCTGCACTGCTGAGCAATGTCGCTGAGAGTGCGCGGACTCTCAAGGCAGTAACGCAAAACACGCGCCATATTCGCGCGCCGCTGAAGGCGTTTAGGAGCAGGCATACACGACTCTCTCTCCATCACATTGACTTATTAAAGAAAGTAACCTAATAATAGTAACTGTTCAACCCGTCGAGGGCTCAAAGACGAAGGACCTCATGAGCACTACTGTACAAAGCAAGGGCGCGCATTCACCCGCACAGACGCACCGGCATTCACGCAAACTGCGCGATGTTCCGGTTGCGCTCGTATTCCTGGCACCTGCCATTTTCGGCTTCCTGCTGTTCTACCTGTGGCCCATGATCCGCGGCCTGCAGATTTCGTTTACCGACTGGGACATGATCAGCACGCCTCATTGGGTCGGTTTTGACAACTACCGCAAACTCATCGGCGACCATCACTTCGGTCATGCACTGGTCGTGACCGCGATCTACGTGGTCGTCAATATTTCCACGCAGACAGCTCTGGGCCTGGCTATCGCCACCCTGATGCAGCGGATCTCGCATTCAACCCTGATCCGATCCCTGCTGCTCGTCCCCTGGCTTGTTCCCAACGTGACGATCGCAGTGATCACCTTGTTCGTCCTCGATCCCAACGTTGGACTGCTCAACCACATGCTGTCCTATCTCAATGTCGGTCCGATCGCTTTCTACTCTAACCCTGACATCGCGATCTACACCGTCGCCCTCGTCAATTCGTGGCGCAATATGGGCTACACCGCGTTACTGATATTCGCGGGCATGCAGATCATTCCGACCATGGTGTACGAGGCTGCTGAAATTGACGGTTCCTCCACATGGCGCACATTCTTCTCCATCACACTGCCGCTGATCCGACCCATTCTGGTCATGGTCGTGGTGGTCTCCACCATCGGGTCATTCCAGATCTTTGACACCGTGGCCGTGGCAACGAAAGGCGGACCTGTTAACTCGACGCGCGTGATCTACTTCTACATCTACGAAAAAGCGTTCCAGCAAGGCCAGATGGGATACGCAGCAGCCATGGCTGTGGTGCTGCTGCTCATCATCTTGCTGATGACGCTGGTTCAACTGCGCGTCACCCGCGCAACCGAAACGGATCTGGGGTGAAGTCATGACGTCACTGTCTCAAAAAGCTGATCGCACTGACACGCAGGCCAGCAGGGCTGCGAAGAAGAATCGCCGCCCCATTCGCCCGGGTCTCGTTGCCGGATGGATCGCCCTGATTATCCTGCTCTTCATTACACTGGTGCCGTTCGTGTGGATGATCCGCACGGCGTTCACCCCAAATGCGCAGATCTTCAACGGCGACTACTCACTGATTCCACAGCAATCAACGTGGATCAACTTCAAACGCGTCCTCGGTCTGGCAACACCAAAAGAGGACCTCGCTGCAGGCGGATCCGGAGCAACCATGTACTTCTGGCTCTACCTGCGTAACTCCGTAATTTTCACGGCTCTGCTGGTGGTTGGCCAGGTCACGACCTCCGCGATGGCGGCATACGCATTTTCACGCCTGCGTTTCCCCTTCCAAAACGCGCTGTTCGCCCTGTTCCTGACCGGCATGATGATTCCACCAATCTTCATCGTGCTGCCCAACTTCATCCTGATCAAGAACGCCGGTCTGCTCAACACGTTCACCGGCCTGCTGGCACCCTATTTCTTCATCAGCCCGTTCGCGATCTTCTTCCTGCGCCAGTTCTTCCTGTCCATTCCGCGTGAAGTTGAAGAGGCGGCAACGCTGGATGGTGCCGGGCACTGGCGTACATTCGTCCAGATCATCGCGCCAATGGCATCCGCACCCCTGACCACGATCGCCATCATCCAGGCGGTCTTCGCATGGAATGAGTATCTGTGGCCGCAACTGGTCGCACAAAAGCACGCAGTACGACTGCTTAACGTTGCGCTGGCCGTTTTCCAGCAGGCATCGCCTTCCACGCGCCCCGACTGGGCCGGGCTGATGGCTGCTGCCACCCTGCAGACTCTTCCGATGCTGCTGGTGCTCATCCTGCTGGGTCGCAAGCTTGTCGGATCAATCGGTCTGACGTCCGCTAAGTAACACAAACCTTTTGACGTTCCGCAAAGTTTTTTCCAACACAATTTCAAAGGAGAAGATGATGAAGAAAGTAGTCGCCTCAACATGTGCGGCAGCAATGGCCGCACTGGCACTGAGCGCCTGCACACCTGCCGAACTGACAGACGAAGGTACCTCCGGTGCAGCCGGCATGTCCGGCGAATCGGATTCACAGGGAATCACCTACAGCCTGTGGGATCCAAACCAGAAGCCGGCATACGAAAAGTGCGCAGCCGACTTTACGGAGAAGACCGGCATCAAGGTCACCATTGACCAGAAAGGCTGGGATGACTACTGGCAGAACCTGTCAGTTGCCATTTCCTCAGGAACAGCTCCCGATGTGATCACAAACCACGTTGCGCACTACCCGGAGCTCGCATCCAAGGGCGCCTTGGAGGATCTCAAGCCGTACATTGACAAGGCACAGATCGACATGAGCCAGTACACCGGCGACCTTGCCTCCCTGTGGGACTACGACGGCAAGACCTTCGGCATTCCGCAGGACTGGGACACAATCGCACTGGTGTACAACGCCAAAGATGTTGAAGACGCCGGGATTGATCCCGAATCCCTGAAGGACCTGGACTGGAACCCGCAGGACGGCGGTTCATTCGGCAAACTCATCGCTCATCTGACCATCGACGAAAATGGTGTGCGTGGCGACGAGGCCGACTTTGACAAGACCAAAGTTGCCACATACGGATGGGGACTTGAAAGCGGTGGCGGCGTTGTCGGCCAGGGCCCATGGTCATGGCTGGCGCTCTCAAACGGCTTCCAATACCTCGACAAGAACCCGTTCGGCACTCAGTACCAGATGAACGATCCCAAACTGATCGAGGCTCTCACCTGGTGGCAGAAGCAGATTGAAGCAGGCTACGTCACTCCGCTTGAACAGGCCGGCAACCTCGGCCTCGAACCGATGATGGAGCAGAACAAAGCTGCCCTGATCCCAGACGGCTCATGGCGCATCAACACCTGGGCAAACTCCGAGGCAGGCGATTTCAAGTTCGCACCGCTGCCGAAGGGACCAGAAGGCCGCAAGACCATCATCAACGGCATTGCACCATCGATCACGGCATCCTCCACTCACAAGGATCAGGCATTCCAGTGGGTTCAGTACCTGACATCGGAAGACTGCCAGTCCGTCATCGCCAAGGAAGCAGTGGTCTTCCCGTCCATCACGTCGCAGTCTGAAGCAGCTGCCAAGGCTCACGAAGCGAACGGAGTGGATGTCTCCGCATACATTGACATCACAAAGGATCCGTCATCACTGTCGTACTACCCCATCACCTTCAAGGCTGATGAAATCAACAGTGAAGCAGACACCGTCATCGAACAGATCGAGCGCGGAAGCGTTGACCCAGCTGAAGCTCTGCCGAAGCTGAACGACACGATTAACGGCATCCTTGCAGATCAATAGTCGGACCAGATACCACTGCTGAGCTGCATACGCTCAGCAACACCAGGTGCCGCCCGCCGACCGCAATCTGCGGGCGGCACCTTGCCACTGCCACGTCACCCTGCCCTCCCGCAGTCTCCTCCTACCTCCAGCACTCCCTGCCCCTTCTCACTTTCTTCGCCATCCGAAAGCACTCCCATGCATTTGCGTCTCAAAACCACCACCACTTCCTGCGTCCTCAACGCACCATCCATGTCACCCCTCGAACTCAGTGTCACCGGAGCACAGCTGCGCGCTGACACGCTGAGGATTGACGTTGATGGCCACTCCATCAGTGAGTTTTACCGCCACGGCATCAACTCCTGGTCGCCGACAGCATGGTGGTACACCGATCGCGAACCGTGGCGCGTGTGGGACAACGACGAACGCCTCCTGACGGCGGAAGATCCCGCCACCGATTCAACAACTGACCACCGCTCCTACCTGCTGACAGCGTGGACAGTCGACTCGTCAACGCATCGCGTCATCGTGGTCGGAACACTGGGAGGCCGCACCGGCGTCTTCACCGTGACCGGTCAGCAGGTCGCATCTGCCCCGCTGGATCCAGAGCACGACAACAGCGAGCTGACCTGGTGGATCGGCATAGGGGAAGAACGCGAAATCTTCGCCGCATATGCACGCGCTCTGGCTGATTCGATTCCAGAATTTCATTCACGTCAGGACTGCGGACCTGTGTGGTCATCGTGGTACTCCTGGTTCGAAGAAATCACCGAACACACTATTGAAACCGAAGTGCCGCACGCGCAGACAGCTGGCTATCGCGTGCTGCAGATTGACGACGGCTGGGAGAAAACAGTTGGCGACTGGCAGGCGAACACAGATTTTGAACACGGCATGGACCACTGTGCCACCCTCATTCACAACGCCGGCATGCGGCCGGGTCTGTGGATGGCGCCGTTCATTGCCCGCAGCAGTGCCCCGATCGTACGCGAACACCCCGAATACTTCATTCATAACGCCGATGGCACACTGGCTCACGCCGGATATAACTGGGGCGAACCATACTTCGGACTCGACACCACACATCCCGGTGCCCAGCAGTGGCTGACGAACGTCATGAAACGCGCACACGGCTGGGGATTCACCTACTTCAAACTCGATTTCCTCAATGGTGCCGCCATCCCCGGAGTCCGTTACCAGGACTGTGATCGAGAGGAAGCCTACCGCCAGGGTCTGCGTACGATTCGCCAAGCTGTGCCAGATGTCTACATCATGGGGTCTGGCGCTTTGATTGGATCGTCTGTAGGGCTGATTGATGGAATGCGAGTGGGACCCGACACGGCTCCCTACTGGGACAACACCGAACGCCATCGTGATCCAAGTGGTCCGGCCGTCAGAAATGCGCTGCGTAATGCGCTGTCTCGATACTGGTTGACCTCGCTGGTGGCACCAGATCCCGATGTCGCATTCGTGCGAACACGCGGCTCCCTGCTTTCTGACCAGGTCAACGCCGTCACCCGGGACCTCGGGCATGTCATGGGTGTTCATTCATGTTCTGACCCAGATAGCTGGCTGACAGATTCGGAACGCCAGCAGATACGGGAATTCTGCCAGGTGGCCAGCCGCTCAGGTGCTGATCAACTCGACGTGCAGCAAACAGGACGGTTCACATTCACCATCAACGGGCGCGCCGTCGACTTTCAACCGTGGATTGACCCGGAGGGGCGAATCAGCGACCGCCTGCTCGTCAAGTAGATACCGACATTGCGCTGCGCACTGAGTTCGTGTACGGCGCAGCGGCACAGCCTCAGGCTGCGCCTTCCAGGTAGGCCTTCAGTGCCGGCAGGACAACATCCCACGTGCCCTGCGCATCTTCCCATGCCTGGCGCACTTCAGCCTCGTCATCGCTGACGGATGTAATATCTGATTCCTCGACGTGCACCTGTACCTGGCCGTCCTTCTCGGACAGTGATACTTCCACGCGCGTGGTGCGTTCTTCAGGGAATTCGTCCCCTGCCAGCGGGTACCACCGGAAGGAAATGAGATCCATCGGATCTTCATCTTCCTTTTCGATCAGCCATGCACCGGCATCCGGATCTTCGATACGGTACAGGCCATCCTCGCCGCGCTCAAATTCATGGTCGCCGAATGGCCCGTCGTTGACCCACCAGCCCGGCTCGCTGACCGCTTTCCATACGGATTCGAGGTCCGCTGCAATTGAAATGTCTGCTTCAACCGCGTCGAGGTTGTCCACCTTGTCCATTGATTCGTCATCGTCGTCGAAGTAATTCATGTCTTAACGGTAATCGTTGCCCACCACGACTTTCCAGCTTTTGACGCATTAGCAGATCAAAGATGCGGCGCATGACGGTTTCCACCTATACGATAAAGACGTGAATGCGGCGCAACGCTCAACTTTGCGCTGTGCCTTCTTCACAACACCTTTCTGTGCGCGTGCCACGAGCATCGCACAGTCGCTGCTTGAACAAAGGAGTACGTGTGCTCGTCGGAGTACCAGCCAGCAATGCTGATCAGCCACTTGTCGCAGCCACCCCTGACACCGTCACCAAGCTCAAGAAACTGGGTTTCGACGTGTGCGTACAACGAGGCGCTGGGCAAACCGCTCAATTTCCTGATTCATTATTCGAAGATGCGGGAGCCACCCTCGTCGATGACCGCGGCGCGTGGGGAGCCGACATTGTCCTCACTCTCGACGCCCCCACAAGCGAGCAGATCGCGGCGATGCAGCCGGGCGCAACACTGATTTCCCGCCTAGCACCCGCGCGCCACCCCGAACTGCTCGACGAATTGGCGAGGGCGAACATCACCGCGCTGGCTATGGACACCGTGCCGAGAATTTCACGTGCTCAAGCGATGGATGTCCTGTCGTCTCAGGCCAATATTGCCGGATATCGAGCCGTCGTTGAGGCCGCTCATCAATTTGGCCGCCTCTTCACCGGTCAGGTCACCGCGGCCGGGAAAATGCCGCCGGCACGTATCTATGTGATCGGTGCGGGAGTTGCCGGTCTGGCAGCGATCGGCACCGCCAACTCCATGGGCGCTGAAGTCTACGCAACCGACGTGCGTCCCGAGGTGGGCGAACAGGTTGAATCGATGGGAGCCACATTCGTTCCGATCCCGGTGGGCCGTCAGGAATCCAGTGACGGTTATGCCAAGGAGATGGACGCTGATCAGGCGCGCGCAGCTGAAATACTGTACGCCGAACAGGCTGCCTGCTCCGACATTGTCATCACGACAGCAAACATTCCGGGGCGTGCCGCTCCGCGCCTGCTCAGTGCCGACGCGATTGATGCGATGCGTCCAGGCAGCGTGATTGTGGATATGGCAGCTGCCAACGGCGGTAACTGTGAACTGACGTCACCCGGGGAAATTGTGCGAACCGAAGGTGGCGTCACCATTATCGGCCTGACCGACCTGGCGGGCAGACTCCCAGCACAATCCTCCCAGCTGTACGGGCAAAACATTGTGAATCTGCTGCGTCTGGCCACGCCCGACAAGGATGGTCAGCTCACGCTGGACATGGATGATGAGATCATTCGCTCCATCACTGTGACGCACGAGGGCGACGTGATGTGGCCACCGCCGCCGGTCAACGTGTCGGCGGCTCCTGCTCCTGCTCCGACTCCGCGCGAAGACCCGGCGGCAGTCGCTGCCAGAGCGGCTGATGAGTCACGAAAGGAAGCGTCCCATAAGCGTAACCGCGTGATCGGAATTGTCGTGGCGATAGCCTTGGCCGCCCTGTTGATTTTGACGTCACCGCTGATGGTCTCCAGCCATTACATCGTGCTGGCGCTTGCAGTGGTTGTCGGGTTCTACGTCATTACGAACGTGACGCACTCGTTGCATACGCCGCTCATGTCGGTGACGAACGCGATTTCCGGCATCATCCTGGTCGGCGCTCTGCTTCAGATTGGATCGTCGAACGTTTTGGTCACGATCATTTCCTTTGCCGCCATACTCGTCGCGTCGATCAACATTTTCGGCGGCTTCACAGTCACCCACCGCATGCTCGCGATGTTCAAGAAAGACTGAGGCAGATTTACCGTGTTCACCAACCTTGTCACATCGTTTCCCCAGGACCTCATGTCAGCTGATATTCCGGGTGCCGACCTCCTGTCCGGTGGCTTCGTCTCACACTTCGTTGTGTTCGCCTACATTGTTGCCGCCATATTCTTCATCCTGGCGCTGGCCGGACTGTCCCGTCATGAGACGGCTCAACGTGGCAACAATTCAGGCATCATCGGCATGGCGATTGCGCTGGTCGCCACCATAGTCCTGGCTCTCACGTCGCAGCCGGCACGCGGGGTGGTCGTTACCGCGATCCTGATTGCGCTGGCAATGAGTATCGGCGCAGTGATCGGCATCTGGAAGGCACGCAACGTTCAGATGACCGGCATGCCGGAACTGATCGCATTGCTGCACTCATTTGTCGGCCTGGCAGCAGTGCTGGTGGGGTTCAATTCCTACCTGGCACCCGACGCCAATGCGCTTCTGCTGGGAGGATTCCACCTCGGTGAAGTGTTCCTGGGCATCTTCATCGGTGCCGTCACCTTGACCGGCTCAATCATCGCGTACCTCAAATTGTCCGCGAAGATTTCGGGCGCACCGTTGATGCTTCCGGGGCGCAACTGGATCAACCTTGCTGCCATCGTCGTCTGCCTCATCCTGATGGTACTGTTCGTGCGTCAGGACGGTTTCACCGGAGTTGGCATTGCAGCGTTAATCATCATGACTCTCATCGCGCTGGCACTGGGTGTGCACCTGGTGGCCGCGATCGGCGGCGGAGACATGCCCGTTGTCGTGTCCATGCTGAACTCGTATTCCGGGTGGGCTGCGGCAGCGGCCGGCTTCATGCTCAACAATGATCTGCTCATTATCACTGGCGCGCTTGTCGGCTCCTCCGGCGCGTACCTGTCCTACATCATGTGCAAGGCGATGAACCGTTCGTTCATCTCCGTCATCCTGGGCGGTTTCGGATCGACAGGTGCGACTGCGTCAGCCTCGGACGAAACAGGCGAATATCGCGAGATTGACGCTGCGCGTGTCGCCGAGATGTTGACGGATGCGCAGCACGTCATGATCACTCCCGGGTACGGCATGGCAGTGGCTCAGGCACAGTATCCAGTCGCGGACCTGACGAAGCGACTGCGCGAGGCGGGTGTGGATGTCCGCTTCGGTATTCACCCTGTTGCAGGTCGCCTGCCCGGTCATATGAACGTGCTGCTGGCTGAAGCCAAGGTTCCCTACGACATCGTGATGGAAATGGATGAGGTCAACGATGATTTCGGTGATGTTGACGTCGTCCTCGTCATCGGCGCGAATGACACGGTGAATCCTGCCGCCGAGCAGCCCGGCTCCCCGATTGCGGGAATGCCGGTGCTAAAGGTGTGGGACGCACACGATGTCATCGTCTTCAAACGTTCGATGGCGACCGGCTATGCGGGTGTACAGAACCCGTTGTTCTTCAAGGACAACACGCACATGCTCTTCGGTGATGCCAAAGCCTCAGTCGAAGCAATCATTTCTGCGTTGAACTAGCTCGTACGCTACACCTCGGCAAGATCGCGGCGCATCTCCACCATGGCACCGGGATCATCCACCACGTCGATTCCCACGTCGACAAGCAAGTCGCGAATGGTCACTGCCAGCGACCGAGGCTGATAGTCCCATTCGTTGCGCGCTTTCGCGCCTGAAACGTGTGGCAGATCCTCAAGGGCACCCAGCGATGCCGATGTGAAAATATCCGAATTGACCCACGATCCGATTTTTTCGCCCACGGGAGCCAGCCAGTCCACCCACCGCAACGGAAATACCGGCACCGCACGCCCCGAATGTCCTGCGAGCGCGGAAGCGATTCGCACCAGTGTCGACATGGATGCTCGAACGCCAGGCAACAAGTACTGCTGCGAGGTACGACCCTTCTCGAAGGCGTCGATCAGCCCTCCGGCAACATCGCGTACATCCACCCAGTCGAAGCCGCCAGCCACGACCGCAGGTACCCGGCCTCGTGCAGCATCCAAAATGATTTCGTTGACGCGCGACTGTGTCGGGTCGGTCGGCCCAATAATTCCGGTTGGCATACACACCACCGCGTCCAGTCCACGCGCGATCTGTCGACGCACCGCTCGATTTCCTGCCGCCTTTGAGCGGTCATACAGCGGGCGATCTGGCCCGGCAGGCGGCGACTTTTCAGTGATGACCCCTTTAGTCGCATTGTCGAGGGCATGCACGGACGAGCAGTGAACCATTCGGATGTGGTGTTTCAGCGCCGACCTGGCCACGACTCCGGGTCCAGCCGAATTCAACCTCCACGCCTGCGGATCACGCTTCTTCAAGGTGATGGCGGCCGCCAGGTGAATGACACCATCAACGCCGCGCATCGCCTCATCCACCTGGGCGGGTTCCAGCACTGATCCGGTGACATACTCTCGCTGCGCACTGCACACACCATCATGAACGAGGGCGCCCTGCGTACCACTGGCAGGTGCCACCTGATCGAAACAACGCACGGCATAACCTCGTGCTTCCAAAGCGGGCACGAGGTTGCTTCCCACATATCCGCTGGAACCTGTGACTAAAATGCGTGGGTATTCAGTGGCATTCGTGTGCATCGCTATCCCCCTTTTCTCACCTTAGTGCGCGTTGACACCGAGGGGGCGTCCTGGGCGGGAAGACGTGTGGGCTGGGTTCAGTTATTCAGAGCGAACTCGACTTCCACCTCGACTGACGCGTTGAGCGGCAATGCGGCTACGCCGACGGCAGAACGTGCGTGAGGCGTTCCGAAGATGTCCTGGAAGAAGTCAGAGGCCCCGTTCAGAACACCAGCCTGGCCGGTGAAGCTTGGGCGGGAAGATACAAAACCGGTGACTTTGACGACGCGTGCCAGGCGGTCGACGTCTCCGGCGACGCTTGCTGCTGCCGCAAGGGCGTTGAGCGCGCAGATGCGGGCTGCCTCGTAAGCATCGTCTGGGTCTGCGCCGTCCTCTCCGACTGCACCGATGCAGGACAGCTCACCGTTCTCCAATGGCAGCTGGCCTGATGTGCGAATCACTCCGCGGTCTTCAACTGCCGGAACATAGGCCGCAACCGGTGCTGCAACTTCCGGAAGTTCGTATCCTGCCTGCGACAGTCGCGCGCTCACCGATTCCATTGTGATCCCCTTAGTTCGAGCTGTTCATCTAGCTAGGTTCATTTGACCATTTTGGTTCGAGAAAAGCCATGCAGCAGCGCGAGATGTCTCAACCTGGCGCATCCACCTGTCATGTCGCATTAAAAAGGGGTGGGCCGCGAACCTTGCGGTCGCGACCCACCCCAGTTGAACTAGATCATGCCAACTAGTTCACTATGCGTGTCGTCTCGGAAGAAGACAGGAATCTTGTCCAGAGGGCACTCGACATCGATCGACTGACCGCCTTCGTGCTTGTCACCCGTTGACGCGTCAGTCCAGGAAGCTCCGGCCGGCAGATACACCGATCGGGAGGTTGCAGCGGCTTCCAGAACTGGAGCGACCAGGATGTCGCCGCCTAGCAGGTACTGGTCGGAAATGGACCAGCACTTCTCGTCGAGCGGGAATTCCTGGAAGAGCCCTCTCATCACAGGTTGTCCTTCTTCATGGGCTTCCAACATGACGTCTCGCATGTAGTCGCGGAGCTTTTCGCGCAGATGAATATACTTCTCAAGCACGGCATACACGTCGTCTCCAAAGCTCCAGAGTTCATTCTCAGCACCGCTGGGCAGTCTGTAGGAGCCATCCTTGGCGCTGACCTCTTCAACTGGCCGTCGGTCACCGTGCAGCCTCATCACCGGGCAGAAAGCTCCGAACTGGAACCACCTGATGAGAAGTTCCTTGAATTTCGGATCTGTGATGACACCATCGTGGAAGCCGCCAATGTCGGTGGTCCACCACGGGATTCCTGCGGCACCCATGTGGATTCCCGCAGCAACCTGGCACCGCAGGTCTTTCCATGTTGAGCTAATGTCACCAGACCACACAAGAGCACCGTAACGCTGAGAGCCCGCCCAGGCGCACCTCAAGAGGTTAACAACGTCGTCAGTGCCGGATTCAACCAGTCCGTCGTAGAACGCTTTGGCGTAGTTCTGCGGATAGATATTTCCGACCTTGACGTTGGGGCCAGCGTTGTAGCGGTAGTTATCGAAGTCGTAGGCACCGTATTCGGGCTCAGCCTCATCGAGCCAGAAAATCTTGATGCCGTACTTGCCGTAATTTTCTTTGCACTTCTCCCAGATGAACTTTCTTGCCTCGGGATTGGTCATGTCAATGAAAGCGCTCGGTCCCTGGAACGCCATATGGACATCTAGGCCACGTTCTGCCCGTGCCAGCAGGTTGTTCTTCTTCAGCTCATCCCAGTTCTCGGATGCGTGCGCAACCTGGGTCCACACCGAAACCATGAGCTCAACGCCCATGCTATGGAGTTCATCAACCATTGCCTGAGGATCCGGCCAGAATTCCTCCTCGAAGCGATAATCTCCCATGTGGGGCCAGTGGAAAAAGTCGATCACGATGACGTCCAGGGGCAGTCCACGGCGCTTGTGTTCTCGCGCGACTTCAAGGAGCTGCTCCTGGTTCCAGTAACGGAGCTTGCACTGCCAGAACCCCAGTCCGTGTTCTGGCATCATGGGAGCGAATCCGGTTGCCGCGGCATATGCCTTACTGATTTCCCGCGGGCTGTCTCCAGCCGTGATCCAGTAGTCGAGTTGATCGCAGCGCTCTGCTGACCACTGAGTTACGTTCGATGAGAAGCTTACTTGCCCGATGGCAGGGTTGTGCCACAGGAAGCCGTAGCCCTTGCTGGAAATCACAAAAGGAACGCTCGCCTGGGAGTTGCGATGAGCAAGTTCAAGAGTGCATCCCTTGAGATCACCGATACCCTCTTGGTACTGGCCCATTCCCCACAGATGTTCTTCTTCTGGAGACTCGAACGACATTGTCAGGGAGATATCGCCGCCAAGAACGGGACGCAGATCGCGAGCCTTCAAGTCCAGAGACCCGCCCCGATCCTTTTCACGCAGTAATGGTGTTCCATCCGTTTTCTCAAAACTGATACTGCAATGGAAAGTCTCGTACCCAACTTTTCCATCACACATCGCGGTTTGGCGCAAGATGACGCGTAGCGATCCGACCTCGAGTACAGCTTCATCGCCCTTGAGTTCGACGCTCGATTCCTGATCTTCAGGTTGATCGAGCAGAGCCCAATTCGATTCGATGACATCTGCCATGAGTCGTGAACGCACACGGACTGCGTCCTTTCCCCACGGCTGAACTGAAAGTGTTGTTCCGTCACCACGCCACCGTAGTCCTAGACCGTCTTTTTCAAACGCCTGCTGCAAGGCTCTTTCCTTTCATTCACTATTCATGAATTACGGCTTTTCACTACGCAGTTTCACGCATGAACAGCCCCTCAGCCAGCCCTGCTTCAGGCTCCTAGTGTTGTGCCATCTGTCCGGGATGGACGATCGACTTCAGCGTGGTCGGCGCGGGCTTGTTGATGATGGGCTGGTCAGCTTCGTCGAGGGCGTAGTGATCAGTGCACAGGCGATCCAGGTCGACCGCTCCACTGGCTACCAGGTGGATGGCTGTGGGCCACGTGTTGTTGTAACGGAAAATCCCGGTCACGTTGATTTCGTGCGCGGTGATGAATCCAACCGGCAGTGACATGTCATCGTCACCCATACCAATCAGCACTGCGGTGCCGCCAGACGCCAGACGCATGATGCCGTCCTGCACAGCTGCAGTGACGCCCGTCGCGTCAATGAACGCGTCAAAGTGTTGACCATCTAGTGCCGGGTCACCTGGCTCAACAGCCTGGGTTGCTCCCAGCGACAGTGCCAAATCGCGCCGACCTTCAACAGGATCACTGACGACCACCTCGGCAGCGCCAAATGCCCGCGCAACCTGGATGACGATCGCACCGATCGGACCTGCGCCGGCAACAAAGACGCGGTCACCCACTTTCACGTGGGCTTTGCGGATTCCGGCAATACCCACGCTCAGGGGTTCCATCAAGGCTGCCGCATCCCACGAAATGGAGTCGGGAACCTCGTAGGCGAAATCGGACTGAATCAGGACATATTCGCAAAAGGCTCCGTCAATGGGCGGCGTCGCGTAGAACTCGATATCGGGGCACAGGTTGTATTCTCCGCGCTTGCAGTATTCGCACACTCGGCAGCACCGTTGCGGCTCGATGGAAACGCGCTGGCCAATGCGGGCCGGATCCACGTCATCGCCCACGGCCACAATCTCTCCGGAAGCTTCGTGCCCCAGGATCATCGGCTCGTTCACCACAAAGTCACCGATGCGGCCCTTGTGGTAGTAGTGCACATCCGAGCCGCACACCCCCACCGACTCCACGCGAATCAGCACCTGGTCCGCATCCGGTGTCGGCACCGGTCGTTCCTCCATCTCAATGAGACCCTGGCGAATCAGGACGCTGGCTTTCATGGTCTGTGGAATCTGCGTCATCACTGTGCCTTTCCTGCGCGTTCCATCACGCGCGCTGCTTGACGGGCGGCGCCCAACGCTACGTATTCTCCCGACTTGGGTACCGTAACTGTTGCGCCGAGGAATTCTTCGGCCAGTTCGAGGACGGCGCGCGATTTCGCTCCGCCGCCGACCATGACCACGTGTTCGAGCTTCACATCCAGTGCGCGCACCGCATCCAGAGCGAACTTCATCAAGTTCAGCAGTCCTTCCACCGTTGCGCGCGCCACGTGAGCGCGATCCGAGTTCTTCAGAGTCATGCCCTTCAGCTCAGCCGTAGCATCAGGCAGGTTCGGGGTGCGCTCGCCCTCGAAATAGGGCACTAAAGTCAATCCCGCGGCATCGTCCACACTCAAGGCAAGATTATCAAACTCGTCGTAACCCGCATCGATCACCGCCATCATTGCGTCGATGATGCGCGAGGCATTGAGCGTGCACGCCAATGGCAGCCAGTTTCCCGTAGCGTCGGCAAAACCGGTCACCAGTCCTGAATGGTCAGCAACCGGGTGATCTGACACGGCGGCAACAACTCCGGATGTGCCCAGTGACAGCAGAGCCTGACCGGGTTTGAGGTCGACACCCAGCGCTGACCCCGCATTGTCTCCACACCCTGGTCCCAGCATGATCTCACCCCAGCCTCGCGACTCATCACCACGTCCGGCCACGTCCCATGGTCCGAGGATTTTCGGCAAGATGATGGATCGTGCGACGTCCTTGTCGATGCGCAACGCGTGGGCAAGGATGTCGCGGCGGTAGGTTGGCGTAGCGCGGTCCATGTAACCGGTACCCGACGCATCGGAGCGGTCCGTGCGCAGATCCTCCAGTCGACCGGTTCCCATGATTTTCCACGTCAGCCAGTCGTGCGGCAGGCAAATAGCTGCAATACGGCGCGCGTTCTCAGGTTCGTGGTCTGCCAGCCAGCGCAGCTTCGTCACGGTCAGTGAGGCGACGGGCACTGATCCGGTGGCATCAGCCCACCACGCGGCACCGGCTTCCTCGTCACCCTCGCCGTATTCGGCAATAAGGTCACGAGCAGCGTCGGCTGAACGCGTGTCGTTCCACAGCAGGGCGGGTCGGATGACTTCTCCATCTTTGTCCAGGCACACCATGCCGTGCTGCTGTCCGCCCACGGATAGCGCCACCACGTCCTCCAGGCCACCTGCTGCTTTGACGGCCTCGTTGAACGCGTCCCACCAAGCCTGCGGGTCCACTTCCGTGCCGTCAGGGTGCGTCGCTTTACCTTCCCGCACGACCGTTCCGCGCAGGGCATCCACGATGACAACTTTGCATGATTGGGTCGACGTATCCACGCCCGCAACGTACGGTCCATACATCGTCATGTTCAGCTCCTTGTTCCATGTTGAATAATTTCACGCTGCTTGGAAGAGGCGTGGCGTGCACGAGAACCCCATTGTGTTTCGTTACTAAACAAAATAGCGGGGTGAGCGAGTATAGTCAACCCATAAGGCCACGTCGCGACGCTGACACATAACCAGAATGTGAGAGAACAATGACCCGAGCACATAAGTCCTCATCACGCCTCACCTCTCTGCCGCGCAGTGCCCACACATCCTCACGTGGCAACGGCGGCGTCAAAGCTCAGTCGTTGCGCGCCATGAATCTCGCCCTCGTCTTTCGCTATATCCTGGCCGATCCCGGAGCAGTCACCCGCGCCTCGGTCGCGGCGACAACTGGCATTACGCGAGCAACAGTCTCCCGCCTGGTGGACGAGCTCATCTCGGCTCACCTGGTCACCGAACTCGACCCGTCAACTGATGCTCGACGAGGCAGGCCAGCGGTGCGCCTGACCCCGCGGGAAAGATATGCGACCGCACTGGGATTGGAAGTCAACGTCTCCTACCTGGCTGCACGCATCGTGGACCTGTCAGGGCAGATCGTGGCAGAAGGCGTGCAGGAAGGCGACTTTTCAGACTCAGATCCGCAGCAGACCATGCGCGCTCTGGGGGAGCTCGCTGACCGGGTAAAAGCGCAAGCCGATGCCGCGACAGAAGGCGACACACTGTTTCTTGGAACCGGGTTGGCCGTGCCCGGCATAGTTTCCGCTCAGGCTGTGATCCTCGCTCCCAACCTGGGGTGGCGTGACCTGCCGTTACACACGCTGCTCGCACCGCTGTCCCACCTGGGTGTCGTCACCGTCGCGAACGAGGCCGACCTGGCAGCGTGGGCCGTAGCATGTCCGCAACCTGGTGTCCCATCAGGGCCGCCCTCGTTCGTTTACGTGTCCGGTGAAGTCGGTATTGGCGCAGGCATCATCATTGACCACGCTCTCCTGCCCGGTTCGCACGGATGGGCAGGCGAAATCGGACATATTTCCACCGACCCTGCCGGCCCGACATGCAGATGCGGCGCGACGGGATGCCTGGAAGCCTACATCGGCCAGCGCGCACTGGTAGAGCGCGCAGGTCTGGCACGCGGCGCGACAAATGTCGATGTTGTCGCTGCTGCTCAAGCTGGCAACGCTGCTGCCCGCGTTGCATTGGACGAGGGTGGCGCCGCTCTGGGGCGCACACTGTCTGCCGTCATCAACATGCTCGACATTCCTTTGGTGGTGTTGGGCGGCTCCGTCGCTGACATTGGCTCTGAACTGCGCGAACGGGCACTGCCTGAATTGCGCACACGGGTCCTCCACTCTGCCGGCAGCCCCTCTGAAATCCGCATTGCCGAGCACTCTGCTTCACTTGCCACGATCGGCGCTGCACACCGAGTCCTACAGCACCTCGTCGATGATCCGATGGCGTGGACAGCACGCGTGGAACGGTCGCAGGAAAGTGCCTGACGGCCATAGCGATGAAGTCTTTACGCCGACCGTCGCCTCTGGGTGGACGCAAGCCACACCAGAGTGATCTGGCGTACTTTGCCACCGATGATCCTCTGGCTCTTGACGATGTACTACCTGGTCCGCACTGCGTTGGAGCTGAGCTGAGGCTCCTGATCGTCGGAATCAATCCGGGGTTGTGGACTGCGGCCGTTAATGCACCGTTCGCGCGACCGGGTAACCGCTTTTGGCCCTCTCTCGCTCGAGCGGGCCTGACTGACTATGAGATCGATGCGTCCTGCGGCCTCAGCGCCGAAGATGAGGAACATATTCTGTCACGCGGAATCGGCATCACGAACCTGGTCGGCAGGCCCACTGCACGCGCAGATGAATTGAGCCGCGATGAACTGCGCGAGGGCGCTGCCCACTTGGTGACTCGGGTTGGCGACCTGAATCCACGCGCCGTTGCCATCGCCGGAATTACCGCGTACCGCACGGCGTTCAGGCAACCTCACGCGAAGCTCGGGCAGCAAGATGCTGACACGATTGACAACTGGCCGCGCGGCATATCCCTGTGGGTTGTTCCCCAGCCAAGCGGCCTGAACGCGCACGAAAACATTGACTCGTTGGCCGACAAGTGGCGTCAGGTGTGGGCAGATGCCACTCGGCCCGAGTGACCGGCGGGCTGGGCCGCTCCGGGACACACTTTCTGCGTCGTAGTCCCGTCATAGCCGCTCATCCCCCAACTGAGTGCTGAGGACCGCTCGCGCCTTACTGCGCGCAGACGAGCACTCGCGTCTCACTGCGTGCGTTGGGCACGCCACCGGTCAAATTCGTCGGCTGTGGCATATGAGTACTGGGTGCCGCGTTTGAGCACCGACATTGCCGCATAGCTGTTGGCGTACTCCAGAGCCTCCGGAATTGCATCGCCGTGGACGATCCGGTGCGCAAAGGCTCCGATAAACGCGTCCCCTGCTCCAGTCGTATCCACCGGATCCACACGGAGTGCGTCAATACGCTGACTGACAACGCGCAAGCCACCCTCGTTGGCCCGCGTGAACCACCACGCCCCGCGTGACCCGAGCGTGACGATGACGTGTCGGCAGCCGTGTTCAACGAGGGTGCGCGCCGCAGCCTCAACACCTTCATCACTGTCACATGGCATGCCGGTCAGCAGTGTCAGTTCACTTTCGTTAGGCATGAGGTAGGTGCAGCGCCGCGCCCAGTCAAAGTTGAAATCAGGGCTGGCGGGAGCGGGATTGAGCAGCACGGGTACACCGACCTGTTCGCCAAGCGCAATCGCCACATAGACCGTATCCAGACGGATTTCTAACTGGCAGACGATCAGTGCGCACTGTGCAATCTGCTCGCGGCAGGCCTCCACGTCCTCAGGAGTCAGGTCGTTATTGGCGCCTTTGACAATCAGGATGGAGTTGCGCGAGTGTGGATCGACAAAGATCGGCGCCACACCCGACGTGCCGTGCGCACGCTTGACGTGGTCTGTGTCGATGCCGTTATTGCGGTAGTTTTCTACCGTCATGTCGGCAAAAATGTCATCACCTACGCAGGTCACCATCAGGACACGCGATCCCAGGCGCGCAGCGGCCACCGCCTGATTCGACCCCTTGCCACCGCACCCCAGTTGGAACGAGGGCGCCTCGAGCGTCTCCCCTTCGGTGGGCATGCGATCGATGTAGGTAATGAGGTCGACATTGTTCGACCCGATCACTGCAATATCCATGACGCCTCCTTGTGAGCGGGGACTATCGCATGGCATCCATAATACGAACCGCATCCAGCACGGGCATGTACGGCAACGGGTCAACACCTGATTCAAGGACATAGGTGGTCAGTTGGTCGCGCACCGTTGCCACCAGCTCATCACGTACCCACGGCTTGGCGATGTAATAGTCCAGACTGGCTTCATTCAAGGCGCGGATCGTGTCGCTTTGATCGGCCTGACCGGTCACCAGGACGCGCCGCGTATTGACCGTGGA
Organism: Pauljensenia sp. C0254C2; assembly: GCF_056583835.1. Classification (NCBI taxonomy): domain Bacteria; kingdom Bacillati; phylum Actinomycetota; class Actinomycetes; order Actinomycetales; family Actinomycetaceae; genus Pauljensenia; species Pauljensenia sp. C0254C2. The sequence continues at coordinate 57,931 of NZ_JBWPJO010000007.1, forward strand.
GGGCTCATCCATCATGTCGATCAGGAAGTCCACGCCGTTCCGTCCGGGAAGACGGTGGTCAGCCAGGACCAGCGCAAGCTCATCGCCGTCTTCGTCAATGCTGCGGATCGCCTGCCATGCATCGTCAACATCTTCGGCAGTCTCCAGTCGCAGCGTGTCCCAGAACTCGTCACAGTCGCGTTCCAGAGCGTCACGCACTTCCGCTTCATCTTCCAGTATGAGAACAGCTAACGTCATGATCTCTCCTTGTGTTCACTGTGGGTAGGGCCGCCCTCGTGGTCGGCAGCTTTCGGCAGACGTATCGTGACCTGTGTGCGTCCGGGCTGAGATACCACGTTGATGGTGCCGCCTGCGTCTGTGATAATCGACCGGCAGATCGACATCCCCATGCCCAGACCGTAACGAACGCGGCCCGATTTGGTGGTGAAATGCGGCTCGAACATTTTTGCCAGCACGCTGGCGGGAATCCCCGGACCGTTATCCACGATGTCGACCACCACATCCGGCCCTGCTGTGCGCGCACTGACCGTGATACTCGGTGGCTCATCTCCGCGCGCCGGCTGGGCGTAGGCATCGGCTTCGTCCTCGTCTTCGAATGCTTCAGCCGCGTTGACCAACACATTCGTCCACACTTGTTCGAGTTTGGCCGGATGACCCACCACGAGCGGCTCGCTCTCGAAATCACGGAGCACCTCGACGTGGCGTAGGCGGTGCGTCGTCAGACGCAATACGTCCTCGATCCCTTCACGCACGTCAACGATGCGCGCATCGGTACCATCAGGCCGCGCGTAGCCCTTCAGGGAATCGGTCAACTGCACCACGCGCCCCGCCGCCACCGTCAGCGAGCGCAGCGAGGATCCGATCTGCGCGCCGGTCTCCACCATCGTCATATACGAGGGAGGCGCTGACGCCGCAACAAGAGGTCGCGCAGTTGCCACATCGTGTACTCCTGCTCGCACCAGGCGGCGAGCGAACTGGCGGCTGACTTTCAGTTCCGACATGAATTCGCTGACCAGTCGGCGTTCATCGGCGGTGGAACGCGGATGTGCGTCGAGCGCGCGGGTCATGGCTTCATGAGCGGCGCGCAGCTTGTCACTGGGGTCATGGTCCGCGTAGGCACTGTCCATCAGCGTTGTGATGTCGTCACGCAAATGGTCGGCAGCCCGGTCCACCGCGGTGATCGGATTGTTCAGTTCGTGCGCGATGCCGGCGCTGAGTTCACCGAGCATGGCGTAACGGGCTCGCTCCACAAGTTCTGCGCGCGTGTGCCGCAGGTCGTCAACCAGGACGCGGTTTTCGATGTGCAGATATTCTGCGCGCACGAGGCGGCGGGCCAGGGATTGAATGGCGAGGGCAGCCAACGTCGCCGCCATCGGAGGATCTTCAGCGATGACCAGCTGGAGTTGTTCATTGGTCAGGCGCACTACCTTGACCGGCGTGGTGGTCGTCGACGTGAAGAATGCGTTTTCGCCGCGCGCCAGGGACACCAACCCTATCAGGGGTCCCGATGTGGCATGGTGCAGCAGAATGTCACCCTGGTCGGAATCGCGGTGCAGGGCAACGTGACCGTCGAGTACCAGGTGCACAGCGCGCACGGGCTGACCCTGCGTGGTCAGATCGGTATGAGGGCCAACCTCCAGGATGGGGCGCGGCCCCAGGACTCGTTCAGCCCCGGCCAGAAGGTCATTCAGTACTTCCCGTTCACTGTGGTCAAGGCCAAAGAGCACAGGGCCTCGCACGGCATTGTCGGGAACAGGGCCGGCGATTCGTTCACGTTCGGCCTCGTTCATTTCATAGCGCAACAGCAGCCGCGTGATCGCACCGTAGCTTTGCGCCACCAGCGTCGGAAGGGTCCACGGCACGGAGATGACAGATGCCAGCAGCCCCGAGGCCAGGGCGCGGCTCATGTCGGTGTGCGTGCGGCTGCGCGTCACCACCACCCATTCATTGTGCTGCGTGCACGGGTATGCCTTCAGTGCCTCGAAGGCGCGGTCAAGAGAGCCGACCTCGCTGGTGACAAATCCCAGGACGAGGCGCGTACGGCTGCGCGCCAGGTATGCGCATTCGGCGTCAATGCCGTCGATGTCGGCCATTGAGCGAACCTCGATATGGCTGAAAGCACCCGTTAAGTCCTCAACCAGTGTCGCGGCAATCCCGTCCGACCCGTCGCCTATCACCAGGATGGCGCAGGCATCTGCGTGCCGCGGATGGAGTGCGGATGGGGTGCCCTCGTCAATCACCTACAGCACCCCCAGTACGCGCCACGTGAGCGGAGCGACGAAGGCGAGCAGAAGGACGCCACTGATGCCGACAACCATGCCGACTTTGACCATTTCGGGGGTGGGTGTCGTGCCTGTCGAATACGCGATGGCGTTGGGTGGGGTGGAGATCGGCAGGCACATTCCCAGCGAGCATCCCAGAGCCAGGACAACCGCGATCTGGCTCGGGGACGTGCTGACCGTTGCTGCCAGCCCCATCCCCATCGGGATGAGTAGGTTGGCGGACGCGGAGTGGGAGATAACGTTCGAGGTCACCCAGCCCACTGCTGCCAGAGTCAGCAAGAGTAACGCCATCGGGATTGCCTGCCAGGAGATTGAGCCGATGAGCCACTCGTCCAGGCCGGTTGCTCCCACTCCCGCTCCCAGGGCGATACCGCCTGCGACCAGCCACAGTACTGGCCAGTCGAGTTTCTTGACGTCGTCGCCGCCCATGACACCCAGGATCATCAGACCGGCGACAGGGATGAAGCCCACTGTGTTGGAGGAAATGTGGTGGAGCGATTCAGTCATCCACAAGCCGATCGTGATCACGGCGACCACGTAGAATATGATGGCTTTCGGGGTGCGCTCGAAGGTTGCGGATGTGTCGACGTCGAACTTGACGTCGGAGGGGATATATCGCCAGACGATGAACAGCCAGGCGATGACCAGTACAACAAGCATGAGCGGAACTGCGGCCAGCATCCAGTCAATGAATGTGACGTGGATGCCGTGGTTTTGAAGGGCGCCCAGAGCGATGGCATTGGGAGGGGTGCCCACAGGTGTTCCCATGCCACCGACATTGGCGGCCACCGGCACCGACAACGCAAGGCCGGTTCTCGCGCGTCCCTTCGGCAAGGCTGTAATCACCGGCATCATGACAGCGAACATGGTGGCGGTGGTGGCGGTGTTCGACATGAACATGCTCATCAGCGCGGTAATCATCATGACCCCCATGACGGTCATGCGCGCATTACGCAGGAAGGGTTTGAGCATGAGAGCGGAGAGCGCTTTATCAACGTTGTATTTGGCGGCTCCGTCGGCGAGCATAAATCCGCCCATGAACAAAATGATGACGGGGTTGGCCAATGAGCCGAAGATGGCGGTTGCGGCGGGCGCTTCTTCCGAGACGCTGAGCACTGCCTGGTTGGAGATCAGGAGTACTTCCATCAAGATGACGCCAACTGCCGTTGCGGCCAGCGGGATAGCTTCGGTGACCCACAGTGCGATGGCTGCAATGAAAATGCCGAACATGCGTGAGCCGCTCGCATCAAGACCGGGCAGCTGGACGAACAGGAATGTCACAAGGGCAGCGGCCGCGATGATGCGGCCGACGAGTTTGCTGCGGGTCAGGGTTGCGGGGCGCCCTGATTCGGGGCGCGGTGAACGCCTCGGGCGTTGCCTGGCGTGTGCCTGTTTTCGTGTGCCACGCGAACGCTTCGACGTCGAAGTTGGCGTGGCTGGGTTGGGCTGGGTGTGGGTGTGAGCCGCGTCAGGATGCGGCGTGTCAGCGTGCGGCATGTCATCGGACGGGGGTCGCGTCATTGCGTCTATACCTCCGCACCTACTTTATGAAGTGGTTCACACACCATGATCCGACGAAAGTCCCATGCCGTCAGAGACAGACGCCAAGCGCCGGGCAGCGGATGGCCGGCAGTGAGTGGGGATGCATGGCCGCGGGTTCTGCTGGACTGAGGCGGGGTGGGGGCTTCGGCTGGCGGGCGGTGGGCGATAGGTACGCGGCAGACTTTCCACACGATGAGGCATCGGAGCTCCTGCATGAGGGTTGCGTCGAGCCCCTCAAGCTGGTACCCCGTCAGATCCTCAAACATGAGTCGCGTCGGAACGCGTCCGTGTCGACTGATACCGAGCTGTGACCTGTGTTGCCTTTTTTCTAGCCCAATGTGCGGTAGCGTTGATGTCGCAGTCGTTATGTTCCGCTTTGCGGTGGGCATGAAACTGTGTCGGTCTCAACCGGGATCGAGGTTTTTCCCCTGCGCAGGGGCTTTTGTAGACAGGACAGCGCTTTCATGACCACTGGTGTCGTTAAATGGTTCAACGCGGACAAAGGCTACGGCTTCATCACTCCCGATGACGGATCTGCTGACGTGTTCGCTCACTACTCACAAATCGAGGCGTCAGGCTTCCGCACTCTCAACGAGGGTGAGAAGGTTGACTTTGAGGTCTCGCAGGGCCCGAAGGGTCTGCAGGCCGAGCACATCAAACGCGTCGAGGAGTAAGGCCGACAGGCCTTCATCTCAAACCTCCACGTCAATCCGGGTGATATTCGGGTTGGCTGGAGGTTTTTGTGTATTTTCGGTTGATGCCGAAACGTTGGCATGAACCGAAGCCTGGGCGCTGAATGGACCAAAAAGTGCGACGATGCTCCACCATGGCGACGCGTCTTCAATTCTCGGAGGGCGTGACCACCCCGCTTATTCGAAAGGTTCGGTGAAATCACCATGGCTGATTTCTTCTCCGCACAACGTGTCACAAACCGTGTGACCGCTATTCGCACATTGACTGGTGAACTCCTCTACCTGGTGGAGGGTGCTACGCGCGCTGCTCTCATCGATTCGTCATTGGGAATACGAGGCCTGCGAGCTTTCGTCGAACGTCTGACGAAAAAGCCGATCGTGACCATCTTGACTCATGGCCATGTCGATCATGCAATGGGCGGTCCAGAGTTTGACAACGTTTACATGAATTCTCTGGAGGTGCCGGTATACGACGAAATGGCAGTCCTGAAAGTTCGCCGTGAATACATCGACTTGTCTGTCGGTGATGCATCACCGCGAATGAACGACTCTGATTTTGTGCCACCTCACCCCTTGAACTTCGAAGATCTCACCGACGGTCAGATCTTCGACTTGGGCGGAATATGCGTGGAAGCCCTTCACTTCCCCGGGCACACTCCCGGCATGACTGCGATTCTTATCCCAGAAGAAAGAATCCTCATCACCGGCGACGCCTGCAACCAGCGCACCTTTCTGTGGGACCACAATTCAACGTCTGTGGAAGAATACCGCGACCGTGTGCTGAGCATGAAAGAGCGCACTGCAGATTCCTACGACCGGCTTTTCATTTCCCATATGACCATGGACATGCCGTTAAGCCTGTTCGATGAAGCCATCGAGTTGTGTGACCAGGTGCTGAACAAGGATGTTGATGACGTGCCCTTCGAGTTCATGGGCTCCAGCGCTCTGATTGCCAAGCGTTTCGACGAAAGCCAAGCCCGACTGGATGGAAAATCCTTCAATCTCGTCTACTCCAAAGATCGGATGTGGCGTCAGCAAATCAAGTGACGTTGTCAGTAGTCTGAACGCTTCACGACAGAGGTATCCCTGCACTGCGACGCAGGAACCTTTCCAGTATGTGTACGCCATTTAGCAAGAATCAGTCTCGTCAGCATCAGCTACGCCAACGGGGACTCGATCTACCACACGCTACCACGTGGCCCTGTGAGCACGCGTTCATTACTGTGATCAACTCAACCAGCATCGGTGCTGATAACGGGAGATAATGGAAGTGCATTGATCCACGGGGAAGAATCTGCCCCACCGGATTGAACACAATGCCGTGCGGGTGCACGGTGTGTGTCATCGGGTCTCCTGCATGGCCGACGAAGATAAACAGGAGAGACCATGACATCAACTCAATCGTATGCAATTGCACAGCCTGCCCTGACGCTTCAGCTGTCAGCACCGGCTCAGCATCGCATCTTTGTTGTTGCTCTTGTGATCAGCTTGGTCGCCCTCGTTGCCGGAATTGCCGCCGCTTCACCAGTTATCACACTGATTGCCGGACTGTGCACTCTGGCTCTGGGAGTACACGCACTGTTCACGCGTGTTCTTGATACCCAGGACTGACTGATCCCGATCGCGTCCAGCTGACGCGGCTTCACCTAGGCGATACCTTTCGGTATCGCCTTTTGCTTTGCTCGGGTGAGCATGCAGCATTCCAATAAGGGTGCGATGCCAGGTTGCGACCAGGTCCTGCGACCATGTGCCATCCACCGCGATGAGACATAGCGAGGACGGCCATACGCAACACCACATCTAGCAGTGCCGCGCACAGCCGCCCTCGTCAATGAAAAAGATCAGCGCACGGGAAGACCGGCGTCACTCTTCACGCTGGAACGACATCGTCGCCTCATAGGTCTTCTCACTGGGCCAGCGAGACGTGATCGCCTTGGCGCGCGTGTAGAAACGGACACCTTCCGGACCGTGGATGTGGGTATCGCCCAGCAGCGAATCCTTCCACCCACCGAAGGAGTAGTACGCAACAGGTGTCGGGATCGGGACGTTCACGCCCACCATGCCGGCCTCAACATCGAGTGTGAAGCGACGTGCGACGCCGCCGTCGTTAGTGAAGATTGCTGAACCGTTGCCGAAGGGGCTGGAGTTCACGATCTTCATCGCTTCCTCGTAGGTGTCGGCATGGACGATTGCCAGGACAGGTCCAAAAACTTCCTCGGTGTACACCGGCGCATCCAGCGGAACATCATCGATAATGGTCGGTCCCACGAAGTGACCACCCTCGTACCCCTCGATGACCAGGTCACGGCCATCGCGCACGATTGTGGCGCCGCGCTTTTCCGCATCGTCGATCAGGCCAACGATGCGTTCCTTTGCCTTGGCGGAGATGACCGGGCCCATTTCGACGCCCTCATCCATGCCGTAGCCAACCTTGATTGCATCGGCGTGCTTCTTGACCATCTCGGCCAGTTTCGGGCCGATTCCACCGACGGCGACAACAACCGGCAGCGCCATGCAGCGTTCGCCGGCCGCACCGAAGGCTGAGGCGGAGATGTGCTGTGCAGCGAAGTCCAGATCTGCGTCGGGCATCACGATCGCGTGGTTGTTGGCGCCGCCCAGTGCCTGGACGCGCTTGCCGTGGGTCACACCGGTGTCCTGCACGATGTGTGCCACCGGGGTTGATCCAACGAATGAGATCGCGTTGATTCCGGGGTGCTTGAGGATTGACTGCACCATGTCGCGGTTGCCGGACACGACGTTGAACACGCCGTCAGGCAGGCCCGCCTCCTTGTAGAGGCGTGCGGTCAGCAGTGCTGCCGACGGAGTCGGCGAGGCGGGCTTCAAGATGAAGGCGTTGCCTGTAGCGATCGCCAGCGGGTGCATCCACATGGGAACCATCGCCGGGAAGTTGAAGGGGCAGATGCCTGCTACTACGCCCACAGGCTGACGGGTGGTGAAGATGTCCACGCCGGTTGATACGTTGACGGAATGCTCACCCTTGAGTGCGACGTTGATGGCGGTGGCAAAGTCGAGGGTTTCGCGTCCACGCTGAATTTCACCGATTGCGTCGGAGTAGTTCTTGCCGTGCTCTTCAACGATCAGCTTGGCCATTTCATCCTGGTGATCCAGGACGAGTTGACGCATCTTGAACATGATCGCGGTGCGCTTGGCGAGTGACGTTGCTGCCCACTCTTTTTGCGCCTCGGTTGCAACCTCAACTGCGTGGTTGAGGTCGTCATCACTTGCCAGGAGCAGCTGGCTGACCACCTCACCGGTGCCTGGATTTTCGACATCGAGAGTCTTGACCGGCGTGCCTTCGTATTCGGCACCACCAATCCAGTGCTTAATTGTATTCACCTGTGACAGCTCCTTCGTCATTGTCATCGTTCGCGACCACTGTCATGGCCACACTTCCCGCGCCCGTGCCACCTCGTATTCCCTTGTTTCGATGAGGACGAGGGTGGCCTGCGCACTCACCACCTAGTATAACCACGCAGTCACACTTTGTCAGTACAAATTATGGGAGGATGTGTGATTGCCGTTCTGCCTCATCACACACTCTTGACTGTGCCATCGCTGCGACGCAGCAGGCTCGCGAACTCATTTGGCATACCAAACAGCCCACGAACCATTTAATCAAGTTCATGGGCCGTCTGGTATGCACGTTGGCTCGGTTTGTCGACCTCACCCGGCGTGCCACCGGAGCGATGCCGGATCAGGCCTGCGCGAGCGCGTCGATGATGTAGTTGTTGATGGTGGCCTTGACGCATTCGAGGTGGTCAGAGCGCACCGCCTTTATCAGGTCAGCCTGCGGCACATCGAAGGCATACTCTTCCAGGCTGGCAAGGGTTGCCGACCCGTCCTCAACTGTCGCACCGATTCCAGAATCGAATGACCCGTATCGGGTGGAGACCAGTTCTTCAATGAATCGATCCTCGTGCATCTTGGCGGCGACCAGCAGGCCTGCGGCATACGTATCCATGCCGACGATGTGGCCCAGGTACAGGTCTTCGGCGGTGAACGAGGTACGTCGCGGCTTGGCATCAAAGTTCAGTCCACCGCGCGGCCCGATCTGCCCCTCGTCGACGATTTCCCACATCACTGCAGTGGTTTCGTACAGGTCAGATGGGAATTCATCGATGTCCCAGCCAATGAGCTTGTCACCTTGGTTGGCATCGAGCGAGCCGAGCATTCCGGCGGCACGCGCCACGCGGATCTCGTGCTGGTAGGTGTGTCCGGCCAGGTTCGCGTGGTTACCTTCCAGATTGAGCTTGAAGTGATCGGCCAGGTCGTAGGTCTGCAGGAATGCGATCGACGTGGCAGCATCGAAATCGTACTGGTGCGTCGTCGGTTCCTTGGGCTTGGGTTCGATGAGGAACTGTGCGTCCAGGCCGATCTCCTTGGCGTAGTCCACGCACATGTGGAAGAAGCGGGCGATGTGATCCTGTTCGCGCTTGAGATCGGTGTTCCACAGATTCTCGTATCCTTCGCGCCCGCCCCAGAAGACGTAATTTTCCGCGCCCAGTCGCTTCGCGATTTCCAGAGAGTGCTTGAGCTGGCCGGCTGAGTACGCATAGATGTCCGCGAACGGCGAGGTGGCAGCGCCGGACAGGAACCGCGGGTTAGTGAACAGGCTCGAGGTATTCCACAGCAGTTTCATGCCGGTGTCGCGCTGGAGCTGTTCGATCCGGTCGACGACCTTATCCAGGTTTTTGTTGCTCTCACGCAGGGTGTCACCCTCGGGAGCGAGGTCGCGATCGTGGAAGCAGAAGTACTGCACACCGAGCTTGGTGTAGAAGTCGAATGCGTAGTCCACTTTTGCCAGTGCCAGTTCCATCGGATCGGTATAGCGGTCGAAGGGACGCTGAGCGGTTCCATCTCCGAACGGGTCAACCAAGCGCTGGTTGAATGTGTGCCAGTATGCCACGCCAAAGCGCAGCCATTCTGCCATTGTCTTTCCGGCAACGACGCGGTCTGGCTGGTAGTACCTGAATCCCATGCCCGCTTTCGGATCGTCGGTCCCGACGAAGGGGATAGGACCGTTTGACCACAATTCACTCATAGTAAAGACACCTCCATGTGCACGTACGCAGCTCTGTCGCCACATCACTTCAATTTGTTAATCACTAAAACAATATAGAGCATGAAGGCCTCTGTCAAGGCGGACACCATCGGCTTTCCGCGCTCCGCACCGACCAACCTCGCATGTCATAACAAATATTCGTTTGTCCTCAGGTGATACGATTCGCTCAATGACATGAACCCATCATGAGACGATCTGAAGGAACCCACAATGGCCAGTGACCAAGGAAATCTCGACGAACCCTTTGAGCTGTCAATCGATCTGGACCGTACCAGTTCAACGCCCCTGTACACCCAGATCGCCGAACCTCTCGAACATCTCATCTCCACCGGCACCCTCCTACCCGGCAGACTGATCGAAGATGAAATCTCCATGGCATGCCGCCTGTCCGTTTCCCGCCCCACCGCGCGCCGCGCACTCCAGGAACTCGTCTCCCGTGGCCTAGTGACCCGCCGGCGTGGCGTCGGCACACGCGTCACCCCCAAACACGTCCGCCGCCCCCTCGCCCTGACCTCCCTCAACGACGACCTGACAAAAGCCGGCTTCACCCCACGCACCGAAGTGCTGCGCTATGAAGTTCTCCTGGCCGACGAGGATGACGCCGCCAAACTCGGATGCACCGTCGACGAGGAAATTGTTCGCGTCACCCGCCGCCGCTGGATCGACAACAAGCCACTGGCGATCATGACGAATCTGCTGCCGGCTCGCTACGCCCCCTCATTCACAGATCTGGCGCACCAGGGCTTGTATTCATGCATCCGCGAGCGCGGCATCGAGCTGCTGTCCGCCACCCAGTCTGTCGGTGCCCGAAACGCCAGCGAGGTCGAAGCGGATCTGTTACACATAGGAACTGGAAGCTCGCTTTTGACAATGGAGCGCACGGCATATGACGGTGCGGGCGCAGCAGTTGAATACGGCCTTCACTACTACGATGCCCAGCGCTACTCCTTCAAGTTCACACTCTCATCGGAATAAACAGGCGCCGAAGAGCCCGGCCCGCTCGACGCTGCACGTGAAAGGAGCAGGGCCGTGCGCGATAATCCGTGGCGCCGTCTTGTGACATATCTACTCACGACATTCGCGATCACATGGATCTGTTGGGGCGCGACAGCACTCTTGGTCCACTTCACATCACTTCGCGCCACCGACATTCCCGCTATGGCGTTGTTTGTTCTGGGTGGATTCGGCCCGACCATCGCCGCTTGCGTGTGCCTGCCGGGTGGTTTTTCGTGGAAAAATCTCGCGCATTTTCTGACCCGTCGTGCCCCGCACGCTGCGCTTTATTTTCTCCTGTGCGCTTTGCTTGAGGTCGCCGCATTCTGGCTGTCATCACACGGATGGAGTGCACCCGCCGACTCGGCAGGCACCTCATTGATCGCCATCGTGTCCATCTTCTTGGTCGTGACGCTGGTGGCCGGCGGCAATGAAGAATGGGGCTGGCGTGGAATCATGCAGCCTCTGCTCGCGCGCCGCTTTCACAATTTCATAGCGCCAGACCTAGTAGCGGCCCTCGTTGTAGGGGCGGTATGGGCATGCTGGCATATCCCCCTGTGGTGGATCGACGGCAACCCGCATCAGGGATCCTCATTTGCGGCATTCGCACTGACCTCTTTCGCGCTCAGTGCGTGGTTGGGACTGTTGGTCGCCTTCACCAGATCAGTCCTGTGGTGCATGGTGTTCCACGGGATGGCCAATACGCTCATGACTGTGTTCCCACCGGCTGACGACATGCGCCATCACCTCGTCATTGCCGTCTGGTTCCTGCTTGCTATTCCCGCGTATTACGTGTTCCAGCGGGTGGCCCGTACCCCTTAGTTTCCTCCGGCCAGCATTGTGGTTCGAGGGCGAGCGCCCCGCATGCGCATATGCATACGCACTTCCTCAACGTCAATCATCGTCGTGTCGGTGTGACTACGGGCGGCAATATGGCGCGCATTCGTGCATTGAACATGGCGACGATCAGTCTGGTCGAATGACCGCAGCGTCGGGGTCATAGGTGTGGTGCCACGAAAAGTGTCGCGGAGTGTGCTCATCAGGTTTCACTCTCCTTCCTTGCCTTCTACCGTGCAACACTCAGCGCCGCTTGGCTACCCTCCAAACCGAAGGCAAGGGGAGATTCAGGGTAAACCCTGATGAAGTGAAGGGGTTATGCGCCCGGTTCTTCACGTCCCGTGAAGTTCGCAAAACGTGCCATATGACCCTGGAAGAGTGCGCGAATCGTCGCAGTTTCACCGTTACGGTGCTTGGCGACGATGATGTCGGCTTCACCGGGGCGTTCCTCGGAGTTGTAGTACTCCGGGCGGTGCAGCAACATGATGACGTCGGCGTCCTGCTCCAACGACCCGGATTCACGCAGGTCAGCCATCATCGGTTTCTTATCTGTTCGCTGCTCGGGCCCACGGTTCAGCTGTGCGACAGCCACGACCGGAACTTCAATATCTTTGGCGAGCAGCTTCAGCTGGCGAGACAGCGTGGACACTTCCTGCTGACGCGATTCCATCTCGCGTCCAGCTGTCATCAACTGCAGGTAGTCCACCACAACGAGGCCCAGGTTGTGCTGCTGTTTCAGTCTGCGGCACTTGGCCAGAATCTCCGTCATCGCCATGTTGGGCGAGTCGTCAATAAAGAGCGGAGCTTCGGACACTTTCGCCGTGGTGGCAGACACGCGCCTCCAGTCTTCACTGGTCATCTCACCTGCGCGCATCTTCTGCAAGAAGACGCCGGATTCTGCCGACAGCAGGCGCATGGCAATTTCGGAGCGCGACATTTCCAGTGAGAAGATCACCGATGTGACACCGTGGCGGATCGATGCCGAGCGGCAAAAGTCCAGTGCAAGTGTCGATTTACCCATTGCCGGTCGAGCGGCGACAATAATCATCTGACCGGGGTGGAGACCCTGGGTGAGTCGGTCCAGATCAGCAAACCCGGTGGGCACGCCCTTGAGCTTGTCCTTGTTGCGTTCAATTTCCTCAAGTTCGTCAAGGATGGACTCCGACACGTCCGACATCGACAGGTAATCCGTGCTCGCCTGACGTTCTGAAACAGCGTAGATTTCCGCCTGCGCCTGATTGACGATTTCATCGACGTCGCCGCCGGCATCAGCGTAGCCGAGCTGCACAATGCGTGTACCGGCACTGACGAGGCGTCGCAGCAACGATCGCTCGCGCACGATTCGCGCATAATATCCGGCGTTCGCCGCTGTGGGGACGGCTGCAATCAGGGTGTGCAGATATGTGGCGCCTCCGACGCGCTGCAGCTCGCCGCGACGCTGTAATTCGCCGGCCACGGTGACGGCGTCGGCCGGTTCGCCTCGACCGGAAAGATCCACGATGACGTTGTGGATAGTTTCGTGAGCAGGCTTGTAATAGTCCGAGCCGCGAATCTCTTCCGTGACGTCGTTGATGGCTTCTTTCGACAGCATCATCGAGCCCAGCACAGAAATCTCCGCATCCAGATCCTGCGGTGGAACCCGGTCAAAATCTGAATCTGACGCCATCGGCCTGCCAATCCTTCCATTGCCTGCGCCCGCTCGTGCGCGCATACGCGAGGTTATCCTCTTTTTCCGCCTCACGCGAAGCTCTCAAGGATCACTTGATGTGGATAACGTGTGGATAGACTGTGGACAACTCGGCAGGTCGTCCACAGTACATGTGGATAAAGTTGGGACGGGGATCTGATCCCCACCACCATGCAAATCGCTCAAGAGGCGTTTTCATGCGGAACATCACCACCAGGTTGTCCACAGATCTATGCACAATGTGTGGACAACAAATAGGAGCGTAATCAGTGGATGAACAGAAGATGAATTCTTGCGACCCTCAAGATGAACATAAAGGTACGGTTTCATCCACGTCACACTCCTCTCACAGCGCCCCCACCACCCCCTCAGGGTCACTGACCCGTCAGATTCTGTCCCTCGCAATCCCGGCACTGGGAGCACTCGTCGCAGCACCCATCTTCACCCTCATCGACACCGCGATGGTGGGCCACCTTGGCACTGAAGAGCTGGCCGGCCTGGCCACCGCCACCACCATCGTCCAAACCATCGTCGGACTGTTCGTCTTTCTGGCCTATTCCACAACCGCGCTCGCTGCACAGGCACTCGGGGCCGGTGACAGCGTGCGCGCCATTCGCTCCGGTATTGAAGCAATGTGGCTGGCAGCCGGATGCGGCATTGTCACCGCATGCGGCTTGATCCTGGGCGGTCGGGCGCTCGTGGAAACCCTGGGCAATTCACCTGACGTCATGCCGCACGCGCTCGCCTACCTGCACACGGCCTCTCCCGGCCTGGTCGGAATGTTCGTTGTCCTGGCGGCCACAGGCACACTGCGCGGCCTGCTCGATACGACCACGCCGCTGTATGTTGCCGCCGGAGGTGCAGCACTCAACGTCGCCCTCAACGCGCTGTTCATCTACGGGCTGGACATGGGAATCGCCGGGTCGGGACTGGGAACCGCGCTGGCTCAGACACTGATGGCTGTCGTCCTTGTCGCCGTCATCTTGTCCAAAGCGCGAGGCCGGCACGTGTCCTTGCGGCCATCAGGAGCGGGAATCTGGAATGCGGCTCTGGACGGCGCTCCCCTGTTCGTGCGCACCGTCGCCATGAGGATCGCCACCATCGCCACCCTCATGGTTGCCACCTCCATTTCCGTCACCGCCTTGGCGGCACACCAGGTGGTCAACGCCGTGTGGATGTTCACCGCGCTGGCACTGGATGCGCTGGCCATCGCCGCGCAGGCATTGGTGGGCTTCGATCTGGGTGCCGGACGCCGCGAGCACCTGCGCACCCTGCTGCGCAAACTCACCGTGTGGGGCGCAGCTGTCGGCCTGATTCTCGCGGTACTCATCGCTGCTTCCAGCCCGTTTTTGCCTCACTTCTTCGGCTCTGACCCATCGATGCACCACATTGCGACATGGGCGCTGATTGCCAGCGCCTGCGCCATGCCGTTGGGAGGGGTCGTGTTTTTGCTTGACGGCGTCCTGATCGGCGCGGGGCACGGCAAGACCTTGGCCTTTGGCGGTGTCTTCATGATGGTGGTCTACCTTCCGTGTCTGTGGACACTGGAGCGATGGATGGCTGCCCAGCGCATTGATGACGCACTGAGCCCAGCGGATCAAGGTATAGCAATGGTGGCGCTGTGGCTGATCTTCGGTTACGTGTTCCTGGGGGTGCGCGGCCTCGTGAACGCGTGGCGCACCTGGTGGTCACCGCGCCGCGCTATTGCCGACCTGCACTGAACATGAGCCTCCTTGCCGGCCGTTGGATGTGGCGAACTCGACCGCACAGATTCACTCCGCGGGGTAGCTAAGAGAGCCTCGAAGCGACTAAAATAGACACTCGGACCGTGTTCTGCATAAGGGACACTGTCCACGCATTACCCTCCTGTCACGGAAAGTCCGTGACCGCTAAGACCATAGGAGGTGGGTACACACGTGCGTACATATGAACTGATGGTGATCCTCGATCCAACGATCGACGAGCGCACCGTCGTCCCCATGATGGAAAAGTTCCTGGCCCCTGTGAAAGCCAGCGACGGCTCCGTCGAAAAGGTGGACGTCTGGGGCAAGCGTCGTCTTGCCTACGACATTTTGAAGCAATCTGAAGGCATCTATGTTGTCATTAACATGACAGCAACGCCTGAGGCTGCACAGGAAGCAACACGTCTGATGGGCTTGAATGAGTCCATCCTGCGCCACAAACTGATGCGCCCTGACGCACGCTGAATTAAGAGCGTTTGACCACCCACCAAAGGAGTTGACATGGCTGGAGAACCTGTCGTCACAATCGTCGGAAACCTGACCAGAGATCCCGAATTGCGTTTCACGTCATCGGGAGTAGCCGTTGCCGACTTCTCGGTGGCAATGACCCCACGCTCGTTCGACCGCAGTGCGAACGAATGGCGCGACGGAGACACACAGTTCTACCGTTGCTCCGTCTGGCGCGACGCGGCTGAGAACGTGGCCGAAACCCTGCGCAAAGGCATGCGCGTCATCGTCCAGGGTCGCCTGACTTTGCGGTCCTATGAAACGCGCGATGGCCAGCAGCGCAGTGAATTGTCCCTGCAGGTTGACGAGGTCGGCCCATCCTTGCGTTACGCAAAGGCTGAAGTGACCCGCATTCCTCGAGGCGATTCCGGCCAGGGCGGATACTCCCAGGGTGGATACCAGAGCCAGTCAGGCGCTGGCGCGCAAGGTGGTTCCGGCAGCTACCAGGGTGGATATGGTCAGCAACAAGGCAGCTACAATGCGCCCGCCGGAGGGTCCACTTCCGATCCGTGGCGCACCGAGGGAGCGTCCTCTTTCGGTGAAGAGCCGCCTTTCTAAATTCAATTGACGAGGGCGACGCTGATCTGACGCAACGCGCTTTCGCAATGCATTCTTATCGCTTCATTTTTCGTATGGGGTAATCACAGCGATTACCTGGATCCAAGGAGAACACTATGGCGAAGCCTCAACTTCGCAATAAGCCCATTAAGAAGAAGGCCAACCCGCTGAAGTCGGCCAAGATCGAATCCATTGACTACAAGGACACTGCTTTGCTGCGTAAGTTCATCTCGGACCGCGGCAAGATCCGTGCCCGCCGTGTCACTGGCGTATCCGTACAGGAACAGCGCCGCATCGCCAAGGCCGTCAAGAACGCCCGCGAGATGGCTCTGCTGCCGTACTCTTCGTCCGGTCGCTGAGATTCATAGGGAGGCTTTTTCTGATGGCAACAACGAAACTCATTTTGACCCACGATGTCGACAAGCTCGGTTCAGCCGGTGACGTTGTCGAGGTGAGAAGCGGTTACGCTCGCAACTACCTGGTTCCTCGCGGCCTTGCCACTGCATGGTCCAAGGGTGCTCAGCGCCAGATTGACGACATGGCTCGTGCTCGCCGCAAGCGCGAAATCGCGTCCGTCGACGATGCCCGCGTCGTGCGCGATCAGCTCCAGGAAGTCAAGTTCGTGACTGTTTCCGGCAAGACCGGTTCCAACGATCGACTCTTTGGCGCCGTTTCAAGTGCCGACATCGCTCAGGCCGTTCAGGATCAGATCGGCCAGACGATTGATCGCCGCAAGATCGTTATCCCTGCTCCGATCAAGACGCTGGGAGACTACACCGTCAAGGTCAACCTGCACTCTGAGGTGTCTGCAAACCTGCATGTCCGCGTCATCGCTGAGTGACAGTGACACACCACCGAGTGTGATCCCGGCGTTCCGATGAGTACTCCGTTTCTGTAAGGAGGCTCCGGGACGCCGGGCACATTCATACCGGGCCGCACCCGCGCAGTGGATTTTTTCCACACTGTGGGTGCGGCTCGATTTTCATGCAGTCGGATAGCCAACCGGCTAGGCCCACGTGCCCACCAGCGCCAGACGCCTAGGAGGATTGAGAGCCGCCCGTATCGTGGTCGTCATCGTGACCCTGACCAGGCTGGCTGGGCTGAGTCGGTTCAGCTGGTTCGGGTTGTGTGGGCTGAGTCGGTTCAGCTGGTTCGGGTTGTGTGGGCTGAGTCGGCTGGGTGGGCTGGACCGACTGAGGTTGTGTCGGCGTTGGTGGAGTGTTCTGTTGAACTGGGTTCGGTTCGGTGTACCACGAGTAGTCACCGTTAGGCAGGTCAGCAGTTGCAGCCTCCATGAATTTCACCCACACGTCAGCTGGCCAGTCGCCTCCGTGGAACTGATACAGGCCGCCGATGTTATCCAGCGAAACCGGGTTGCCGGCCTCGTCGGACTGATACATCGAGACACTGGCGACAAGGCCCGGAACCATTCCAACAAACTGTGCGGACTTCTGATCATCTGACGTACCAGACTTACCGGCCGCTTCACGTCCCAGAACTGCCGCCTTCTCACCGGTGCCACCCGGCTCCATCACTGCCTTGAGCGCCGGCATAATCGCGCTGACCGTCTCTGCATCAAAGACCTTTTCCGACTCAAGCTGCGCGCTGTAGACCTTGTTGCCAACAGAGTCACGCACCTCTCGCAGGATATGCGGGTTCATCCGTGTCCCGCCGTTGGCGATAGTGGCATACGCATGGGTGAGGTCAATGTTGTGCGTTGATGCCACACCCAACGTGTTGAGCAGCGTCGCATCGAGCCCGTTCGTGTCTTCAGGGATTCCCAGCTTCACGGCTGTGTCCACTGTCGCCTGCGGACCGACTTTCTCATTCAACGTCACAAAAGCCGTGTTGATTGAATAGGACGTTGCCTTAATCAACGACACATTACCCCACGAGGTGTTCCCCACGTTCGACACTGGTTCAGCCAGGCCGTCAAATGAGCGCGGTGAACTGCCATCAACCTGATCGTAGACACTGCCGCCCTGATCGGCATACGCCAGCAAGGTAAACGGCTTGAAGGTTGAACCGGCCTGTGCAATGTCATCAGTGACCGCATTACGTTGAACTTTTTGATAGTCACTGCCCGCAAACTCAGCGACGATCTCCCCCGTTGCAGGGTCAATGGCAGACAGCGCCACGTGCATGGAATCAGGGTTCCATCCCTCGACCTCGTTCATCATCTGGGCCGCATTGATTGCGGCTTCCTGACGAGCCTTGTCGATAGTGGTGATGATCGACAGGCCACCCGAATCGATCTGCTCATCAGTGAACGCACCTGTCTCGGCCAGCTCGCGACGCACCTGCTGCAGGAGGTAGCCGGTCGTCCCGGTCATTGACGAGGTCGTCTCCTGGAAATCAATGGTCTGCGGGAATTGCTGCTGATCTGCTTCCGCCTGGTCGATCCACCCGTCCTGCACCATCAGTGAGATGACTCGTTCCCACCGTGAGTGCGCCATATCAGGATCTTCTGCAGGATCCCACGCCGATGGTGCCGGGATGATCCCTGCCAGCAGCGCGGATTCTGACAGGGTCAGTTCTGATGCCGGATGTCCGAAAAAGACTTTCGAGGCTTCTTCGATGCCGTAGGCTCCCCGGCCGAAATAGATAGTATTGAGGTAGTTGCCCAGCACTTCGTCCTTGGTTTGCTCACGGTTGATCTTCACCGCCAGGACCGCTTCCTTGACCTTGCCTTTCAGCGAAGTAGTCTCACCCATGTAGTAGCGCTCCACGTACTGCTGGGTGAGCGTGGAGCCACCTTGTCGCGGCAGTCCTCTCAGATTATTGACGAGGGCACGCGCAATGCCTTTCAGATCTATTCCGGAGTTGGAATAGAAAGTGCGGTCTTCGGAGGCAACAACGGCCTGCCCCACATAGTCCGGCAATGTGGACGTGTCGATAATGGAGCGATTGATCTCAGAGAACTTCCCCATCTCGGAGGTGCCGTCCGCGTAATACACGGTGCTGGTCTGAGCCAAGGCCACCTGGTCGGCCTTGGGAATATCCAACGTGGCGTACAGGAACAGGAAGGATGCCAGTCCGGCAATAATGACGCCGAGGACGCTGAACACGAAGGCAAGGCCGATGCGTTTACCCCATGACCGCCTTTTGCGCCCATTCGCTGTGCGTCCACTGGTCTTGCGTGAGTTCGACCGGCTGGTTTCGCCTTTCCGTCCACCGGCATTGCCTGCCGCAGCGGAGCCAGCCTGCCTGGAAGTCCCGGGCGACGAGTTGGAAGCGGATGACCGACGGGTTCCTTCATGTCGCGCTGCGCGCTTGGGGAATGCCGGATCGGGACGCATCGCCCCTCGCGATGTGCCGTGCGATGAGCGGGACGAGTGACGCCCGTTCTTGGCCTCATCCGGATTCATCCTGCCGTTTTTCGACACGCGTTCACCTTTCGTTACAGGCACCGTCTCTATGAGCCTTGCCCTTCAGCGTAAGCATGTCGACGGTGATCGCGCCATGAACCGCGCCACTATTCCCCTCGTTTCACATGGAAATCCCAGCTTTTCCATGAAGGGAATCACACCTGGGTATGGTCCGAGCCTAGTCCCACTGTTCTTCGGGCTTGCCCTCGTCAGCCCACCGCGTGTGGAATGTTCCCTCGCGATCGACGCGCCGGTAGGTGTGCGCGCCGAAGAAATCACGCTGACCCTGAATCAGTGCTGCCGGCAGTCGGTCGGCACGCACCGTGTCGAAGTAGGCCAGGCACGACGAGAACACGGGGGTAGGAATGCCGTGCGTCGCTGCCAATGCCACAATCTTGCGCAGTGACGGGATGCATTCCTCGATCCGGGAGGCGAAGGGTTCGGCTGCCATGAGCAGAGGCAGATCGGGATCCTCGTCGTATGCCTGCCCAATGTCGGACAGGAACGTGGCACGAATGATGCATCCTGCGCGCCAGATCCGCGCCACAGAGGCCTTGTCAATCGTCCAGTTGTAGGCGTATGCCCCCTGAGCGATCTCATCGAATCCCTGTGAGTAGGCGATGATCTTGGAGGCGAACAGGGCGCGTCGTACGTCCTCAACAAAGGAGTCATGATCGGCCTGTTCTACCTTCAGTTCCTGGGCGTGGCCCTCCATGTGTTGTGCGGCTTCACGCTGCGTGGTCTGCGAGGATGCGCCGCGCGCAAAGGTTGCTTCAGCAATGGCGGTGACGGGAACTGCCAGGTCCAGCGCTGTTTGCACGGTCCACTTGCCGGTGCCCTTCTGCGATGCCTGGTCCACGATCATATCCACCAGCGGCTCACCTGTGCTTGCATCCTTGTGGCGCAGCACCTGCGCCGTGATCTCGATGAGGTACGAATTCAGCTCGCCCGCATTCCATTCGTCGAAAATGTCCGCCAGTTCGCACGGTGTAGCACCCATGCCGCGGCGCAGCACGTCGTAGGCCTCCGCGATGACCTGCATATCTGCGTATTCGATGCCGTTGTGTACCATCTTGACGAAGTGACCCGCGCCATCAGCACCCACGTGCGTACAGCACGGCTCGCCGTCCACATGGGCGGAAATCGTTTCAAACATCGGGCCAAGGCGCTTGTAGGACTCTTCGGTTCCACCCGGCATGATGGACGGCCCCCACAGAGCACCTTCCTCACCGCCTGAAACGCCAGCACCGACAAAGTGCATCCCACGCTCACGCACCCACTTTTCACGGCGAATCGTGTCAGTGAACAGGGAGTTTCCACAGTCCACGATAATGTCACCCTCGTCCATGTGGTCCGCAAGCTGTTCGATGACCCAGTCAGTGGCCTCACCTGCCTGCACCATAATGATGGCCACGCGCGGCTTTTCGAGCGATTTCACGAAGTCTTCGGTGGTTTCCGAGGGAATGAAGATGCCCTCGGATCCGTCGCCATGTTGGTCCATGAGGCGCAGCGTGCGACCGGGTGAACGATTCGTCACCGCAGTGCGATACCCGTTGCGTGCGAGGTTACGCGCAAGATTCGACCCCATCACGCCCATTCCATACACGCCAATATCAGCACTTGCCGTTTCAGGTGAAGTAATCGTCATCGTGAGCTTCTTTCATCCTTTGTCGTGGCGCGAGGGCGTCTGATCCGCGCTATGACGCCCTTCACATTCAGTGTACAGTCCGGCCACTGTTTTACGGTGCGAACGCCGTGCCTTGGGCGGCCGGCGGGTGTTTCAGTCCCTGGCACCCTGCCGGGTCCACCAGCGCAGTAGTTCCTCACGTGCCGCGTCCTGACCCATCGGGCCGTTCTCCATGCGCAGGTCCAGCAGGTGCTGGCGTGCTCGACCCACATCGCGGCCAGGTGGAATGTTGAGGATTTCCATGATCTGACTGCCATCCAGATCCGGCCGGATCGCATCGAGTTCTTCCTGTTCACGTAGTTGAGCGATGCGTGCTTCCAGATCGTCATAAGCGGCCGACAAGTGCATCGCTTTCCGGCGGTTGCGCGTCGTGCAGTCAGCTCGAGTGAGGCGGTGCAGGCGCTCCAACTGGTCACCAGCATCAGCAACGTAGCGGCGCACAGCCGAATCAGTCCAGGCCTGTTCGCCATAACCGTGGAAACGCAGATGCAGCGCCACCAGATGCGTCACCGCATCAACTGTGTGTCTGTCAAAGGTCAAGGCCTTGAGGCGTTTGCGCGTCAGTTTCGCGCCGACAATCTCGTGATGGTGGAACGACACGGTGCCGTCTTTTTCAAAGCGCCGCGTGGCAGGCTTGCCCACATCGTGCATGATCGCGGCCAGCCGCAAAATCAGGTCCGGTGCCGGCACAGGGCCATCGAGCCCGGTTTCCAGGTCCATCGCCTGATCGAGCACGGTCAGCGTGTGCTCGTACACGTCCTTGTGGCGACGGTGTTCGTCGCGCGTATCGACCAGTGCGTCCAGCTCCGGAATGACAACAGCTGCCACGCCGGTGTGCACCATGACTTCGATGCCGCGCCGCGGGTACGGGCTGACCATCAGGCGTTCAAATTCGGCCCGGATCCGTTCGTTGGACACAATCGACAGCCGTGAGGCCATCGACTCCATCGCATCCATCACATCCATGTCGACGTCGATGCCCAGTTGGGCGGCAAAACGCGCCGCACGCATGATGCGCAGCGGGTCGTCGTCGAATGATTGTTGAGCGGTGACAGGTGTGCGCAGGCGTCCGTCGGCCAGATCGTCAAGACCGTGGTGAGGGTCCACAAGTGCCATCGTCGGCAGCCGCATCGCCATGGCGTTGACAGTGAAGTCTCTGCGCGTCAGGTCTCCCTCGAGCGTGTCTCCGAATGTGACGTCAGGCTTGCGTGAGCCGATGTCATACTCGTCGCACCTGTATGTGGTGATTTCCACAACGATGTGATCTTTGCGTGCCCCGATCGTGCCGAACTTCTTGCCGATGTCCCACACGGCGTCGGCCCACTTGCTGAGCAGCTCCTCGGTTTCGTCGGGGCGTGCCGATGTTGCGAAGTCGAAGTCATGCGGCGTCACGCCGAGGAACGCGTCGCGCACAGGTCCGCCCACCAGCGCAATTTCCTGGCCAGCGTCGTCAAAAAGGTGCGCCATTTCCAGTACTTGCGCAGGTAGATGGCTGAATGTGCGTTGAGCGTTGACCAGCAAAGCTGGCACGTCCTGAGATCCGACACCCTCGAGTGCGCGTGTCTTCACACCGTGTCCTTTCAGTTGCTGGCGGTCAGCGTGGGAACCGTGCTTGTGCGTATCCATTACGTACTAGAGTGCCACGTTTTCAGGCCTCGAAAAACCTCAGGAGCCGCGACGCAGGAATGTCACGTCACCCGCCATCGCTCCAAGACTAATAGAGTGGAACTATGTCAGCCCGTCGTTATGAGCGCCGTGTGGGGACACCTCGTCCCCCACGCCACCATGCCTCGATACGGGCGTATCACTCTGCCAGTTCCCGCCTGCCGATTGTGGGAGAAACATCGGCGGGCGGCCTCGTTATCGATGTTGTCAACGGTACCCCTTACGCGGCGATCATTGCGCGACGTAACCGGGCCGGCCGCATCGAATGGTGCCTGCCGAAAGGCCACCTGGAGGGACGCGAAACCGCTCAGGAAGCCGCATTGCGCGAAGTTGCGGAAGAGACGGGGATTACCGGACGGATCATTCGTCACCTCGCGTCGATCGACTACTGGTTTTCCTCTCCTGATCGGCGTGTTCACAAGGTGGTGCACCACTTCCTCATGGGCTACGTGTCGGGATCGATCACCGTGGAAATGGACCCTGATCACGAAGCTGAAGACGCGTCGTGGGTATCCTTGCAGCAGCTGATGCGCCAACTCGCCTATCCGAACGAGCGTCGTATCGTCAGAATCGCATTGGATCTTTTGTACCGGGACGTGTGATGAAGAGCCGCGCACGCGTTTTCTCCACGGTCGTCACTGCCATTGTGACTGCCGCGTGCCTGTGCGCGCCCGCGGGTGCCTCGAGCATGCCACTAACTGACACCAGTGCGCGTGTTGCTTCTTTTACTTCCACGTCCGAGGGTGACCCGTCCGGTATTCACACCACGCGCCCCAGCGTGCTCGGTGAAGCCGATGAGGGCGGCAATCTGCAGGTGTCGATCACGTCGATCACACCCACTGTCCTTGATGACACGTCAACGCTCACCGTGTCGGGCACATTGACGAACCTTTCGGGTGCACAGGCCACCTCGTCAACTGTGCTGCGCCTGTTCATGTCCGTCCATTCAGCGGTCGCGGCACCTGACCTGAGCGCATACTTTTCGGGCCACACTGATGCCGGCATCCCGGTAGCCGAACGCACCATCGACAGGCAGCTTGGCCCGCGTCAGAAAGTGGGTTTCACCTTGTCGGTTCCCGCCGAGGAGCTGCCGCTGGATGACAGTTTTGAGTGGGGGCCGCGCGGTATTTGCGTCCAGGCGCAGGCCACCACTGATGAGGGTGATATAGACGGTGAGGACCGCTCCGTGGTCGTGTGGGATTCTTACTATGAGCGTCAGCAGACACCCATATCGGTGCTGGTTCCTTTCACGTCGACTCAGGCATTTGGCTCCACGGAGCAGTGGAAAGCTCTCAGTGAACTTGCCCGCACACCAGGCGTGACACTGGCTGTTGATCCTGAAGCGTTGACCAGTTTTGTGCGCACCGGCATTCTTGACGCCGACGGGCGGCTGCGCTCACCGACTGCGACCGCTGACCAGGCTCAATCTGCCGGGACAAGCGCCCAGCCGCAGTCGACTGCTCCGACCAGCCAGTCCCAATCCACTGCCCGTTCCGATTCTGATTCGGCCTCCCCGGCGCAATCCGGTAAAAGCAGCCAACCTGAAGGCACTCAGTCCGACAGCGCGAACGGCACGGCGGCAGATGCAGGCTCTCAATCCGGCGATCAGCCTCAAAGCGGAAGCGCCGGTCCAGCAGAGATGACTCCGTTTCCTCATTGGCCTTCACCCAGGTACCCCACACCGTCATGGTGGCATTCACCGGCAACTTCCGCGTTTGTCTCGCGCGCACTGGACACCCTCGTCGGATCGGGGGGGCAGGTTGTTGCCCTGCCCAGCATGGATGCAGACCCCGCTCGGCTGCAAGAGCTAGGCGATGAGCGTCTGACCGAACTGGCGCGTGAGTCGATGAGCGTTTTCGGCACGCTGTCCACGCCCGAGCAGGTCGTCAATCAGGCCGGTCAGGCAGATTCGACCACATCACGCACTGGTTCAGCTCAGTCAGTCAGCGTCATCGGATCAGTGCTGTGGCCACGCTCATCGACTTTCGGGCTGTCCATGCTGCCGGAGTCAACTGGCCGCACGATCATTGCACCCGCCGGTGAAGTCGCGCCTCCCGAGGACGCCTCTTTCACATCCGTGACACGCGTCGAAGTCGATGCTGATGATGGTCACACCCACACGGAGGGCGCATCTGATTCGACTCGCACGGTGCTGACCTCGACTCGTGAGCTCACGGAGTTGCTGGCGTGGGATGCGCCTACAGACAGCGATGAGCTGGATGCGCGTCAGGCAGCCCAGGCAATGGGTGCTCTGATCACGCGTCAGCTTCCCAATATCGCCCGACCTCAGCTCGTGACCGTGGCGCGCAACACCGCCGTCAACTCCGAACTGGTATCACGTATCCGCTCCCTGACACAGTCGGACTGGATGGCACCGCGTTCCTTCGCCGAGATTGCAACGTCAGAGCCCACCGATACCGAGCGTGAAGACGTACATCCCACACCTGAGGTCCCTGACCATTGGGAGCACACACTGCACACGCTGAACGAAGTACGCGCTCAGGTTGCAGCCTTGGCGACCGCACTCGACGAACCCCACCAGCTGACGAGCGTCGTCAACATGGCGATGCTCAACGCCGTCAGTGCAGGACACGACGATGATCACGCCATTGAGGCGGCGAAGAACCTGCAGGGAGCGATCAGCGAGCTGTACTCACTGGTCCATGCCGAACCATCAGCGACGATCAATGTCATTAACAAGACGGCTGCGTTCCCTGTGCGCGTGACGAATAAGCTGCCGTGGACAATCACCGTCACCGCAACGCTGAAACCTGACGATGCGCGTCTTCGTGCGACACCCAGCGCCGCTCAGCCCCTCGAGGCGAACTCCACTGGTAACGTCGAAGTTCCAGTTCAGGCCATCGGATCGGGGAATATCGACGTCACCTACATTGTGGCCACACCGCGTGGCACCATACTCGATAGCTCTCAGTCCGTCATGGTACGTTTGCGCGCACAGTGGGAGGATATTGGGACGTGGTCAATCGCGGGGCTGGTTGCAGTGGCGTTCTGCGTCGGTTTGATTCGCAATGTGCGCTCGCAGTGGCGATCACGCGACCCGTTAGTGTCGTCGCGACGCAAGCACACACACTCAGATGATGGAGACACACCATGAACCAGTCACACGATGCATCTGATTCGCGTGCCCCCAGGCAGACGTCCCTGCTGAAGTCGTCAGCCATCATGGCGTCAGGCACCCTGGTCTCCCGCATCCTCGGATTCGTGCGAACCGCGCTGCTGATCATCGCGATCGGTGAAGGTGCCGGCTCCGTGTCAGCGACCTTCCAGGTGGCCAACACGCTGCCCAACACGGTCTACAACATTCTGGCGGCAGGTGTCATCGACGCTGTCCTCGTTCCGCAGATCGTGCGCGCACTGAAGTCACGTTCTGGGGATCGTTACGTCTCGCGCCTCCTCACGCTGGCCGGACTGATCCTATTCGGCGTCACTATCGTGATGATGGTGGGCTCGCCGCTCCTGGTGACATTGTTCGCCTCCAGCTACGAGGGTCCCGCCCGCGCACTGACCATCACCTTCACATTGCTGTGTTTGCCGCAGATTTTCTTCTATGGGGTGTACAACCTGCTGGGCGAATTGCTGAACGCGCGCGGCATGTTCGGTCCCTATATGTGGGCGCCGGTGCTCAACAATGTCATCGCCATCCTGGGTCTGAGCATCTTCCTGATCTTGTGGGGCCCTCACCACGGTGTCTTCCCGATTGAAGAATTCACCTCTTCTCAGTTCTGGGTGCTGGCCGGATCGGCCACGCTCGGCGTGATCCTCCAGGCATTGATCTTGCTGATACCGCTGCGTCACGCTGACGTGAAGCTGCGCATCGACTGGCATTTCAAGGGCACGTCCTTCAAGTCCGCCTCACGCGTGGCCGGCTGGACGTTCGCCACGCTCGGCGTGAGCCAGATCGGCATTATTTCAACGACGAACCTGGCTACGCAGGCTGACCACTGGGCCACTCTGCATGACGCGTCCATTGCCGGTTACGTGGCCTACACGGCAGCGTTCATGGTGTACATGGTTCCTCAGTCATTGATCTCCGTGTCGCTGGCGACCGCGATCTTCACTCGGATGGCCAATGCGGTCACCGAAAATGATCACCGGGAGGTCGCGCGGAATTTCCACACAGGCGTCAATGTCATCACCTTGTTGACGCTGCTGGCTGCAGCCATTTTGATCGCGGCAGCTGTGCCGGTCATGCAGCTGGTGTTGCCGATGGCCTCGCCGGAGAATGTGCGCGCCTACGCGGCAGTGTTGATCGCCCTGATGCCGGGCGTTGCTTCGACCGGCATGGTGCTGATGAGCCAACGCGTCTTCTTCGCCTACGAGGATGCCAAACCTGTTTTCCTGATGGGAATCGTCCCGACGATCATTCAGATCATCGTCGGATGGTCAGTTTTCTTCCTGGCAGGACCCGGCTGGTGGACCATCGGGGCCAGCGCAGCTGAAACGGTGTGCCGACTCCTCCAGGGCTTTATCGCCGTCTTCTGGGTTGCGCGAAAGATTCGCTACGTCAACCCGGGTCTGATTGTCGCCAGCTATATCAAATACTTCACTGCCGCCGGTGTGGGGGGTCTGGCCGGTGGTGTGGCTATCTGGCTGATGGGGGCTTCCACCCCGATCGATCAGTGGGTGGCGCGTTGGCTGGTCGCAGCTGTGAAAGCCGTGGCGGTCGCCCTCGTCGTCACCATCGTGTTCGCATTGATGATGCGTCTGCTTGATCCTGCCTCCACCAGTGATGCTGTGCGCAAGGTGAACCGTCGACTACCCGTACCAGCGTTGATCCGCAAGGTGTTCGTCGTTGAAGGAGCGGGCGCATCCACCGCCTCTTTTGCTTCACACGCACGTACCACCGTGCCGCAAGCCCCCGACGCTGAGCGCGACGAGTCGGATTCAGCTGCCGCAGATCACGCGCAGCCGACAGCGGATTCTGGTGAGCAGCAAAGCACGCGGGCCGACGCGGTGGTGGACGGGTCCTCGCACGATACCGATTCGCAACGCACGCAGATTCACTTCTTTGACTGGTCAAAGTTCCTGGGTCGCGAGCAGGCTGAGGTTGGTCAGGAACTCACCGACGCGCAATACGACACCACTCTTCATGCTGACCCGTTCCCCGCTGACGCTCATCACAGTGATGACCCGGCCCAGGTGGAAGAGGATGCACAGATCCTCTCGAGCATTCTGCAAAGAGGGTTTTCACCTTCAGATCCGACGAACACGGGTGAGATGCCGGTGGTCAGCAGGTGGGGTGCCGCGACGCCGGAGCCGGATGCTCAAGACGGCCTCGCCTCGGCGGTGACGCCCGACGAAGAGACTCCACACTTAGTACAATCCCAAGCGAACGACCTGCGCGCCTCTGAACCGACGCCAGCTCACACACCTAAGGAGCATCCCGTGCCCTACCCACCCGAACCTGATGAGAACGACGAACTCGATCAGTTTGGCTCTCATGAACATGGCGCTCATCAGCCCGCGCGTCCCAGCTTCGATGAGATTGCGTTCGGCAGGCTCACCGATCATGCCTCCTCGGGTCACGAGTCGAGTGATCACTCCGTGCCGCCGGCAGCTGCCGCTTCAGGTGGCATAGGTGCGGCCGGCGCTCTAGGTACAGCCGGCACAGCAAGTACGACGGGAACAACCGAGGCTGCGGGAGCTGCGTCTGAGACCAGGCAATCTGCAGCAACCGAACAGCCCACAGCAACCGAGCAGCCCGAGCCGGCCTCGAACGCATCTTCGACGACAAGCCGTGCCCTCACCACGCGCATCAATCCCACGATTCCGACCGTGATTTTTGCGGCGATCCTGGTCATCGGTGGCGGGCTGTGGGGTGTCAAGACCATGCTCGCACCTGTATCCGGCGAAGGCTTCTCATTCAGTCCTACCCACAACGAGCAGGAATCCGGCCAATCTGCAGAACAGTCAGGATCCGGCCAGTCAGGATCCGATCAACCTGTCGAACCGGAAATCATCCGTCCGCAGGTCACCTCCGTGGATGCTTTGTCGTGGCGTAACGACAATGGTGACAACCCGGACCAGGCGATCTACGCCATCGACGGGAAACTGGACACCGCATGGAGGTCGCGTTCCTTCGACTACAACCAGTTCCCGCCCGATGAGATCGTCTCACTCAAACTGAACCTGCAGGAAAAGGCCACCGTGTCCAAGGTGACTGTCCACATGGCTCCGGGCACTACCGGAGGCGAGCTGGTCCTCACCTCCGTCGACCCGTCAGTTGACGTCACCGCTGCACGTCACGGCACAGAGCTGGCAACCACGGCAATGAGTCCGACAACTGACATCACATTACCGGAGCCTGTTGAGACCCAGGGCCTCGTGTTAATGTTCCGCTACATGCCCTCGTCTGACGAAGGTAGCAACCAGGCGTGGGTCTATGAAGTCACTGTGGAATGACAAGGTGCATCATGACTGATTTTTCCGTCTCCTCTATCCCCTCTATCAACGCAATCAGCCTGGGCGACAGTCAGGCGGACGATGCAACGGCCCCTCAAACCGCCGACCAGGCCACCGAGGCTACACAGTCTCACACCGACGGCACCGTTCATGACGTCATCATCGTCGGATCAGGCCCCGCCGGATACACGGCAGCTGTCTATACCGGGCGCGCCGGCCTGAAGCCCATCGTCATCGCAGGTGAACTGGACGCAGGTGGCGCCCTGATGAACACGACGGACGTGGAGAACTTCCCCGGTTTCCCTGAGGGTATCCTCGGGCCCGAACTCATGGAGAATATGCGTGCCCAGGCCGAACGCTTCGGTGCCGATATTCGTTTCGAGGATGCCCGCAGCGTCAGCCTCGAGGGCGACGTCAAGACCGTGACACTCGATGACGAGACACTGCAGGCTCGCACCGTGATCCTTGCGACCGGCAGCGAATACCGCCACATGAACGTGCCAGGTGAAGATGAGCTTTCCGGCCACGGCGTCAGCTACTGCGCCACCTGCGACGGCTTCTTCTTCAAGGACAAGGACCTGGCGGTCATCGGTGGCGGCGACTCCGCAATGGAAGAAGCAACCTTCCTGACTCGTTTCGCACAGTCCGTCACGATCGTTCACCGTCGCGACGAACTGCGCGCCTCCAAAGTGATGGCAGACCGCGCCAAGGCTGACCCGAAGATTTCCTTCGCGTGGAACTCGACAGTAGCCAGCGTCGAGGGCGACACCGAGGTGGAAGGCCTCGTTTTGCGTTCCACCGTTGACGACTCTGAGACCACCTTGCCCGTCCAGGGCGTGTTCGTTGCGATCGGACACCTGCCACGCACCGACATCGTGCGCGGCCAGATTGACCTGGACGAAGCCGGTTACATTACCGTGAACGAGCCGTCGACCCACACATCACTGCCTGGCGTATTCGCCTGCGGTGACGCAGTGGACCACATGTATCGGCAGGCCATTACGGCAGCGGGATCAGGGTGCCGAGCCGCCCTCGACGCTGAACGGTACCTGGCAACACTGTGAAGCGTGTCGACCTGCGTGAACTCGACACGCTCCTTTCCGACGACCGCATCGTTTTCATTGCATGCCTGGCCCACTGGAGTCCCGAATCGCGCATGGTTGAGCCGGTTTTCGACGAACTTGCAGGTGAATTCGCTGCAGATGTCACGGTTGTGGCTGTCGATACCGACGCCCCGCAGTTCGTCACCTTTGCGAAACGATGGCATGTGACGTGGGTTCCCAGCGCCGTCCTGATCAATCCGTATGACGACGAGCAGCCCACCCGCACGTGGGATGGTGCGCAACCGAAAACCGAGTTGCGTCACGGACTGGACAGTGCTTGCGCGATGAAACATCGGCGCGCTAGTGTGACCTGATTCATCATATGTCGCCTCACGAGTGTCACCGTTACTGACCGTGTGTGAAGTGGTGGCACACTGGTGATAGAACGTGTGATCAGCACTTGCGTAGCACAATGGAAGGAAATCGTTGTGAGCCAGATGCCCGGCCGGGAAGCCGCTCAGCATGGAAACCGTCTCGACCCATGGTTTGACCATTATGCCGAGCGAGCTCACAACCTGCGCGCCTCTGAAATCCGCGCGTTGTTCTCGGTAGTGTCGCGCCCCGAAGTTGTTTCACTGGCTGGCGGCATGCCCAACCTGAAGGACCTGCCTATTGAGCGCCTGGCTGACTCGGCGCGCGACTTGATTGCACGCAACGGCTCGGTCGCAATGCAATACGGCTCCGGTCAAGGCTGGGAACCGCTGCGCGAACAGATCTGCGACGTCATGTCCTATGACGGCATCGCAGGTGCCGACCCCGATGACGTTGTCATCACCACCGGTTCGCAGCAGGCCCTGGACCTTGTTTCCGAATTGTTCATTGACGAGGGTGACGTTGTCATCGCGGAGTCGCCGTCATATGTGGGAGCCCTTGGTGTGTTTCGTGCGCGTCAAGCCGATGTGGTGCACGTCGACATGGATGCCGATGGCATCATTCCGCAGGCGTTGGAGGATATGATCCACTCTCTGCGTAAGTCTGGAAAGACGATTAAGTTCCTGTATACGATTCCGAACTTCCACAACCCAGCGGGCGTGACGCTGAGCGAGGAACGCCGACCGCACATCGTTGAGATCTGCCAGCGTGAACACGTGCTGATCGTGGAAGATAACCCCTACGGACTGCTCGGCTTCGGGTCAGATCCGCTTCCCGCATTGAAGTCCTACGCACCGGAAGTCGTGGTCTACCTGGGATCGTTTTCCAAGATGTTTGCACCGGGCTTCAGGATCGGATGGGCCTACGCACCCCACGCAATCCGCGACAAACTGGTCCTGGCCAGCGAGTCAGCGATCCTGTGCCCCTCGATGGTGGGTCAGATGGCGATCGGCGGGTACCTGGTTGATTACGACTGGTACAGCCAGGTCAAAACCTTCCGTTCCATGTATCACGAGCGTTGCGACGCAATGATGAAGGCGTTGGCTGAGTACATGCCGGACTGCACGTGGACACATCCTGAGGGCGGCTTCTACACGTGGGTCACGCTGCCCGACGGCCTGAACGCCAAGGCGATGCTGCCGCGCGCGGTGCGAGCCCAGGTCGCTTACGTGGCCGGAACTGCCTTCTACTATGATGGGCGTGGTACCAATCACATGCGATTATCGTTCTGCTACCCCACTCCCGAGGAAATTCGCGAGGGTGTGCAACGTCTGTCCACTGTGGTCAACGCTGAGAAGGAGCTGGTGGACATGTTCGGTGTCGGGTCGGTCCCTGCGAACGCGCACATCGATGTCGAGCCCACACTGCCGACTTCAGATAACTGAATAGGTCCGTGAACCTGCCTGAGCGCACTGTTCACACCACTCACGTTCTTTGACAGATATTGCCACGACTACCTCAGGAGGTATCGACGCTATGACTCGTCAGACAGATCACCCACAGCGGGTGTTGATCATTGCTGGTGGACTTACCCACGAGCGCGACGTGTCCGTGCGGTCGGGCCGCCGCGTGGCATCCACCTTGCATCACCTGGGCCACAAGGTATGCGTGTGCGACCTGGACAGTGAATTGCTGACAGGTATCAAGGATTTTCAGCCCGATGTGATCTGGCCGCTGATTCACGGCTCCCTGGGCGAGGACGGATCCTTGCAGGGCTTGCTCGAAAACCTTGATATTCCCTTCGTCGGGTCGAACTCGGCTCAGGCCATGATGGCGACCAATAAGCCCACAGCCAAGAGCCTGGTTGGTTCATCGGGTTTGAACACTCCCGGATGGGTGACACTCCCTCAGCAACTTTTCCGCCAGGTTGGCGCCTCCGGTGTGCTGGATTCACTGGATCAGACAATGCACTACCCGGCGATCGTGAAGCCGGCTGATGGTGGATCGGCCCTGGGTCTGTCGAAAGTGACCTCGGCTGAGGAGCTGCGGCTGGCGCTGGTTGACGCCTTTGCCTATGGTGAGCGCGTCATGATCGAGAATTTCGTGGAAGGCACCGAAGTTGCCGTCTCTGTTCTTGACCTGGAGAACGGGCCCACGGCCTTGCCGCCTATTGAGATCGTCACCGATGACGGGCGTTACGACTACGATGCCCGCTACACCACGGACAGCACGGAATACTTCGTGCCCGCCCGTCTTGACCAGGATGTTCTCGATCATGCCCAGGGAGCAGCGTTGGAGATCCATGCGTTGCTGGGATTGCGTCACCTCTCCCGCATTGACCTGATCGTTGATCCTGCTGGAACTGTGTGGTTCATCGATGCGAATGTGGCACCCGGAATGACAGACACGTCGTTGTTCCCTCAGGCTGCAGATGCGCAGGATTCATTCAGCGCGGTGTGCGACCGCATCGTGCATTTCGTGGCCTCAGATCTGTGAGGTTGTGGTCGAGCGTGCTTTCCGAAGGCGCCCTCGTCACTTCAGCACTTCAGCGAGTGTCTGCAGCTCGTGTCAGCTCGCTGCGACGCATTCGTCGAGCAGGTTGAGGTTGACCAGCGCCTCACGCGCGGTGGCTGGGTCGGTCCACTGAATGGTGTGCATTCCTGCCAGTGTGGCGGCGCGAAT
Organism: Pauljensenia sp. C0254C2; assembly: GCF_056583835.1. Taxonomy (NCBI): domain Bacteria; kingdom Bacillati; phylum Actinomycetota; class Actinomycetes; order Actinomycetales; family Actinomycetaceae; genus Pauljensenia; species Pauljensenia sp. C0254C2. The sequence continues at coordinate 91,094 of NZ_JBWPJO010000007.1, forward strand.
ATTGGGCTGTCGATCGTCAATGAAGAGAATGCTGTCCGCTGGCACCCCTGAACGGGCGATTGCTTCTTTATAAATGCGTTGTGCCGGCTTGCACACGCCCAGCGGAGCGGAGAATGTGAAGTGGTCGAAGGCCTCAGCCCAGGACAATTGCGGGAAGCGGTCGGCAATCGCGTGCGGCGCGTTGGACAGGATCCCCAGGTTCATTCCGCGGGCTTTCAGTTCGCATACGAGTTCGAGGGCGTCCGGGTCAGGCAGGTCGAAGCGTGTAATGTCTTCCTGGACGAGAGCGGCGATCGTGGCATCGCTGAGTTCACCCAATCCGCAATCTCCTGCGACGTGGTCCCAGAATTCACGGTCTGAACAGCCAGCATCGTAGGCATCACGGTGGAACCAGATGGAATGATCAACCAGCTTGACGGTGTCTGACGGGGTGGTATCCATATTCATGACCTGAGCCATCTTCGCCGCATCAGGTCGGTGTGTGACAAGCACACCACCAATGTCGAACAATACGGTGCTGATCAGGCACTGCGCATTCCCCATTGCTGCTTAATCTCCTACTGGACCGGTGGACGGACTCACCGCTGGTTGCGCTGGTAGCGTTTCCGGCAGCTCACCCGTATTCGTATCGCTGCTCTGATTGTCTCCGTTTTTCAGATGTAATGGGATAGTTTGTGATCATTCACACCGGCTTCACGAATAGTATCGATCACAGTCTGCGGCGCACGGCCGGTGAATTCACGGGTGCATTCCTCGGCGCCTTGCGCCACCGCATCACATCATCACGGTGTGACAGCGTCATGGCACCATGCCGCTAGCGCATAGCATGACAGCGCGACACCCATATCATCTCTAGTGGTCTAGTCCTCAAGACTCATTAACCCATCCTGAGACGCTTGTTGACAATAAATGTCGGCATCACGATCGCGCACGTGCGGCCCTGTCTATATCTGCGTACGCGTTACCTGGCCTGTGCGCGCAGGACTGCTGCGATGCGTTCCAGGTCCTGTGCGCCGGCAAACTCAATGACGATCTTGCCTTTGGTGCTGCCTTCGTTCACCGTTACACGGGTATCGCACAAATCAGACAGTTCCGCTGCCACGTGGCGCCCCAACTCAGAGAGCTGCTGAGGTTTGCGGATGCGTTGTACCCGTGCAGGCTTAGGCTTGTTGAGCCGAGCGATTTCTTCCGTCGTCCTCACCGAGAGCCCTTCTGCTACGATTCGGTCAGCCAACAGCTCCATTTCATCTGGTGTTGGCAAAGAGAGCAGGGCTCGTGCGTGGCCAGCAGAGATCACGCCCGAAGCAACTTTTCGCTGCACGGCGGGTGGGAGTTTGAGCAATCGCAAGGTGTTGGCAATCTGCGGACGCGATCGTGCAATGCGCCTTGACAGCTCTTCCTGCGTTGCTCCAAAGTCCTCCATCAGCTGAGCATAGGCCGAGGCTTCTTCAAGTGGATTGAGCTGGGCGCGGTGGAGGTTCTCCAGCAGGGCATCTCGCAGAAGGTCTTCATCTTGGGTCCTTCGGATAATGGCGGGAATGGTGTCGACCTCAGCGATTTCAGAGGCGCGCAGACGTCGCTCTCCCATGATGAGTTCATAGCGCGCTTCCGGCTTTTCCTCGATGTATTCACGCAATGTGTCAGGCGTATCAGACGTGATTTCGATGGGTCGAATGACAATCGGCTGCAGCACCCCGACTTCTCGAATCGAAGCGGCCAGTTCATTGAGGTCATCTTCGTCAAAAACGCTCCGAGGCTGACGGGTATTCGGCACAATCCACTGAGTTGGAATCTCAGCAAAGGTCGCACCGGGAACTTCGACCAGGTCAGACTTCTCGTCACCAGTACCTGCGTGACCAGCGTCTGATCTCGGCACTGCTTCTGCGTTATTTGATCCCGAGTTTTCTTTCGGCGCGTGATCTCCGTCAGGTCTTGGCGAATCGGCGGCCGACGGCGGTGTTTCACGTGAAACATTCGCAGGTGTTCCTTCAAGGACCTCAGCAAAGAGCCGTGACCTCGACTGACCTTTACGAGGTGACGCACCCTCACCTTTTCGCGACACTGCGCCGTCATCCGATTGTGATTTGCGGGCTGCACCTTTTCTTGTTCCAGCAGATGTTACACGATTCTTTCTCGTTGAATCCTTGTGGGCGCGTTCAGAACCCAAGTTGCGGGACTGACTGGATGCAAATGCGTCCGACGACTCTGACACAACGGTTGTTGAACTCCCCGTACCTTCTGACTCGGGCGTGGTCGTGCCCTTCCGGGTGTGTGCTGTCCGACGTGACGAGCGCGGAGACAACAAATCTCGTTGTGACCCCCCACGAACTGGAGCATGGCTACCCGTATGCTCTGGAAATAAGACATCAAGCGGCCGCGACACCGAATGTGGATTCTCGCTCTGAGAATCTGGAATCAGTGCCGCCAATCCACGTCCCAGTCCTCCGTGCCGACGAGTCGATTTTCCTGAATCGGACGATTGATGTGCAGTGTCTTTCTTCCTGGCCATCGTTCCCAGCGCTTCACTTTCTTCGGTCGTATCGATGCTTTCGATTCTACAGTTCTCTGAGCGCCAACGAATGTTTCACGTGAAACATTGCTGTGAGCACATTCGATTGCAACCTTGTCCACCCTCCAAACAAAGGGCGCTCGATATCACGAGTTGCAGGAGTCCCTATCCACCATCATGTCGGGTTCACATCGCGCCTGGTCATCTAACTTGACCGGGCTTTTGTCATCACTGACCAAACGGGCCTCTTCGCGAATGTTTCACGTGAAACATCTCCTGCATTCGCATACAACCTGACTGACTCACAGGCCCGCCACCCGCACAGACACTGGAACTGTAATTATCCTTCACAGGTCACGGCCACGCAAAATGACGCGATCAGTTACTTCTGTGCCCATCGCTGCGTCAACTCAAGCGCCGCCTTGCGGTACGCAATAGCACCGGTCGATCGCGGATCATAGGTTACTGCAGTCTGCGAGTAACTCGGCGCCTCGGAAATGCGAACGGATCGTGGGATGACGGTTGTCAGCGTGATGTCCCCAAAGTGTTCGCGCACTTCAGCTGCAACCTCTTCGCTCAACTTGGTACGCTTATCGACCATCGTCAGCACAATCGTCGAGATCCTCAACCGCGGATTGAGTTCAGATCGAATCCGTTCGATCGTTGACCATAGCTGGGTCAAACCTTCCAGCGCGTAATATTCGGTCTGAATCGGAATCATGACCTCGTCGGCACACACCAGTGCATTGAGCGTTACCAATCCGAGCGACGGGGGACAGTCAATCAGGATGACATCCACGTCACGGTTCACTGACAAGAACTCCGAAACCGCATCGGACAGCAAAAACGCACGACGCGGCAAATCCACCATTTCAATTTCAGCACCCGACAAGTCAATGGTCGATGGGCACACCCGCAAGCCTTCCACATCAGGGCAGTCCTGAATCACGCCTGCCAACGATGCTCCCTCCACCATCACGTCATAGATTGACGGAGTGCCCACGCCATGTTCTGCACCCAACGCCGTCGACGCATTTCCCTGGGCATCAGCATCAATGACCACAACATTCAACCCGCCAAGAGCCAGAGCTGCAGCAAAGTTGACGGCGGACGTCGTCTTTCCAACGCCACCCTTCTGGTTGGCAACGGTCATGACCACAGGGCGCTCTGGCCGCGTGAAGACCGCGTGCTCGAGCATACGAAGATCAGCATAGTTCTGCTGAAGACGCCGCGATAGGGGAGCGTCACCTTGCGTCAATTCGCTCATCTCAGCCTGCCTTCTTCTTGTCTACTCTGTCAGCCGCTGGTTCCGAGGTCACACATCGCGACGGGCAACGACCACATAGGTCGATTCATCTTCCATCACCGACGGTACTTCATGAACCTCAGCGAGGAGATGATGGCGCTTCAATTCGTTGCGTGCGTCCTCAACTTCGAGCGCAGCACGACGACCTTTCAACGCCATCAACTGACCATGAGGAGCAATCAGCTTGGACGTCATTCGCACGAGCTTCGACATTTTCGCCACCGCACGAGCCGTCACCACATCAGCACGACCCTTACCGCGCAGATCTTCCGCGCGAGCCTGGTGGATTGTCACATTGTCCAAACCCAGCTCATCGATTGCGTCCGCCAACCATTCACACCGACGCTCCATCGGCTCTGCCAAGTGAACGTCAAGTGATGGTTTACAAATGGCAATAATTAGGCCAGGAAATCCCGCGCCTGAACCCACATCAAGCACCTGTCCACGCTTAGGCAGAAAATCCAATACCGCAGCTGAATTCACAATGTGGCGCGACCACAATCGTCCGGCTTCACGCGGTCCGATCAAGCCGCGCATCTCTCCCTCGTCAAGCAGCATGTCGACCAGGTGCTCCAATGCCGAGAAGCTGGTACCGAAATACTCGCGCACAGCTTCGGTGGGCTCTTCGGGGATCACCAGGTCAGCGTCGCCGGTGCCGTCAGGTACACTACCGGCCGCAGGCGCCGCATCCTCACTCATCGTCGCGCTCAGCAAGTTCCGAGGTTGCCTCCGCTACATCAGAAGCCGGAGCAACAAAGTCGCCTTCCTGCAATTCCTCCAGAGCGCGCACCTCGTTAACAGATTCGTCATCGCTGTCTGAATCCTCGAAGTCCGCGTCGTCATCAACGTCGTCGCTCTCATCGTCACGCGGATCGGAGATCACGACATAGCGATGTGGATCTGCGCCTTCCGATTCGGAGTGCAGGCCAGCCTCGGCCACCACGTCGTGACACACCTTGCGCTCAAACGGGTTCATCGGTTCAAGCTTTTGCGGCTCACCCGTCGCATTCAGGCGGTTAATGGCCTCTTGTGTCAGCTCACGAAGCTGGACGCGGCGATCGGCACGGAAGCCCGCGATGTCCAGCATCAAGCGTGAGCGTTCGCCCAGCTCGGTTTGTACTGCCAGGCGCGTGAGTTCCTGCAGGGCGTCGAGAACTTCACCGTCCTCACCGACCAGGTTTTCCAGACCAGTCGCGTTGTCAGCCACGATTTCCACCGACGCGCGACCGTTCTCAACGTCGATCTCAATGTCACCGTCAAGATCGGCAATATCGAGCAGTTCCTCCAGGTAATCTGCCGCGACTTCGCCTTCTTCTTCCAGACGTGACAACGTTTCGTCTTTCTTCTCACTCATTGAGATGTCCTTCCGTGGGGCTCCACTTGTTCAGGTGCGGGGGATCGGCGGTGAGTGTCACTGTCGCTGTGTGTCAGTGCCACCACTTTCCGATCATTTTCTCTTCTTCTTCTTGCGTTGGCCTGGGTTGTTGCGTTGACTCTTGCGCTGTGCGCGGCGGCGTTCCACCTCTTCAGGGGTCAGCTCGCTCTTGGCACGGTCGCTCGCCTCGCGGCGAGCTCGCCGATTCTGTTCGGCACGTTCATGCTCGGCAGCCAACTGACGTTCCTTAGCTTCTGCCTGCTTGCGCTGTTCACGACTCATCCGTCGGGGCTGTTCACGCTTCGCAGCCTTCTCCTGGCGCACCACGCTGCGCTCCTTGGCACGGTGGACGCCACGCATCCACGTTTCGTCAGGCAACGTCGTCCACTCCTGCAGCGCCAGGTTACGGTATACGCCCACCACTTCACCCTCACTCATTGATTCAGGGAAGTTGCCGGCTACGCGCTGGCTCCTGGCCTTGCTCTTGATTTCCTTGAGCGATGTTTGGTTCAGCTGTGCGACAGCCTCAGGATCAGATCCGAGTTCCTCACGCTTGCGGTCGTATTCCTCGAAGTAAGGCTTGGCCCACTCCTTGTACCCACGTTCACGCTTGGCCAGCACGTCCTTGTAGGCCGGTGAACCGGGGGTCGGCATCACAGTCATCATCACCATCTGCTGGCCGAAGGTCCACGCGGTGGAGATCGACAGATAGATCATGATGCCCATCTGCACCACAAATGCCGTGAAGACAAACATCAACGGCATCAGGTACATCATCATCTTCTGGGTGCGCATCATCGGGTTTGATGAATCCTGAGCCTGCTGCGGCATGTTGCGTTCCATCGAGATCTTCATCGTCAGGAACTGCAGCACGACCATGAAGATGGCCAAGATGATGAAGACCGCCAGGCCCACACCCGTCGATTCGGTCAAGCGCCCTGACAGTGACACACCTGCCACCGTCGTCCGCTCGATTTCCTGAGCCAGCGCCTGATCGATCGGACCGATGTGGTCGCCAAGATTGAACGTTCCCTGCGCAACGGCACCCGCGTTCCACAGTGCGCGGTACATACCGAACAGAATCGGCATCTGAACCAGCAGCGGCAGACACGAGGCAAAAGGATTCGTCCCGTACTTCTTGTTGAGCGCCTGCATCTCCTCGCTCATCTTGAGACGAGATGCCTGGTCCGTCTTGCCCTTGTACTTTTCCTGAATCTTCTTCATTTCAGGCTGCATGACGGACATGGCTCGCTGCGAACGCAGCTGCTTGACGTACAGAGGTGTAATCAGTGCGCGCACCACAATCGTCAGCACGATGATCGACACAATCCACGCCACACCTGGCCCACCGCTCATTCCGAGCGCCACCAGCATATCGTGGATCTTTACCCACACCCATGCGATCGCAACGGTAAATGGGTAAATGATCTTGTCAAACCACATGGACATCTCCTTCATGTGTGTCTCGCACAGGCGAATGTGCGCATGTCTGATCGATCGTATCGTGAGTGCACGAGGGCGACTCGTCACAATCGCTAAGCCCCATTACGGGGAAGTCATCGGGGTCCAGATAACCCGCCCAATCGTCAGGCGGAACCCAGGGGGGTGCACTCCACTGGCCGTGAAGCGGCACATGGTCGACACCACCATTGGACCACGGGTTGCATCGCAGGAGCCGCCATGACGCCAGGAGTGTGCCTTTGATGATGCCGTGAACTTCGATCGCACGCACGGCGTAAGCCGAACATGTGGGTGCGTACTTGCATCGTGGTGGCAAACCGGGAGAGATGAAGCGCTGGTAGAAACGTATGGGTGCCAAAGCGATGGTGCGCAGGAGGCTCATTTCTGGCCCCGTTGCTGCTCGCGTTCATCCCACTTGCGCCATGCCCGCGTCAGTGCCCGATCCAGGTTGACGCCCAGTGTGGCCGAGTCCTGACCCAGAGCTCGGTGCCCTGCGCGGACAACAATGCGCGCACCGTCGGGCTGGTCAGCTACTCGCGCGGCCATGAGGTGGCGCAGGCGACGCTTGATGGTGTTGCGTCGTGTTGCCAACGCGACTTCGCGCTTGGGCACGATGAAACCGACGAGGCGCTTGGAAGCATCCTCGTCGGTTCGGCAATGCACCACGACCATCGCATTACCGCTGCGAGAACCATGACGGATTGTCGTTGAAAAATCGGTCGAATCCACCATGCGATGCGCGCGCGGCAACACCGAAGTCTCAGGCAGAAAGACGTGCGCGGCCTTTGCGGCGACGGTTGGAGATCACCGCGCGACCTGCACGTGTCCGCATACGCAAACGGAAACCATGCGTACGGGAACGACGACGGTTACTGGGCTGATAGGTCCTCTTCACCATGACGCTACTCCTTGACGGTGGAACCCCTCGTTCCACTCTTCCTTTATTTCTTTCACCGCGAGTATCCACCGAGTTGTTCTCGCAGGACGGTTCACGGCGTGCTCATGCGAGCACAGACAGATTTCAAGCGTAGGGGTTTGACCCAGAGCCGTCAACGCAATCGAGGCCAATTGTCACCGGTTCCACACTCCCAATTTTCGTCCACAACTGTGGACTGGCCCGTGGATAACTTTTTCCACATCCGTGGATTTCCACATGTTATCCACAACGGTGTAATTTACGGATTTTCCGCAGCATCTCTGAATTCGGCTTTGTAACTACACGTGTGTCATTTGCCAGCGTGTTTTCCACAGACCTTTCCCCAACTTGTGGATTACGCTCAGATCGATACAGTGAGTTATCCGGACGTCGTCACAAACTGGTAGCGTTCAAGTGTTGAATGTCACGTCGGTTTCGCAGGTAAGGTAAGAACAGTGAGCAAGTCGTTATCCGATGCGTGGGCAGACGCCCTCGAATCGTTGAAATCCGTTGATTTAGGGCCATTGGCGGCGTCATTCATCAACATGGTGAAACCTCTGGGCGACATCGAAGGCACCATCTTACTGGCCGTCCCCAACGAATTCACCAAAGGTTTCATTGAGACACGCGTTTCCGACGACGTCACGCAGTCACTGTCCCAGGCACTGGGTCGCAACGTGCGCATCGCTGTCACCATTGACACCTCGCTTGCACCGCTTGAAGACGAGAGCGCATCACCCGACGATGATCATGTTCCACCTTTGCAAACTCCGCGCGACGCCGGGGCCTCGCGCGTGCTCGATGCTGTGAATATCGATTCAACGGAAACCCGGCTCAACCCTCGCTATACGTTCGACACATTCGTCATTGGCCCCTCGAACCGTTTTGCCCATGCGGCGGCAACGGCGGTGGCTGAAGGACCGGCCAAGTCCTATAACCCCCTGTTTATCTACGGTGGGTCAGGACTGGGAAAGACTCATTTGCTGCACGCGATCGGTCACTACGCACTGTCGATGTATCCGCATCTGCGTGTGCGCTACGTCAATTCCGAAGAATTCACGAACGACTTCATTAACGCTATTCGCGAAGACCGCGCGGAGGAATTCCAGCGCCGCTACCGCGAAGTGGACATTCTGTTGGTGGACGACATCCAGTTCATTCAGGGCAAAGAGCAGACCGTCGAGGAGTTCTTCCACACCTTCAACACCCTGCATAACGCTAATAAACAGGTCGTTCTGACTTCGGATCTGCCGCCCAAACAGCTGTCAGGCTTTGAGGACCGGCTGCGTTCGCGCTTCGAGTGGGGTCTGCTCACCGACGTTCAGCCACCGGACCTGGAAACGCGTATCGTCATCTTGCAGAAGAAGGCCGTTGGCGAGGGGATCGAAGTGGATCCGGCTGTGCTGGAGTACATCGCCTCGCGCATTTCGTCGAATATTCGAGAACTCGAGGGTTCGCTGCTGCGCGTGACGGCTTTCGCCAATATCACGCAGCAACGCATTGACTTGCCGCTGGCTGAGATGGTCCTCAAGGACATCATTTCTGATCCCGATGACACGGAGATCACGTCCGCACTGATTATGGGTCAGACCGCGCACTACTTTGATGTCACGCTGGATCAACTGTGTTCAACTGACCGTTCCCGCACGGTGGTGGAAGCACGCCAGATCGCCATGTATCTGTGTCGCGAGTTGACAGATCTTTCATTGCCCAAGATTGGCGCAGCGTTCGGCGGTCGTGACCACACCACGGTGATGCATGCCAATAAGAAGATCACCGAGCAGATGGCGGAAAAGCGTGACATTTTCAACCACGTCACCGAGTTGACCAACCGCATCAAGCAAAAAGCTCGCAATTCGTAAGGATCGCCCGTACCGTTGAGCCACGAATTGACGAAGGGGGCGCGTCCAGCCGCATATTCCTTACTTACCCACCGCTGGGGATAAAACTGTGGATATCCTGTGGGTAATGACAAGAAATTTGTGATTCGATCTGTGGATCGATGCCTGCTCGTTGTGGATGCACGGACCGGTCTTGTGTGAATCCACAATCGGCTCATAAAGTGTCCACATCTCGTGCCCACATTTGTCCACGTAACGAATCGTTGAAATCGCGGGGGTTGACGGGCTTTTCCACACTTTCCACATGTCCTATGACGATGAAGAAAAAGAAATAAAAGATGAAAAAGTGGAAAACTCACAACAAACGATGGGTGGCCGATTAGTGAGTTCGCGAAGAGCTCGACGAAGCTCATCACACGGGTTCGTGGTCAGTTCTGATTTAATCCACATATTTCGCCTTGGGGTCAACTTCTGCATGAGAATCGAGTAGAGTTGGTTCGGTTCATCAAAACAGCTAATGAGTGCTCGCACGGGGAGTTGGAGGGGTACAGAATGAAGTTCACTGTCGCCCGTGACATTTTGTCGGAAGCCGTATCGTGGACTGCCCGAGCGTTGCCGCAACGGCCACCCAGCCCGATTCTGGCAGGTGTCAAACTCAGCGCAGATGCTGAGATCGTCACGCTGTCGTCATTCGACTACGAGGTATCCGCGAACTCGCATATTCCTGCCGAAGTACATGAGCCCGGTGAGGTTCTCGTATCGGGTCGCCTGCTGGCCGACATCTGTAAGTCACTGCCGCAGCGTCCGGTCGATTTCACTGTTGACGGACCGAAAGTGACGATCACCTGCGGATCGTCTCACTTTGTGCTGGCCGTGATGCCACTGGATGAGTACCCGCTGCTGCCCGAACATCCCCAAACACGCGGCACTGTTGATTCTGAAACACTTGCCCAGGCCATCGGCCAGGTCTCGATCGCCGCGTCGCGCGACGACACGTTGCCACTGTTGACGGGTGTGCGTATGGAGTTTGAAGGTGAGCGCATATCGCTGATCGCCACTGACCGCTACCGCCTAGCTGTGCGTGACCTGGAATGGGAACCCAGTGACCCGCAGTTCTCCGATGCGGCACTGGTGAAGGCCCGGATTCTGAGCGACGTGGCCAAGTCCACCGCATCAGGGTCGCGCGTGACGATCGGTCTGTCACGTGAATCCAAGCCAGGAGCATCATCTCTGATTGGTTTTGAGGCATCGGGTCGACGCACCACCTCCACGTTGATGGACGGGGATTACCCGCCGGTATCTCGACTTTTCCCGGAAACCACACCGATTCAGGCTGTATGTGATCGTCACGTGCTGCTTGAAGCGGTCAAGCGTATGGCGCTGGTGGCTGAGCGTAAGACGTCGGTGCGGATGGCATTTTCAGAAGGTCAGGTGGTCCTCGAAGCCGGCCAGGGTGAAAGCGCCCAGGGTTCGGAAGCAATTGAAGCTCAGGTCAACAACGAGATCACCACAGGATTCAACCCGTCGTATCTGATTGAAGGCCTGTCGGTACTGTCGGCCGACTTTGTGCGCTTCGGCTTTACACACCAGTCCAAGCCGGTTGTCATGACTGGTCAAAGTGAACTCGATGGGGGAGAGGACACCAGTTTCCGCTACCTGCTGATGCCCATCCGCTTCGGAGCGTGAGTGTGTGCGTATCTCGCACGTCGCACTTGATGATTTCCGTTCCTACCGTCACCAGGTGTGTGAACTTCCCGCTGGAGTGAGCGTTTTCGTTGGCCACAACGGTCAGGGAAAAACGAATCTTGTTGAGGCCATCGCCTATTTGTCAACGTTTTCGTCTCATCGGGTCGCTGCCGACACGGCACTGGTGCGGGTACCGACCGGCGAGGAGGCTCCTCCTGGTGGTGCCATGATCCGCGTGAAATTGGTGACAGGGGAGCACACGACGTCGCTGAGCGGGGACAACAGTGACAATGCTTCGGATACGTCACAGGCAGGTGAATCCTCCGAAAGGCGCGATCAAGCCGGCAGGCGCGACCAGGTGGTGGAACTGGAAGTGGTGCGCGGAAAAGCCAATCGGGCGCGCCTGAATCGCACCACGCTGGCGGCTAAGAAAATCCTCGGAATGGTCAGGACCGTTGTGTTCGCACCCGAGGATCTGTCCATTGTGCGCGATGCACCGCAGGTCAGGCGCCGTTTCATCGACGAATGCGCGATCCAGCTTCACCCGACGTTCAGCGCCGTTCGTGCAGATTTTGACCGTGTGGCACGCCAACGCGCCGCAGTGCTCAAAGCTGCCAGTGCACGTGTGCGTCGTGGACAGGTCCCTGACCTGTCAACGCTGGAAATCTGGGATGACCAATTCGTGGAACTGTCTGCGCAGGTCACACTTGAGCGCCACCGCGTCGTCATGTTACTGAGTACACCGGCATCTGATGCCTATAGCAGTGTGGCTGACTCGCCTCGAGAATTTTCAGTGGGCCTGGAAGCCTCCGTGTCAGCCTTCAGCGATATCGACGTCACTGACCCGACCGCGCACATTGAGGCATTAAGACAGGCCCTCCAGCATGTTCGAGACGATGAAGTGCGACGCGGTGTGAACCTTGTGGGTGCCCACCGCGACGACCTGGAACTGACTTTGGGACACTTACCCGTTAAAGGCTATGCATCTCACGGCGAATCATGGTCGGCTGCCCTGGCACTTCGCCTGGCATCCTTTGAAGTCCTGAGTGACGAGGGAGAACGGCCAATCCTCATCCTCGATGATGTCTTTGCTGAACTCGATGCGCAGAGGCGTCAAGCCCTTGTCGAGGTCATCAGGCAGGCAGATCAGGTGCTCATTACTGCGGCAGTTGAGAGCGATGTGCCCGATCAGCTGGACGCTCACATTTTTCGCGTCCACTGGGATCCAGAAGATGGCTCGGTGATTGAGCGTGAATGAAAATTCCGGACTGCTTTCTGATGGTGAGCGCACCGATGTGATCGCGCAGGCCACTGCTCGCATGCAGCGTGCCATGCTGGCTCGGGGAGCCACGCGCAGCACTCATCCGCGCGCTGCCGGCTCTTCTGGGCGCACTCAGCGCGATGAGTTCGCCCATGGCGCTCACGCTGGTGCAGGTGACACCGGTGCATCGAACGGTGATACACACAGTGGTCAGGTCACCCTCGAACCTCGCAATGCACGCGAGGAACTGCGTGCGCGCGCCATGCTGGGACCCCTGTGGGCATTGCGGCATCGAAGCGGGGCTGGGCGCGCCGGGCGTGTGGGACTGGCTTCTGGTCGCTTGCGGTGGAATGAACCGCGCTCCATTGGACGTGTCATCAAGAAGACCACGCATGATCGCGGGTGGGATTCCTCGACCGCGATGGGGTCCGTTATGGCGCAGTGGCCGGTGATTGTTGGAGACAACGTCGCCCAGCACTGTTCAATCGAAACCTTCAATGACCGCACACTCATTGTGCGCTGTTCATCAACGGCGTGGGCCAAACAGCTCGTGCTGCTTCTGCCTCACATTGAGCGCCGAATTGCCGAAGAAGTCGGTGCCGGAGTGGTCGATCAGGTCATCGTCCGCGGCCCGTCGGGTCCCTCCTGGAACAAGGGCCGATGGTCAGTGAAGGGCAGAGGTGTGCGTGACACGTATGGGTGACCCCTCCCACACTTCACAAGAACCTGTCTTTTCGCAGCTCACGAGGACTTTAGCGTGGCCTACACCAACGTGAAATCAAGTCGAAAAACCCTGTTTTTTGGTAAAATATAAACAGATTATGAGTAGTGTGTCATGTGGACACACGGTCCCGGAATTTTCCGGGAGGGCAGCCAGCCCGCGGTGCGCAGCACCATCACAATGAGGGGAGCCGGTGAGTGGCGGACGAAGGGATCAATTCCCAGCCAAATGAGGACCAGGGGCATTACGGGGCATCAGACATCACCGTTCTGGAAGGTCTGGAGGCTGTTCGTAAGCGGCCTGGCATGTATATCGGTTCAACGGGAGAACGCGGCTTGCACCATCTGGTGTATGAAGTGGTCGACAACTCCGTTGACGAAGCTTTGGCTGGATACGCCGACCACATCGAGGTAACGATCCAGGCTGATGGCGGCCTGAAGGTAGTCGACAACGGGCGTGGTATTCCAGTGGATATTCACCCTACCGAGGGGCGACCAACTGTTGAGGTCGTCATGACGATTCTGCACGCTGGAGGCAAGTTCGGAGGCGGCGGGTACGCTGTTTCCGGCGGTCTGCATGGCGTGGGTATTTCCGTCGTGAACGCTTTGTCCACCCGGGTTGATACTGAGGTGCGTCGACAGGGGTACGTGTGGCGCATGTCCTTTGCCGATGGCGGGGCAGTGGTCTCTGAGCTCGAACGTGGCGAGGAAACCGACGAAACGGGCACTACCCAGGTGTTCTATCCAGATCCACAGATCTTCGAGTCCACTGAGTTTGACTTTGAGACGCTGCGTCACCGCTTCCAGCAGATGGCGTTCCTCAATAAGGGGCTGCGCATCACGCTGACCGATGAGCGCCCCTGGGTTCAGGACGAGGGCGACGAGATCACCGGGGATGACGAAGGCCCAGCTGACGATCCTGTTCCAGGGTTCCGCCGCGTGTCCTACATGTATGAACATGGCTTGCGCGACTACGTGGAATTCCTGGATTCGAGCCGCAAGACTGACGTCATTAACTCCGAGATCATTGATTTTGAAGCTGAAAACGATCCGGGCACGATGTCGCTGGAAATTGCGATGCAGTGGACAACGGCGTACTCGTCGAGCCTGCACACCTACGCCAACACGATCAATACGACCGAAGGCGGCACACACGAAGAGGGCTTCCGCACGGCACTGACCACGGTGATCAACCGTTATGCCAAGGAGCGCGGAATCCTCAAGGACAAGGACGAAAACCTGTCCGGTGAAGATGTGCGTGAAGGTCTGACGGCGGTGATCTCCATCAAGCTGACCGAACCGCAGTTCGAAGGCCAGACCAAGACCAAGCTGGGGAACACAGAAGCCCGCACATTCGTCCAGCAGCAGGTCTACCAGCACCTGCAGGACTGGTTCGATGCGCATCCTGCCGACGCCAAGGCGATCATCATGAAAGGTCAGCAGGCTCAGTTGGCGCGCGTCGCGGCACGCAAGGCCCGTGAAGCCACTCGGCGCAAAACCGCCCTGGACACGCTGTCGATGCCGACGAAGTTGCGCGACTGCTCATCCAAAGACCCCTCAGTGTGTGAAATCTTCATTGTCGAGGGTGACTCGGCAGGTGGTAGTGCCGTCGGTGGGCGCGACCCGGAACACCAGGCGATTTTGCCACTTCGCGGCAAGATCCTGAACGTTGAAAAGGCTCGCCTTGACCGCGCGCTGAACTCTGAGACGATCCAGTCTCTCATCAGCGCCCTGGGCACCGGCATTGGTGAAGAGTTTGACATCAACAAGTTGCGCTACTTCAAGATCGTGCTGATGTCAGATGCTGACGTGGATGGCCAGCACATCGCGACCTTGCTGCTGACGTTCCTGTACCGCTATATGAGACCACTGGTGGAGCAAGGCTACGTGTACCTGGCGACACCTCCGCTGTATCGACTCAAGTGGACGAATGCTCCGCACGAATACGTGTATTCGGACAAGGAGCGTGACGACTGTCTTACTGAAGGACTCAAGGCCGGTCATCGCCTGCCCAAGCACGGTGGCATCCAGCGTTACAAGGGCCTGGGTGAGATGAACGACCAGGAATTGTGGGAAACCACGATGGATCCTGCGCACCGAATTTTGAAGCAAGTCGAGGTGGGCGAAGCAGCAGCTGCCGACCAAATCTTCACCCTGCTGATGGGTGATGACGTGGAATCCAGGCGTTCGTTTATTCAACGAAACGCTCAGGATGTGCGATTCATTGACGCCTAGCGCCGCGGCGCAACGACAGTGATCCGACCATCGTCAACAACCTACTGATCAGGGACCAAGGAGAGTTTCATCGTGAGTGACGAGCCCACCACAGAGATTGAATCAACCGCTCCGCACGGACGGATTGATCAAGTCGACCTCGAAATGGAAATGAAGAGGTCGTACCTTGATTACGCCATGTCGGTCATTGTGGGCCGCGCCCTTCCGGACGTGCGAGACGGCCTCAAGCCGGTTCACCGCCGCATCCTGTATGCCATGTACGACGGCGGATACCGCCCCAATGCAGGTTTCTACAAGTGCATGCGCGTCGTCGGTGACGTGTTGGCGCACTACCACCCTCACGGTGACAGCTCCGTGTATGACGCTTTGGCTCGCCTCATCCAACCGTGGTCAATGCGTTACCCGCTCATTGCCGGTCAGGGTAACTTTGGTTCTCCCGGTAACCTGGGGCCTGCTGCCCCTCGTTATACCGAATGTAAGATGGCGCCCCTGGCGATGGAAATGGTGCGCGACATTGATGAAGACACTGTTGACTTCCAGGACAACTACGATGGGCGCACCCAGGAGCCTACGATCCTGCCGTCGCGTATTCCGAACCTGCTGATCAACGGGTCGGAAGGTATTGCCGTGGGTATGGCCACGCGCATCCCGCCGCATAACCTGCGTGAGGTGGCCGAGGGTGTGCAGTGGGCACTTGAGCATCCTGATGCCACGCGTGAAGAACTGCTGGCAGCTCTCATGGAACGCATCAAGGGCCCGGATTTTCCTTCCGGTGCGACGATCCTGGGTCGCAAGGGCATTGAGGATGCCTACCGCACTGGCCGCGGCTCGATTATTCAGCGCGCCATTGTCGAGGTTGAGGAAATCCATGGCCGCACGTGCCTGGTTGTCAAGGCGCTGCCTTACCAGGTCAACCCCGATAACCTGGTCCAGAAAATTGCCGACATGGTCAAGGCCGGCCAGATCCAGGGTATTGCGGATATCCGTGACGAAACGTCGGGCCGTTCAGGCACGCGCCTGATCATGGTTCTCAAACGCGACGCGGTTGCCAAAGTTGTCCTGAACAACTTGTACAAGCGCACGCAGCTGCAGGACTCGTTCCCGGCGAATATGCTCGCCCTGGTGGACGGCGTGCCGCGCACACTGTCGCTGGATGGATTTATCCGTCACTGGATCAGACACCAGATCGAAGTCATTGAGCGGCGCACTCGCTTCCGTTTGAACAAGGCGCGCGAACGCCTGCACATTCTGGAAGGCTACCTCAAGGCGCTCGATGCCCTCGATGAAGTGATTGCGCTGATTCGTCGCTCTCCAACAGCCGACGATGCGCGCACCGGCCTGATGGACCTGCTCAACATTGATGAAGCGCAGTCTGATGCCATTTTGGCACTGCAGTTGCGTCGCCTGGCCGCCCTCGAACGTCAGAAGATTCTGGACGAGCACGCACAGTTGCGTGACCATGTGGCCGACCTGGAAGACATCCTGGCCACCCCGCAACGCCAGCGCGACATTGTGTCCACCGAGCTGGCGGAGATTGTCGAGCGCTACGGTGATGAGCGTGTCACCACGATCGTGCCGTACGCGGGCGAAATGTCGATGGAGGACCTCATCCCCGAAGAGGACGTGGTGGTGACCATCACCCGTGACGGTTTCGCCAAACGTACCCGCACCGACAATTACCGTTCGCAAAAACGCGGCGGCAAAGGTGTGCGCGGCACTCAGCTCAAGGGCGATGATGTGGTGGAGCATTTCTTTGTCACAACCACGCACCAGTGGCTGCTGTTCTTCACGAACCTAGGTCGTGTTTACCGCGCGAAAGCGTACGAGATTCCGGAGGGCGGTCGCACCTCCCGCGGTCAGCACGTTGCGAATCTGCTTGCGTTCCAACCCGATGAGCGCATTGCACAGGTCCTGGCTATTCACGACTACGACGAGGCTGACTACCTGGTGCTGGCCACACGGTCCGGTCTGGTGAAGAAAACGCGCCTGTCGGAATACGACAGTGCCAGAACCGGCGGCATTATTGCGATCAACTTGCGTGATGATGACAACGGAGAGCCTGATCAGCAGGTGTCTGCTCAGCTGGTGAACGCTGATGATGATCTGATCCTGGTGTCCCGTAAGGGGCAAGCGGTGCGATTTACTGCCAGCGATGAGCAGCTGCGTCCGATGGGGCGCGGCACGTCGGGTGTGCGCGGCATGAAGTTCCGTGACGGCGATGAGCTGCTGGCGATGGAAGTTGTGCGCGAGGGTGCTGACCTGCTGATCGTCACAGATGGTGGCTACGCGAAGCGCACCCCGTTGAGCGAATATCCTGTGAAGGGTCGCGGCATTTTCGGCGTGCGAGTAGGCAACTTGGTGGATGAACGAGGTGCACTGGTGGGCGCCCTCGTTGTCGACAGTGACGAGAATGTCATGGTGATTACCGAATCCGGTAAACTTGTCCAAATCAACGCGTCCGACGTGCGTGCCACCGGGCGCAACACTATGGGTGTCATTTTCGCTCGACCGGATGACGATGACCGCATTATTGCGATTACGCGTCACACGGAGGATGACGAAGATGAGGCCGTTGATGAAACCGCCGACGAATCAGCTGCACAAGAGGCTGATGAGCCTGTAGCGTCAAGTGCAGAAACTGAGGAGGACGAGCAATGAGCGATCTTGAAGACCTCGATCAGCCGATCCTGGATGAGGATGTACCGCGCAGAGTCGACCTGTCGGTAGCGCGCGTGGACCCGTGGTCAGTCATGAAGGTTGGCTTCCTGTTGTCCGTGGCGCTGGGGATAGCGTTGGTGTTCGCCACCCTGGTGTTGTGGCTGATGCTCGACTCCATGCACGTTTTCGGCGACATTGAGGAATTCCTCAAGAATCTGAGCGCGGAACGTTTCGTCACGCTCATGGAGTACCTGCATTTGTCGAAGGTGCTGTCCTACGCGACCATTGCGGCGGTGGCCAACGTCATCATGATCACGGCGATGTCGACGCTGGGTGCGTTCCTGTACAACATCATCGCCTCATTGGTGGGCGGGGTGCGCGTGTCCTTGATGGATGAGTAGAGGCGCGAGCGGTGGAAGATGGCGACTGTGGTGTCGGTGAATGTCATAGACGTCACTAGGCTCTCGTTTTGTTGTCGCACCGATGCTCGGGTACGATAGTTCGGTGCCCTTGGGGCGCGGATGGGCCTATAGCTCAGTTGGTTAGAGCGCAGTCCTGATAAGACTGAGGTCGCTGGTTCGAGTCCAGCTAGGCCCACTGTCCACACTCAGCTGAATGGGAGGCGGAGCGGTGAAGAAGGCGATCACGACCATTGCGGCGCTTGCCGGTGCTGCGATAGCGGGGATTGTCGTTCGTCAAATTGCTCAGGACCTGTCCAATAACGCTGATCTGTGGAGGTCCGTCACCGACGAATATGAGCCGGAATCTTCCACCGCTCATTAACGACGGCGACCCGACCCGACCGCTTTCTGGGCGGTTGTCTGGAGCTGTCACCGTCAGGTACGGTAGGAACTCAATAACGGGGCTATGGCGCAGCTGGTAGCGCACCTGCTTTGCAAGCAGGGGGTCGTGGGTTCGAGTCCCACTAGCTCCACGTAAGATGAGAAAATCGAAACTTGCCCCGCCTGATGGCGGGGCAGTTTTGTTTCTGCGGTGACGTCCGCCGGGGCGTCGATGCTGGTGTGGGCGAGGACGCTGGCGGTGGTCTCGTCGGGTGTGTAGGTGGCGTTCTCTTCGTCGTCGATGGTGATGCGGGTGAACAGGGCGCGGTTGAGGATGCGTCTTTCGGCTGGTTCGCACTTGTTGTAGAGGTCGTCGAGGTCGACGAGGAGGTCGGTGAGCTGGTCCACCGCCAGCCGAACAGCAACCGGCCACTGCTCCTGCCAGCGGCCCAACTCGGCCACATCAGGCAAGTCGCACGCCACCTGCACCCCCGCTGCGCGAATCTGGTCTGCCACCACCGGGATGGTGCGCAGCTCACCGGAGACGTCCATCGTCTCGGTGGTGCGCAGCATGTGAACCATCGACCGCGTCTCGGCCAAGGCCTGTCTACTCACGCCACGGATGGTCTCCAGCGCCGTCCGCTCACCGGCAGGGTCACCCACCGCCAGAGCCGTCGCAGCCTGCACGTTCACGTCGCCCGGGAGGCATCGGTCTACCTCATCGAGGACGCCTACGTGATCGCACGCCGAGTCACCAACGAGATCGCCGCCCGGCTCCACCATCGACAAGCCCTCGACACGCCAGAGCACCTCAAGTACCTCACCCTGCCGGAGATCGCGACGGCGCTCACCGAACCTGCATCGACTCAGGAAACACGCGCGACCGCCAGCCAGCGTGAGGCTGACCGACCGCACGCAGCTGCAGCTTGGTGGGCGCGGGCCGACCAGCCCGCGGACACCAGACTCGCCGGGGCCGCCGGCAGCCCGGGCCAGGCCACTGGCCCAGTACGAGTCATCACCGGGCCTCAGGACTTCGACCAGCTCCAGCCCGGCGACATCCTCGTGTGCCACTACACCGACCCGTCATGGACACCCCTGTTCAGCCTCGCCGCCGCCATCGTCGCCGACACCGGAGGGCGTCTCTCCCACGCCGCCATCGTCGCCCGCGAATACGGCCTCCCCGCAGTCATGGGCGCCGCAGGAGCCACAACCACCCTGACCAACGGCCAAATCATCACGATCAACGGCACCACCGGCACCATCACCATCTGACATCTGCAGCATGCGAGGCTCGCGGCAGAGTCGAACGCCAGCCGGAGGCTACGTCCTCAGCGCGACAGATTGGCGCGTCTGCGGTTGACGCCAGAATGTGCACAACGAGGCGTCAAATCCAGGGTTTTGTGCGAGGAAGCGGCGGGACTGGGTTGGAGGTGCGCAAGAGACGGTGAGTGGGGTGAATGAGCCGAGGATTCGGCGCGATGAAGGTGGTGGACGAGGGGAGGACGCATGATTGACACGCGTGTACGAGGAGAGGGCGCACGACCTATCTGCGCAGCGCGTGATCTTCGGCCCAGTCGCTGCCAACACACGTCAGGCGGAAATCACTGCACCACGAAGTGACCCAAACTACTTGATGTGACGTAGTAGTGGGTGTACAGTATTTACTACATCAGACGTAGTACTTCACATGGAGTACTTGCTGAGGGGCATACACATCACCACAACAGTGCGGCGACGGGATCACAAAGGGAGGAACCCACATGGTCAGTAGTGAAGTTCTGCGCGGATGCACGGAACTGATGATTCTGCGAGTTCTGCTCGACTCGGACAGCTACGGCTACGAAATATCCAAATCCATCACCGAACTGAGCAACAGTGACTTCGTCATGAAGGAAACGACGTTGTACTCCGCATTCAAGCGCCTTGAAAAAGACGGATATGTGACCTCGTATCCCGGCACCCGAACCGGCGGAAAACCTCGGACTTACCTCCATATCACCACAGAAGGACGTACCTATTACCATGACAAGTGCTCCGAGTGGAACGACACCAAAACCCTCGTTGATCAATTCATTCGTTGAGGAGTAATCATGAAAGCCATCAAGCAATATCTCGATTACATGTTCTCATCCCTTCCCCACACCCCTGAAACCGACCAGGCCCGCAGTGAAATGCTCGAGCTGATGGAAGACAAATACGACGAACTCCTGGCGCAGGGACTGCCCGAACACTACGCACTGTCCCAGGTCATCGCTGACTTCGGAGATGTTGATGAGTTGGCAGCAGAAATGGGAGTAGCCGCTCCAGCCCAGGCCGCATCACCCCAGTCGGCAGCGGCAAGCCAGGCGGGCGATCCCCAGGTGACAGCACCGACCGAGCGCACAGTCACCCTGGCTGATACACCGATTCAGATCAGTCCTGAACGAGCCGCCGAGTTCATTGAGCATCGACGCAAACGGGCACGCCCCATCGCCTTGGGAGTGGCAGCATTTATCCTGTCTCCAATCGTTTTGATCTGCGGTGGCATGGTGGCTGACGGACGCGGCGAGACCGTTGAGATGATCGCTGGTGCCATCGGATTGACAGTAGTGGCAATTCTGGTCTGCCTCGGACTGTACTTCATGCTGAAAAACCCCTACTCAGGTGAGTATGAGGACATGTCGAAGAAGGTTCTGGCGCCCACCATTGCCGCAACGTATCGAACTGAGCAGCAGAAGAAGGAGTTTAAGCCGACATATTCGCGTGCCGTTACGATCTCCGTGATCTCCTACATCGTCGGGCTACTGATTTTGATATTTGGCAGTATACTGTCGGACGTGTTCGGGGACGGGATACTGGCAATCTGCTTTGCTCTCTCCCTGATCGTCTTCGCCGTCGCGACCTACAGCATTACTGCAGTTCAGACTGTTATGAACGGCATGAACGTCATCTTGCAGGTTGAAGAGTACGACCTGGCCAAGAAGACCTCACACAGCCCTCTGGGCATGATCAGCGGAGTGTACTGGCTGCTGACCGTTGCAATCTTCCTGGCGGTGTCATTCCTGGGCAGTTGGGAAACCTCGTGGCTGGTGTGGCCGATCGCCGGACTGATTTACGGCGCGATCGTGGTGGCCACGAACTACATGTTCAGCAAGGAAAAGTAGAAGCATCGCAATCATCTGAGCTTCACCCCGACGGACGGTCCCTCGAGCGGCCCGATCGACAAGGTGAGGTGTCAAAGGCTGGAGCCTTTGTGGTGTCGGCCTCAAGTGATCGTAGTGAGATCCTCGGGATGATCCAAATGCTACGATGAAGAATGGCAGCTCGTTACTGAACCGTTGTTGTCCGTTCAGGATCTCGAAAGATTCGGCGCAAGATCCTCCTACAGTGACGTTTTTCCAACGAGTATGGCCGGTTGGTGGGATACGGATCATCATCCCTGCTCCGTAGGTCAGACACAGAAGGTGAGCGTCGTGGGTCGCAAAGAAAAAAGTGCGCCCGTTTCGCGCGACCCTTACACTGCAGCGGAAGTATCGGCTGATTCGCATATCCAGACACTGACTGACGAGGAATACGAGGCATTCCTGTCACGTGCGCAGTCATTGGTGCCGATCGAGGCGACAGTGCAATGGGATCGCGTGGACGCACTGCATGAGGGCCGCGACCTTTTTGAGGGGTCCCGTCACCTGTGGACTGATGGGCACTATGAAGCAGTCTTAACCTTGAAGTCGTATGAGACTCATCGTGTACCGTTCCTGTGGTCTCGTGGCGGGCCGGTCTGGAATGAGCGCCCCCCTGCCTCAGTTGAACGACGCATGGTCGATAACCTGGCCGCGTACGTCAAGAAATCACGCAGTGATGCCACGTTCCTCAGAATTGTGGCGAGCCCTCAGGCGCAGTGCCTGCCGTGCAGCGAAGCCGTGGCCTACGACCGTACGGTGATGCTGGACCTTAAGGGCGATGAGGACTCCGATGTGCTCGCTCGCATGAAAAAACGAGGGCGACGCGATGTGCGGAAAGCCCTGCGCGAGATCGATCAGAGTGCCATTCACACCTATACCGCTTTGAGCGCCGAAGAATTCCACCCTCTTGTCGAGATCATGAACAGTCTGGGCAGCGCGGAACACTTCGCCACCTTCACGGGCGATTACTACCATGACTTCCTGACTGCATTGGCACAGGGGGATGCGGCAACACTGATAATCTACGCCCCCGAAGGTCAATCTTCGGCCTGGTTGATGATGACCCATGCGTACGGCCTCGCCACCTACTACTTTGCCGCTGCCACGCCTCAGGCCAAACGCGAACTGGCTCCCGACGCCTTGGTGTGGAAGATGATTCAGGCGGCCCGCGAACGCAAGTGCCACACCCTGGATCTGATGGGAATCGGCTCAGAAGACGCTCCCCAGTTCGCCCACCTCGATACGTTCAAGACGAAATTTGCTGCCGAACCGACACAGGTGTGGACGTACGGGGAAATCCCGATCAACATGCTTCGTTACCGCCTGGTCCTGCGTCTCACCGAACTGCATGATCAGCTGGCGCGCATTCGAACAGTGATGCGGCACGCCCCTCGTCAATAACGAGGGAGCCAACTGTCGGGCAGGGACGCGATCACTGCACGATGTGACGTTGCATAAGACATCCCGCCCGGGCCTTGATGCGGTGGCGCCTGAGCGAAAACCGTGACTACGCTGGATCAAAACGGCTGACGATGAACGGGCAGGAGGTATCCATGACACGCGGATCATCTCCAGCGCCGGATCCCGAACCCGCAGCAGACTCCGTGCCGGCACTGACAACACTGCCGTTTCCACATGTGCGCACCGAGGCCCCTTCCCTCGACGGGACACCTCTGGCACGCGAAAGATTTCCTTTCTCCGTCGTTGCCAAACCCGCTGGTGCGGCGTGCAACCTCGACTGTCAGTACTGCTTCTTCCTGTCGAAGGAACTGCTCTACGACGTGCCGCGCCAACGCATGAGCGAGGACACGCTGGAGCGATACATCGCAGAGTTCCTGGCCGCCAGCGCTGACGGCGAGGTGACGATGCTGTGGCAAGGTGGCGAGCCCACCTTGCGCGGACTCGACTTTTTCAGACGTGCCGTCCAGCTGTGCGAGGATTACCGCCGCCCCTCGCAACGCGTTGTCCACGCGATTCAGACCAACGCCACTCTGATCGACCGCGACTGGGCGCAATTCCTGGCCAAGCACGACGTCCTGGTTGGTGTGTCGATTGACGGGCCTGAGGCGCTGCACGATGCCTACCGACTGAATAAGGGTGGCCGCGGCACACACACGATGGTGATTCGAGGGTGGCGATACCTGCAGGAAGCCGGTGTGCGCTGCAATGTCCTGTGCACCGTTCACCATGCGAACGAACACCACGCCCGCGAAGTGTACGAGTACTTCCGCGATGAGCTGGGCGCTGAGTTTATGCAGTTCATTCCCATCGTGGAGCGCGTCGACCCCGAATATGCTGATCTGGCTGAAAACGGCTGGCGCGGCGAAGGGGAGCGCGCTCCGAGCGTGTTCTACCGTCAGCATGGCTCGGATGTGACATCACGCAGCGTGGACCCTGAGGCGTACGGCCAGTTCCTCTCCACCGTTTTCGACTGCTGGGTTAAGCGCGATGTGGGGCGCGTCTTCGTCCAGGATTTCGATTCAGCCTTGTCTGCGCTTTTCGGTGCCGCGTCGGTGTGCGTGCATGCGCCCGAGTGCGGATTCAATTTCGCCATGGAATTCAACGGCGATGTGTACGCCTGCGACCACTGGGTTGAACCTGACTGGCTTGTGGGAAACGTGGCATCGGACGCGTTTGCTGACCTGGCCCGAACTGACACGATGGGCCGCTTTTCACGCAAGAAACG
This sequence comes from Pauljensenia sp. C0254C2, assembly GCF_056583835.1. Taxonomy (NCBI): domain Bacteria; kingdom Bacillati; phylum Actinomycetota; class Actinomycetes; order Actinomycetales; family Actinomycetaceae; genus Pauljensenia; species Pauljensenia sp. C0254C2. The sequence continues at coordinate 115,691 of NZ_JBWPJO010000007.1, forward strand.
CCTCGAGCTGACCGGACAGTGCCGGCGTTGCCCGTACCTGCAGCTGTGTTATGGCGGATGCCCGAAGGACCGCTTCGTTCGCTCGGTCGACGGAGAGTACGGGCAGAACTATCTGTGCGCCGGATACGAGCACTTCTACCGACACATCAGCGCTGACCTGGAGCGCATGGCGGGCCTGATTGTCTCGGGCCGGCCCGCCAGCGACATTATGAATGACACGCGAAAGGGAACATGCAGGACATGATGAGCATTGGTGCAGCGTTGGCAGTCGGATTAGCGGTGGGTGTCGTGGTGGGCGCGCTGGGCGCCGGCGGCGGCATCTTGTCCGTCCCGATCCTGGTGTATCTGCTGGGGCAGAGCCCCCATTCTGCCGCCGCTTCGTCGCTGGTCATCGTGGCTCTGACCGCCGTCGTGTCAATCGTTGACCACCAGCGCCACGGACGGGTTCGAATCAAGGAAGGGCTCATTTTCGGAGCCCTGTCGTGCATCGGGTCCCTGGCCGGTTCACGCCTGAGCGTGCTGGTAGACGGCACCATCCTCATGCTCTGTTTTGGCGCATTGTTGCTGTGCGTGGGCACACTCATGATCTGGCGAGTGTTGCGCCGTGCCGGATCGTCATCTGGCGATGCGTCCACAGATGCCCTCGACGATACTCCCGCTGACCGTGCTGATGGCGACGATGCTGACCCTTCCTCCACCCGTATTGACGAGGGTGCCCGCGCGCCTCGTCGTCTTTTCTCACTGGACGGCGTCAACGTCTGGGCACTGATCGCTGCGGCAACACTGACAGGCTTCCTGACTGGCTTTTTCGGTGTCGGCGGCGGGTTCGCGGTTGTTCCGATGCTGGTGCTGGTGCTGAAATTCCCGATCAAGGAAGCGTCAGGCACGTCGCTGTTGATCATGATCATTGCCTCAGCGATGGGACTGCTATCTCGGGTGGGAACTCACGTGAGCGTCGATTGGGTTGTGACACTGTCGTTCGCGGCTGCCTCAATGGTGGGTGGAATCTTCGGCGGAAAATTGACCACTCGAGCCAAAGACAGCACCCTGACACTGACTTTCGGTGGGCTGCTGTTAATCGTCGCCGTAGCGACGCTGGTCTCCACAGCTGTGGCACTGTGAGCAACGGTTGCCGTCAGGCACAAGAAGTACCGACGAAAGCCTGAACACCCGCCTTGTGAGAGGTGTTACTAAATTGTGTCCATTTAACGGTGGCAGCCTACTCACTATGGTGGCATGATGGGAAACATCCTGTTGAGAGCGCTCTCAGCCTGTGAACACAATGAGAGAGCGCTCCCAAAGGTGGCCTTATCAGGGCGCTGGTCCATGCGCATCGGCAATGGACGACACCATCACATACGAAGGAGTAGTTGTGAGATCGAGAAAAATGATGGGCACCATCGGGGTGTTCTCAATTGGCGCACTTGCGTTGGCAGCCTGCTCGTCAGGCGGCGGATCGGAATCTTCAGCATCAGGCGAGGCTGGCGGCGGATCAGACGGTGACATCACGCTGACTGTCGCAACATTCAACGAATTTGGCTACGACACCCTCTTTGACGAATACATGGAGTCACATCCGGGCATCAAGGTCGAGCAGAAGAAAGCGGCCACCTCGAACGAAGCCCACGACAACATGCTCACCCGTCTGGCAGCAGGATCCGGACTGTCGGACATCGAAGCTATCGAAGTGGACTGGTGGCCCGAACTGAAGCAGTACCCAGATGAATTCGTCGATTTGAGCTCACCTGACGTTGAGGGTCGCTGGCTGGACTGGAAGGCCGAAGCTGCGATGACTGAAGATGGCAAGCTGATGGGATACGGCACGGATGCCGGTCCGGAAGCCATCTGCTACCGCGCAGACATGTTCGAAAAAGCCGGCCTGCCAACTGATCGCAATGAGGTGGCCAAGCTGCTGGAAGGCGACTGGAACAAGTACTTCGAAGTCGGCAAACAGTTCGTCGAGGCAACCGGAATTCCGTGGTTTGACGGTGGAACCGGTACCTACCAGGGTATTTTGAACCAGGTTGAACAGCCCTTCGAAGAGTCTGACAACACCGTGATCCCGCTGGACCAAAACGACACCATCAAGAAGGTGTACGACCAGGTACTGAAGGCGTCGGTCGAGGATAACCTGTCTGCCCACCTGTCACAGTGGTCGGAAGACTGGACCAACGCATTCCAGAATGATGGTTTTGCCACGATGCTGTGCCCGCCGTGGATGCTCGGCGTTGTCGAAGGAAATGCTGAAGGCGTCGAAGGCTGGGACGTGGCTCCTGTCTTCCCCGGTGGCGGTGGCAACTGGGGCGGCTCCTACCTGACTGTTCCTGCGCAGGGCGCACACCCGGAGGAAGCCAGGGAACTCGCGGCCTGGCTGACCGCACCCGAACAGCAGATCAAGGCATTCGAGACCAAGGGCAACTTCCCCTCGCAGCTGGAAGCACTGGATTCTCCGGAGCTGACCGAATACACCAACGAGTTCTTCAACAACGCTCCGATCGGGCAGATCTTCTCTGACATGTCGAAGAAGATCACGGTCCAGCCGTACAAGGGACCCAACTTCTTCGCTCTGACCACGCTGGTCACCGACGGCATTACGCGCGTCGATGTCGACAAGACTGATGATGCCCAGGCGTCCTGGGACAAGGTTATTGCTGAATACAACCAGCTTGATCTTCAATAACTCCTCACTGTGAGACTGTGGCGGGCTCAAAATGGGCCCGCCACAGTCCCCAGCTCATCGGATCCATCTTGCACATTCGTGCTTTTCTACCTGAAAGAACGCAGGAAAACCCATGTCGAGCGATGCTGCCACTGCGCGCGTTACATGGCGAGATCGTCTCAGTAGATTCGAGTACAAAGCCTCTCCGTATCTGTACATTTCGCCATTCTTTATTGTTTTCTCCGTGACCGGATTGTTCCCCCTGGTCTATACAGCCTGGGTGTCCGTCCATAAATGGCACCTGATCGGTGGGGATAAAGGGTTCAACAGAGTTGAAAACTACGCAGCCGTTCTGGACCATTCAGTCTTCTGGATCGCGCTGCGCAATACATTCTCAATTTTCTTACTGTCCTCAGTTCCGCAGATCATCGCCGCGATATTCATTGCCTGGGTGCTCGATGCCAACTTGCGTGCCAGGACATTTTGGCGCATGGGTGTGCTGCTGCCTTACGTTGTGGCGCCTGTGGCCGTGGCCCTGATCTTCTCGAAAGTTTTCGCTGACCAGTCAGGCATGATCAACACGCTGCTGGGCATGGTGGGCATCAGTCCGATCGGCTGGCATGCCAACGCTCTGGCCTCCCATATCGCTATTGCGAATATGGTGAATTTCCGCTGGACGGGGTACAACGCTCTGATTCTTCTGGCCGCCATGCAGGCGATTCCGCGTGAACTGTACGAAGCGGCAACCGTTGACGGGGCAGGCCCGGCCCGCCAGTTCTTTTCGGTGACGATCCCGCAGCTTCGGTCGACCATTATTTTCGTTGTCATCACCTCCACTATCGGCGGCCTGCAGATCTTCGACGAGCCGCGCATGTACGACACGATGGGTGGTGGCGGCGCCGACAACCAGTGGCTGACCCTGACGATGTACCTGTACCAGGTCGGGTGGGGCGCGCAAAAGAGCTTCGGTAAGGCATCTGCCGTGGCATGGCTGCTCTTCCTCATCATCGTTTTCTTCGCGGCGATCAACTTCCTCCTGACCAAGCGAATTTCCTCCTCCGGTCGAAGGATTTCCCGTGCTGAGAAGCGCGAGGCGCGTCGGCGCGCCGTCGAAGCACAACATCGCTCCGACAAATCGGGTGCGCAGCACGAACTGGTTGCCACCTCGGCCGCACACTCCGATCACCGTTCGGCACATTCAACTTCTGCAGGGAAAGGAGCTGACCTGTCATGAGTACCCTTGAAGGTGCTTACCAGCCGTCGATTGCCATGATTGAGCAGCGATGCGGCAAAAGGGCTGCGCGCGCAGCGGCGCGCGCGAGAGCCAGGCAAGACCGTCGTCGCACCATCAGGGCACGGACTCAGGAAGGAAAGAGCCAGGCTGCCTCGTCAGTTCAATCAACTGCTCATGAGCTCTCCGAACCTGTGCGGAAAAAGCGTGGCCGGCGCGCGGACACACCCGAACATCGTGGTTTCGGCACGACCCAGCGGCCGCGGTGGTACAAGTACGCACTGCTGGTAGTGATCCTGCTGATCTCTGCTTACCCGCTGTACTTCGCGTTTTTGCTCGCTTCGTCCACCGCGCCTGACATTGCCAAGAATCCGATTCCCTCCCTGATTCCGGGCGGGCACCTGATCGAGAATATTCAGCGCGTCCTCAACTCCGACATCAACGTGTGGGGGGCGTTCATCAACTCGGTGATCGTCGCAGTGATCTCGTCCGCCTCTGTGGTGTTCTTCTCGATGCTGGCGGGTTACGCGTTTTCGAAGCTGCGTTTCCGCGGGCGTGAACCGCTGCTGACCTTCATCATCGCGACGATGGCGGTGCCCGCACAGCTGGGCGTTGTCCCGCTGTTCATGGTGATGACAAAACTGGGATGGAGCGGCAAACTCGTCTCCGTCATCGTGCCGGGCATGGTCAGCGCATTCGGCGTGTTCTGGATGACGCAGTACATCCGCGACGCACTGCCCTACGAACTGATCGAGGCAGCCCGCGTGGATGGCGCCTCCATGTTCCGCACGTTCTGGTCAGTGGCGATTCCAGCTGCACGACCCGCCGCGGCGATGCTTGCCCTGTTCACGTTCGTCGGCTCATGGACCAACTTCTTCTGGCCGTTCATCGTTCTGGGCGCGAAAAACCCAACACTGCCCGTTGCACTGCAACTGCTGCAAGCCTCCTACTTCAAGGACTACTCCCTGATCATGGCAGGCGTCGTCGTGGCAACGGCACCACTGATTATTCTGTTCTTCCTGGCCGGACGACACCTCGTCTCCGGCGTCATGCAAGGAGCTGTCAAAGGATGACCACACTCACTTTCCCTGAAGATTTTCGATGGGGCGTCGCCACCGCGGCAGCTCAGGTTGAAGGCGGCGCATACGAGGGCGGGAAAGCTGCGTCCATCTGGGACGTTCACTGCCAAACCCCGGGCGCCATCATCGACGGATCCACTATCGACGTCGCATGCGACCACCTCCACCGCATGAAAGAAGACGTCGCCTTGATGAAAAACCTCGGCGTCGGCACCTACCGATTCTCCGTGTCGTGGGCGCGGGTCATGCCTGACGGGCACACCCTCAACGAAGAAGGCCTGGCGTTCTACAGTGACCTGATCGATGAGCTACGCGCAGCGGGAATCAAGCCGTGGCTCACGCTCTACCACTGGGATCTGCCGCAGGTCCTGCAGGACGAGGGCGGCTGGACAAACCGCCACACCGCCGAACTGTTCGCTGATTACGCAGCCGCCGTATACGACCGTTTTGGCGCCCGCGTGGACGTGTGGACAACGCTGAACGAACCGTGGTGCTCGTCATTCCTCAGCTACGCATGCGGTGAGCATGCACCCGGTCACACCAGCCCTGATGAGGCTGTGGCGGCGGCGCACCACCTGCTGTTGGCGCACGGACTGGCAACGCGTGCCATCGACGCCCTCGCCAATGAAAAAGGTGAGGAGCCGACGCGTGGAATTACCTTGAACTTCACTGTCGCACACCCCGCTGACCCGGATAGCGAGGCTGATCGTGATGCCGCCAGACGAATTGACGGGCTACACAACCGTATCTTCCTCGACCCCATTTTCCGCGGCGAATACCCTGCTGACGTGGTCGAAGACATGCGTCTGGAAGCCGACATCATGCAGTATGTACGCCCCGGAGACATGGAGACGATTCATGTGCCGATCGACGTGCTGGGCGTCAACTTCTATAACGGAATGGCAGTGGCCGCACCTGAGGACGGATACAGGAAATCGGTGCCTGCACCGAACGCGCAGGGAGTGCTGCGGTCCAGCCCGGAAGTCGGTTCATCATCTGTGCGCGTAGTCTCGCGCAACTTGCCGCTGACAGATATGGGATGGGAAGTTGACGCCCACGACCTGTACCTGCTGCTCACCGACCTACATCAGAAATACACCGGGCCGGCAGGAGCTGACCTTGTGGTGACCGAAAACGGTGCCGCCTACCCTGATGCTGCTGATGAGCACGACTACGTGGACGATTCGCACGACCGTTTGGTGTACATTCGTGATCATCTGGCAGCTGTTCACCAGGCAATTGACGAGGGCGCCCGCGTGCGCGGCTACCTGGAATGGTCACTGATGGACAATTTCGAATGGGCATTGGGATATTCGAAGCGATTCGGCATCGTGCGCGTCAACTATGACACGCTCGAGCGAGTACCGAAGGCATCAGCGCTGTGGTATCGCGACGTCATGCGTACCGGAACGCTGGAGATTCCAGACGCCCAGGAATAGAGGATGAGTCATGGGAGTCCCACGCACGGGCGCAGTGCGCCTTGAGGACGTGGCGCGTGCAGCTGGCGTGTCACGTGCAACGGCATCGCGTGTCGTGCGCGGGGATACCCGTGTGTCACCGCAGAAAGTGCGCGCCGTGCAGCGCGCTGTCAAGGAGTTGAACTATCGGCCTAACCGTGCGGCCCGTTCGCTCGTGACCCGGAGAACTGACACGATCGCGCTGATTGTGCCTGAGCCGGATCAACGCATCTTTTCCGACCCGTTCTTTTCTTCGGTTGTGCAGGCGGTTGTCTCCAGCCTGGATGACACGGACGTGCAACTGGTTCTGGCATTTGCAGACAAGGAAGGCCACCACCAGCGCCTGCGACCATTCCTGTACGACGGGCATGTGGACGGTGCGATCGTGACTTCTCATCACCAGATCCCCGGCCAGGTTGAAACCTTCATGCACGCGCCCATTCCAATCGTGTTCATCGGACGACCCGAACAATCCACCTCCTTTGAGTCGTGGGTCGATGTGGATAACAAGCAGGCTGGTCGTATGGCTGCCCGCCGACTGGTCGAGGGTGGATCGCGCAAACCGGCTATTATCACCGGATCAACGGATATGGTGGCAGCGCAGGATCGTCTGGCTGGTTTCTGTGATGAGCTGCGAACTCACGATATCGAGGCACTCGTTGTCAACGGCTCGTTCACTGCTGAATCGGGAGCCCGGGCGGGGTATCAGTTGATAGAGCCGATTCAGCGCGGCGAAGTTGACGCTGTTTTTTCCTCGTCGGACCTGATGACGATGGCCGCAATCAATGTGTGGCGTGACCAGGACATTCGCATACCGGATGATGTTTGCGTGGTGTCGATCGACAACTCGGAAATGGGAGCGAGCTTCACTCCGCCATTGACGTCACTGACGAACCCTGCTGATCAGATGGCTGACGTTGCCACGCGGATGCTGCGTGACCTGATCAACGGCGAACATACGGAAGCTCCTGTCTTGCTGCCCTGTGAGCTGGTGGTCCGCGCATCAGGTTAGAGTGGAGCATGCACAAGCCCGAATCGAGCGCACGTGATGACGACTCAGCTGTGCCTTGTGATGCGCACAGGAACAGGCGTCAGCGCTGTGATACCGATAGCTGTGAAGAGGAGCGCCCACTGAGCACGTGGCAATTCACGGGAACCCTGCGCACGTACCAACGCGACATTCTTGCCACTTTGACACCAGGCCCGGATCATCCCCTGCATATTGTGGCGCCGCCAGGAGCAGGCAAAACACTGGTCGGCCTGATGCTGGCCATGCGTTCAGGATGGAAAGCCGTTGCACTGGCTCCCACGACAACTATTCGCCATCAATGGGCTCTGACTGCCACGAAGCTGAGCCGGGCGGCCGCCGCCTATGCACCCGTGCCGGACGATGAACCTCAAGCTACGATCAGCGAAGATCCGGAACTGGTCGGCGATTTCACTGCGCTGACATATCAGGCATTGTCCACCGTCCGCAGCACAGATGCTGTTGCTGATTTGGCGCGGGAGCAGTGGATCGACGACCTGGTGGATGCGGGCCGCTCAGTGCAGGCGGCTGACGAATGGTTGAAAGATCTGAAGAGCTCAAATAGCGCGGCTTATCGCTCCGGCATTTCTCGTCGAGCCTCCAAGATCCGCACAACCCTGACAGCGCAGGATCCTAAGCTGGTGGAACGCGTACTGCACCCTCATGCAATTGCTGCAATTGATCGGATAGTTCAGGCTGGCGTGCGCACAGTCATCCTTGATGAATGCCATCATCTGCTTGACCACTGGGCACTGGTTATCGGACTGCTGTTGGCGCGTATTCGTGCCAGTGGCCGCGAACCGATCGTGATCGGTCTGACCGCCACGCTGCCCAGTGTGGACGATGGCCGCGCATTTGACACCTATTCAGGTTTGTTCGGTGACGTCGACTTTGAGGTTCCGACCCCTGCCGTCGTTCGGGAAGGCAACCTTGCACCATACCGGGATCTTGTGTGGTTCACTGAGCCGGCAGATGATGAAATCACATTCCTTACCTCTCATGATCGCCAATTGCGTAGATTTTTGAAGGCAGTTTTTGCAGGGGGTGAAGGCCTCGACTTTTTGTTGGAATCAATAGGTTTCATAGGTATAGACGGCGAGCAGCCTACAGGTATAGATGCACAATTGGAGGCCGATTATGCATTCACGGAATCAGCTGCGCAGGTTCTGATTCACACCCACGGTGATCACCCTGCAGCACTCACACTGCCCAGACTGATCGGCAACAGACGCCCCAGCATCGACAGCGCCATACGGGTGTGTGCACGCTTCGCGTTGGAGAAGATTCTGCCGGATGCGAGCCGAGCCGATGAATGGCACGCGATGCGCCGCACACTCAAAGACTTTGGATATTACCTGACTGACAGAGGGATCCGTGCGGGTCGGAATCCGGTTGACACCGTCATGGCGCAGTCACACGCCAAGAACGATGCGGCCGTCGATATTGTGCATCACGAGCTGGCAAGCGCGGACGGTCAACACGTTCGGGCAGTTATCGTGTGCGACTTTGCCACTGAAGGGAATCGACGAGGGCGCTCCACCGGCCCCGTTGCCAGCGCGGTGGAATGTTTTGCCCGAGTGTGTGCTGACGCGACAACAGCGGGACTGCACCCGATTTTGCTGACCTCACAGCACCTGCATGTTGCCAGCGCTGACGCGCAGTGGATCATTCCCGCCCTTGAAGAACTCAGCGGTCTGCGCCTGGCAGTTGATAGCGGTGACGAGAACGAGCCGGAGCACGCTGACCACCTGGTGACCAGAGTCAAAGTGGAATCATCCTCCCCTTCTGCGGCAGTGCTTGTCAGAGCGGTATCCGCACTGATGGAGCAAGGCACAGTACGTCTGCTGGTCGGCACCCGAGGCTTGCTGGGGGAGGGATGGAACTGCCCGGCCGTCAACACGCTGATTGACCTGACCGCTGTGGCCACATCAGCTGCAACTCAGCAGCTGCGTGGGCGCACACTGCGCTTGGATCCCCAATGGCCAGGAAAGGTGGCGCACAACTGGGGAGTGATCTGTGTGATGCCGCCGCGTATCTCCCTGGATTCTGATGCGGAAATATCGCGTATGAATCGTCGCCACGAACAGTTGTGGGGACTGGATGTCACCCTGCCAATCGGTCATGCCCCGCAGGCCAGCGACTACTTGCAAGTCAGCGACCGCCCGCACCCCGGCAACCAGCCGCAGCCCGCCAACACCCTGCTATCAGGTCAGTTCCCACAGATCGTCACCGGCATCGATCACTCGCTCACGCTCACTGGGCAAGCCAGGTTGCGCGCACTTCTTGAAGGCGACAGGCGTGCCACCATCAACCAGCTCAATGAGCAGACACTGCAGCTCATAGCGTCACGAGCCGCCACCTACGAACAGTGGGGTATCGGCCAGCCCTATTCAGGCGACACCAGCCATGACACGGCAGTGTCGGCCGGAAAGAATCCAACGTTCTATTCGTCGCCCACCCTCTGGACAGCCGTGGCCCTCCTTTCCGGCCTGTGTGCCCTGCTGGCCGGCATCATCTGGCCAATGCTCGTCATGTGGGGCACGCACCCTGTCCGCATCCTGATAGCACTGGCATTCATGGTGGTGCTCCTGGGCATCGCAGGCGCATGGCGGCTCCCCGTTGAAATATGGCGCATGTTACGAGGGCGTTCACACCCCGCCCGCGTCTATGCCGGTGCCACTGTAGCCGTCTCTCGCGGCCTTGTCGCCTCAGAACGCGGCCAGCGCCTTGTCTCACTCGATGAGGTTCAGGTCCGCCCTTACGGCGCAGTCACAGTGGGAACCCAGGCAATGCCCGCCGGCTATGTCGTGTCTTTGCCGGATGTGCCCGATGCGAGTGCACGCACCATCATTGATGCAGTCAGTGAAGTCTTCGCTCCCATTGAGACACCGCGGTTTCTGCTGCGCGTGACCTTTCAGGGAGATTCGCAGCGCCCGTCGACGCTGCTGTTGCGCATGGTCAGCTGGATCGCGCAACGGATCTCACCCTCGGCACTGTACGTGCAGGTTCCCAAGGAGGTGGGAAGGCGAAAAGCCGGAGCCAAAGAATTCGCGCGCGCCTGGGCCGAACTGATTGGACCTTGCCAGCTTGTGGAGGTATCGGGCGCCGAGGCGATGAGGCCGCTGGCGCAGGCTCGCCTGGCCAGCCGCAACAATCAGACGCATTCACGGGTACGCACCGTGTGGGCCTGACGTCAGCTGCGCGGTCTGATGCCGTGCGCATGTGCCCACACCACCAGTTGAATACGATCACGAGCGTGCACCTTGCGCAGCAAACTCGACACGTGAGTTTTCACCGTGGATTCACTGACAAAAAGAGCCTCGCTGATTTCCGCGTTGGTGTGGCCGGCTGCCAGAAGTTCGAGTACCTCGCGCTCGCGGTCAGTCACATTGGCGGCTTCCAGAGCCTGGCGTGGATCCAAAGCGTGGCCCGCATCCATTTCAGAGCCACGAGTACCACCTTCGCCACGAGCACCTTCGCTCCGCTGACGCATCGCGTTCATGACAATGCGCGTCACGTCATCATCCAGTATCGCCTTGCCTTCAGCGACGCGCCGAATCGCGTCGAGAAGTTCCTCAGGCCTGCACGTTTTCAGCAGAAACCCGCTGATGCCGGCAGAAACAGCATCAACAACGTAGTGATCATCTCCAAACGTTGTCAGCATGATGATCTCCGGCCCGCTATCTGCACATTCGTCCACAATCTCGCGCGCCGCGCTGAGCCCATCTTTCACGGGCATTTCAATATCCATGCAGATCACATCCGGCCTCGCACTGCGTGCAATGTCGAGTGCCTCCAGTCCGTTCGCACCTTCAGCGACAACCTCCATATCGTCAGCAGTGTTGACAATGATGCGCAGCCCGGAACGCACCAACGCCTGATCATCAACGAGGGCGACTCGAATCATGCCATCTCCTGCCTGGCGACTGTGCTGGGATCACGATCACCGGTCGATTTCATCAGGGGGACATGTGCGCGCACGACGAACCCGCTGTATTGACCGGGATGCGCTTCGACAGTACCCCCGACCGCACCGATACGTTCACGCATACCACGCAACCCCATTCCCGTTGACGTGCTCGCCGAATGCGCGGGCCGCCCTCGTCGATCGGCAATCATTGCCCTGGACGTGTCAACCACTTCAACCTCCACCGCATCAGAGGCGAACCGGACGATGACCTGGACGCGGCTGCGTTTCGGCGCGTGTTTACGCACGTTCGTCAGCGCCTCCTGAGCCACGCGGTATAGAGCGACGTCGACCAGCATCGGCACCGGACGCGGCTCACCCACCACAACTGTGGTTACATCCATACCGATGTGCGCGGCCTCTTCTACAAGGGAAGGGATCTGTGCGATGCCGACGGTCGGCCCGTCTTCACCATTGCTCGGGTCACGTAACGTGTGCACGAGGCGGCGCAGCTCTGTGACCACGGCGGACGTGCCTTCCTCGATGTGCTCCAGGGCGGGGCCGATCTTCGAAGGATCCGATGTCAGGTTCAACCGGGCAGCGCCGGCATGGATGCCGATGACAGAGATGTGGTGAGCCACCACGTCGTGCAGTTCGCGCGCAATAGCCAGTCGTTCCAGCACGACAGCCTGGGTAGCGGTGGTGCGACGTTCCCGTTCCAACTCTCCGCCTTGCGCTTCGAGGCGTGCCCGCGTGCGTGCCCACTGCCAGGAGGCTTCACCGACTGCGCAGGCAAGTGTCAAGTTCAACAGGTTTGTCATGACGGTGATGAGAATGACCGTGGCATAGGCAGAAAAGACGCCGGCGCGGGAGATACCGGGGAAAAGTTCGACATTGGAGGAGGCGAGGATGAGCCACACGACGCACCAGATCACGATCGCCGCGGTGCAGACCAGCCGCACCACCAATGCGCGCACGCGTTGGCGACCCCACGCGCCCACCGTGTACAGAGCGATCGACAGGCACAGGGAGGTGACCAATTGTTCGGGCACGCCAAAATGCGCATTGACCAGGAACGCCGCCGTGATAATGAGGGCCACGGTGCAGGGAATGCGTCGGCGCAGCGCGGAAGCTGTAAACGTGATCGCCAGGGAGGCGAGCGTCAGCCACATGGGGGCAACTTCCGTGAATATGCCCGAACGCAAGTAGAGGGGAACCGTCAGAGCTGACCATGCGGCCAGCACGCAGGCCAACACAATGTCACGCCTGAGCCCCTGTTCAGTGGGACGCGGCCTGACCCATGTGGAGTTCAACTCGACAATCGGACCCGTCATGAATCCAGCATAAAGTCATGATCCTGCGGGCGCGGGGTCAGGGAGGTGGCGGGAAGCGAAAATCAGTCGCACGACCGATAGGAATCATCCGCCAGACGGATGCGGATCGGCTCAGGTGGCACGTAGCGTAAGCACCATGCTGGAAGTTCGAAATCTTAACCGGTCATTTTCCGGCCACCAGGTCCTCCACGATCTGTCCATGACTGTTGCCGATGGGCGCATGACGGGTTTCGTTGGCGGAAACGGCGCCGGGAAAACAACGACGATGCGTATCATCATGGGCGTCCTGGAAGCTGACTCGGGTGAAGTCCTGATCGATTCACACACGACGAGCACCGCTCAGCGCGCGCAATTCGGATACATGCCAGAAGAACGCGGCCTGTACGCGAAAATGCCGCTGCGCGAACAACTCATCTACCTCGCGCGTCTGCACGGCGTGTCCGCGCACGACGCATCCACGTCCACTGATGAGCTGCTTGATGAACTCGGCTTATCGGAACGCGCTGCGGAACCGGTGGAAAACCTGTCGCTTGGCAATCAACAACGCGCCCAGGTCGCGGCGGCGATTGTGCACCACCCGACAGCGCTGATCCTCGATGAACCCTTTTCCGGTCTGGATCCTTTCGCGGTGGATGTGGTGCTCGGCGTCCTGCAACGCATATCGGACACAGGTATTCCGGTGCTTTTCTCTTCTCACCAGCTCGACGTGGTCGAGCGCCTATGTGAGGACCTCGTCATCATCAGCGACGGTCACATCGTGGCCGCGGGAGAGAGGGAAGAGCTGCGCGAACAGTACTCGGACCGCTCGTTCGAAATCGAAGTCAGCGGTGACTGCGGGTGGATTCGTGACATGCCCGGAATCGAAGTCAGCGCCCTGGAAGGCGGATTTGCACGCTTTTCAGCACCCGACGAGCAGGCAGAACAACGCGTCGTCGAGCAGGCTCTGCACCGTCGCGACGTAGCGGGTCAGCTCTTGCACTTCGGCCCCATCGTCCCCTCACTGGCACAAATCTTCAAAGAGGTCATCGAATGAACTGGTTCCAGCAAGTCGTGCTGATTACCGCACGCGAGGCAAAAACACGATTCACGTCCAAAGCTTTCATCGTCATGGTGTCGATCGTGGGTCTTGGCGTCCTGGCGGGCACCATCATCCCCGGGCTGCTCGGCGGCGATGATGAGGTGCCTTCGGTCGCCACTGTCGGACCCTCCGTTACGCAGATGGCCACGAGCGTGGGGCTGGATGCCACCGAAGTTGCTGACAGGTCCGGCGGTGAAGAACTCCTGCGCGACGGCAGCGTCGAAGCCGTCATTGACGAGGGTGACTCACCCGTTGGCCTGACAGTGGTGGCACTGGAAAAAGAACCGGCCAACGTGATCAATGTATTGGCGGCCTACCCAAAGGTTGAACTTCTGGATCCACCACAAGTGGACAGCATGATGGCGTTCATGATCTCGCTCATCTTTGCGGCCCTGTTCATGCTCAGTGCGGTCACATTCTGCAGTTACGTGGCGCAAGGCGTCGTGGAGGAAAAGTCGAGCCGCATTGTGGAGATTCTGCTGGCCACGACGGGTGCGCGCGCACTGATGTGCGGCAAGATCGCAGGTAACACGATCGTGGCGTTCACTTGTATCGGTGTGGCTGCAATTCTGGCGACGACGGGTCTGCTGGTGACGGGGCAGGATTTGCTGCTCGGTGAGCTGGGATCGGCTCTGATCTGGTTCGTGATTCTGTTCCTGTTGGGCTTCATCGTGTTGGCTGCGCTCTATGCCGGTGCTGCTTCACTGGTGTCACGCCAGGAAGACGTCGCAGGAGTGACCGGGCCACTCATGATGCTCATCATGATTCCGTACGTTCTGGTCATCCTCTACTTTGACAACACCACGGTCATGGCCGTCATGAGCTATGTGCCATTCAGTGCTCCGATTGCGATGCCGATACGCCTGTACATGGGAACGGCACAGTGGTGGGAGCCGTTCATCAGCACGGCGATCCTGATCGTCACCACGGTGGCGTTGGTGTGGTTGAGCTCGATCGTGTACGAGCGTGCGGTGATGCGCATCGGCAAGCGCGTTGCACTCAAGGACGCGATCAAAACGGTGTGAGCAGCGGGAACTGTGCGCGCAGCACGCTCTTTGCCACAGTCTGTCATATTACGAGCCGCAAAACCGCACTATGATGTGGATCCGTACCTGACATGTGACGGACAGGAACTGGGTTTATGGACATCGCGGTGCTCTGCTCAAGCCGATTTGGACATACACGCCGCATCTGTGGGCGCGTCGCTGACATTCTGCGCCAGGACGGGAACGATGCTCGCGTCCTGGACATCACGGGACGCGAACGCATCGAGCCTGCACCGGGTCGGGCAGTCATCGTCGGAGCCTCCACCAGGTACGGTTATTTTTCCCCACGAGTGTGGCGCTTTGCCCGCACCAACGCTGCAGCACTGGCTCACATCCCCAGTGCTTTTTTCGGAGTGAACCTCGTGGCCGCGAATGATGGCAAAAACACCCCCGAAACAAACGTGTACATGCGTCGCTTCTTCGAACACACCCCATGGAAACCGGACATGATTGACGTATTTGCCGGTGACCTCGATTTTTCGCTCTACAACCCGTTCGATGCCGCGGTAATCAAGATGATCCGCCGTTTCATGGGACGCGACATTGACTTCACCCAGCGTGTCGAATTCACCAACTGGGATGACGTGGCCATATTCGCCCACGACTTTTCCGCACTGGCCGCTCACGGGAAGTAAACTATCGCTGATCCGGTTGCTGGATCGCACGATATCCCCATGAATACCCCGGATCTGCCGATGCTGCGCGGCCACTGAAAGTTCGATGTGTATGCGTGGAGAATCACGGTGCGACAACCTGCTCGATGGTGGAGAATGGTGCACTGAGAGGGCATGCTGACTATGCAGCCCTCATCAATCCCTTCACACAGTAGTTCAGCTCGATTTTTGCGGAGAACACGTGAGCGCGCAGAATGTGACCCCTGCACCCGAGACTTCCAAATGCGCCGCCGATGCGTCACACTCTTCCAGCTCGCCGGCAGATGAGTGGCCATCACGCGGTGTGAAGGTCTACCGCTCCCTGCTGAGCATTCCGCGCACCCCTCGTTTCGCATTCGGCGGCACAATCGCACAGTTCCCGTTTCCCCTGGTCGGAATGGGCATGCTCATTGGCGTTCAGCACGCCTACGGTTCTTATGGTCTGGCGGGTGCTCTGTCAGCGGTCGTGGCGCTCACCTCGGCCGTTGCCGGCCCGATCATTGGGCGTCTGGTTGACAACCACGGCCAGCGCCGCGTTTCCATTCCCATCATCACGATCTGGGTTCTGGCCGACATCGCCGTCATGGTGGCCCTGGCGCTGCGCGCCCCGATCTGGGTGCTCTTTGCTCTCAGCCCCCTGCTCGGCCTGTACGCACCGTTCGGCTCCATGCTGCGAGCACGGTGGGCAGTCGCCCTGCGCGGACGCCCACAGGGTCTCAACTCTGCCCTGTCACTGACGTCCACCCTCGAAGAATGCATGTGGGTGATTGGTAATCCGCTGGCAGCCTTCCTTGCCACCTCCATTTCGCCGCTCGTGTCCCTTGGCCTGGCCGCCGTCCTCATGAGCGTGGGCATGTGGATCATGCTGGCAGATTCGACCTACGAACCGGCCCCGCAGTACGCGACCCGCCACCGATCCATCGCGCGCCAGGTCTCGCGAATACTGCACCGTCATGGCGACGTGCAGGACTCCCTCGTCACTTCACCCACCACGGACGAGGGCGACTTGCCCACCGAAACCCCGCAGCCACAACCGGCGGCGCGCCAGGGCCTGTGGTCGGTTGCGTTCGCATCGATGCTGATCATTCAGCTGGCCTACGGCGCGTTCCTGTCGATCACGACACTGTCGGTCGTGGCGTTCAGTGGCGAGCAGGGCCACCAGGAACTGTCCGGCGTGATCACCGCCTGTTTTTCAGCTGCATCCATGATCGCAGCCCTCACGTACGGTGCGATCGACTGGAAGGGTGAGCTGTGGAAACGTTTCTACATCGGGCTGATTGCGCTGGCCGTAGGCTGTTCGATGCTGGTATTCGTGCACTCCATGTGGGGTGCCGCGATCGTCATGTTCATCGCCGGGCTGGCACAGGCGCCGACAGTGGTGAACGTGAATCAAATGATTGTGCGTATGGTGCCGTCCTACCGGTTTACCGAAGGCATGGCGCTGTGCGGAACGATGTGGGTGGTCGGTCAGTCTGTCAGCTCACTGATCGGTGGTCACCTGATCGATGCGTTCGGCGCCATCGGAGGTTTCCTGACGACGGTCGGCTGCGCCCTGGCAGCACTGATCTGCGCATTCGCGACATTTTTGCCGATTAAGCGCGCCGTAAGCGGGGAGACGCCCGCGAACTACTTCTAAGAACGAGCTGCTGACAGGATTTGTGATTTGCCTGCTGACTAGCTTTGAGATCTGCCTGTTGACAGATTCTGGGAGCCGCTCAGCTGACGGGTTCTGAGGACTACCTCTGAATGAGGCCCTGATCGTTCATGACCTGCATGGCGGGGGCAGTTTCCGATGGGCTCGTGCCGTACTTCGAGATGATTTGGTTGCTGAACGAGTCGACGCGGCTGTTCAGGTTTCGCATGTCGTAGTACCGGGTGACGAGGGCGTCGTAGTCATCCAGTGCCGCGCGTGCCTGATCGGAGTCCAGGTCAGGGTATGCGTCAACGCCAACTGTCAGCTCGCGCGGGAGCCGCGGCTTGAACTGCGGTTCCTGGGCCGGGTGGCCAACCAGGACTCCGACAACGGGGTAGGTGTGTGCGGGTAATCCGAGCAGATCGATTGTTTCCTGCGGCTTCGCGCCGATGGAGCCAAGGTAGACGGCGCCGAGCCTGAGGGATTCAGCGGCGATCACGTAGTTCTGCGCGGCGATCAGAGTGTCGCGGCCGGCCTGCTGATAGGCGTTGATCGTTGATGCCGGGTCGGTGGGCTGGCCTGCGCGCTCGCGGATCACGGCGTTGCGATGCAGGTCCGCGACGAAGATGACCAGTTCGCCTTTCGTGCCTCCAATGTAGGGTTGGCCCGCGTTGCGGGCCAGCGCGTTGCGCGTGTCCTCGTTCGTGACACGGATGATCGTCATCTGCTGGTAGAAGCTGGAGGTGGGCGAGCGGCGTGCCACGTCGATCAGCGTGTCCATGATGTCTTCAGCGACCGGCTCGTCTGTGAATGCGCGGATCGTGCGGTGCGCAAGCTGAGTGCGGATCGTCTCGTTGGTGACCGGAGTGGTCGGAGCAGTCAACAGTGGATCGTCATCAGTTACGGGTGGTTTCACTGGCTGGGTCGGCTGGTTGGGCTGGGCTGACTGGTCTGAATGGGCTGACTGGACGGACACGGTGCCTCCTTCGCTGTGCAGTGTGCAGCTCGTTGATGTCTGCCCATCATTGTCCGACCCGCCCGGGCAAATCACAACACCTGTCCACGCGAAGGTAATCTCGATACGATAGCCGTGAAGCCAGTTCGCCAGCCCACCAGGGAGAAATCCTCGGGCAGGCCTGCTGGCTTCCTCCTTTCCCGCACACGCGAAGATGATAGGACGCGCGTATTCAGTTCTTACTCGTCGTGTAACGCTTGCCTTGGTCGAAGATTGGAGCAATGAGGACTAAAAGGCCTGAAGCGACAAGAACGATACCCACACCAGTTGTTGAGTTCGTCGGTGAAGCCACAACTAGCGACAATGCCCCAAGTGGCGCAAGGCCACCGGCAATAGCTGTGCCCAGCTCGCGAGCAGCGCCCACACCTGTGGAACGAGCCTCTGGTGGGAACTGCCGTGATAGGAATGAGCCTTGTGCGGCAAACATCATAGGAGCCAATATGCCAGTGCCGATCGCAAGAGCGATGTAGGCATTCAGATCCGTACCGCTTTCCAGCAATTTGAGGAAGATGAAGGCGTAGATCGCGGAAAAAGCCCCACCGGTCATAATGACGTTACGTGATCCAAACCGGTCGCACATGGCTCCAAAGAATGGAACCACGATGATGGCGATGGCGGCACCCACCATTACTGAACCGGAGGTTGTGTTAGCACTGACATCTTGGAATTGCTTAAGGTAAGCCAGTGAGAAGGTCTTGAAAATATAACTGATCGGGTCGACAAAGCCCGGGACAGGATCAACAGGTTCAAGCCAGCGCTCGCGGTCATGATGGTCAAGGCCTTGCAGGTGGAGGGCGTGGAGCTGGACGGGCAGACCGTTGAGGTGCTCTTCGAGCCGCCTCACGCTGTGTCAATGACGGAGAAGTATGCGTCTGCGAAGATGGCGCGCGAAGCCGGGGAATCACTGGAAACGATCCAGCGCAACATTCTCGGCTATTCGCCTGAGCAGGTTGCCCAGGACAAGCAACGCAGGTCTGAAGAGCAGATGGCGCAAGCTCTCCTGCTCGCAGCGCAAACAGCTGGCACACCAACACAGGGCGAGCAGGAAGCCGCGCCTGAACCTGTCGGGGCACCGTGATGAGCCAGATGGACGATCTGGATCTGATCGCCAAGGCGTACGGCTCGCAGGTCGGCGCGATACGACGCCAACTGCAATCCTTTGGCGACGCACTGTGGCAGGCACTGCCCGACTACAGGGACGAGAACATCGACATGCTGGTGCAGGCGATCGTCCCTCGCGTGAAAGCCGGACAGATCCAGATCGCGAACCTCACAGTCGCCTACGTCAAGCAGACACTCATGGCGATGGGCGTGAAAGCCCCCGTCACAGGAGTCGACGAGGACGCGATCACCAGCCTGCGAGGCGTCGACCCGCAGGAGATATACCGGCGGCCAGCCGTCAGCGTATACACGGCGCTCAGCCAGGGAAAACCCCTCGATCAGGCTGTCAAGGAAGGTGGCCTGAGGCTCTACCAGCTCATCGGCGGCGACATGCAGCTGGCAAAAACACGCCAAGCACACCGCTCAATGCGTCGCGCTCGCGCGGGCGGCGTGCAGTTCTACCGCCGCATCCTCACCGGCCGCGAAAACTGCGGCCTGTGCGTCGTGGCATCCACCCAGCACTACAGGGTCGACCACGTCATGCCGATCCACCCGGGATGCGACTGCGACTTCGGACCACTGCCACCAGGCACCGGCGAGGAATGGGTCATCGACCCCGACACGCTCGAACAAGTCCACTCAGCAGTCGAGGAACGCTACGGGGAATCCGACCGAGGCGCTCGCAGCCCGGACTATTCGAAGATGATCATGACCACGACGCATGGTGAGTATGGACCGGTCATCAGCTGGAAAGAAAGCATTGCAGAGCGCAAGCTAAAGACGAAAGCAGGAGTAAAGAGGTCTCTTAGTCTTCTCCCCGATTACTATACGAAAAAGGCCAATGTTCCTCGCACCCAAAGTGATCTGCGCGGTTTAAACAATCGAATATTCGCTTTGATTGGCACCGAGAGAATAATACCGAAAGGCTTTTCTAAGCTTCCGGTCGATATGATGTCGAAATCGCGTAGAACTTTAGATGGCGGAGTTGTCAGAGGGGAGTACATGCCGAACACCGGAAGAATACTTCTCAATCCAGAGCTGGAGAACCTCGAGATAACGATACTTCACGAATATGGACATGCTATTGATCATTTCTTAGGGGCAGGCACGTTTGCGTCTCAAGCAAAGGGAACTATTCCAAATAGCATTGCTACCCTGCTGGCAGGTCGCGGAACCACGAGATACCTTACGGTTTATAGCAGGTTTTCGAGAGTTGAAGAGATTTTTGCTCGAGCTTATGCTCAGTATTTCGTTTCAAAAATTGGGAACAGGAGTCTCAAACGCGCGATTAAGATGGCCGCAGAAACACCTGCCCACCAATGGAGTGAAGAAGATTTTCTAGAGGCAAGTGTTCTCTTCGACGAGTTATTCGGGATATGATGGCATCATGATCTCAAGAGATCTTTTCGACAAGACTCCGGAAGAGCTCGCTGGGTATGTGCTGACTCCCGAAGAGGACGAGCTGTATTCGGACGAGGATTTGCGAAAGTACTTGCACAGCCTTGGAGCAGGTAAGTTTGCCGAGGCATTAATCCTGTATTTGCGCGGCATAGTTCCTTGGGACTATGTCGAAATGTACGAGTAGAGCCTTCCGGTTCTAGCTGCCCGGCCGCTTCATGGTGGCCGGGTTTTCTTATACCTAGATTCTTTTGATTGGTGCCCTATAGCCGTAATGGCTGTGGGGCTTTTGTTATGCCCGAAATGGGGGTGAGTGCCCGAAATGTGTGTATGGGGTGGGCGTGTCGCGGGGTGTTTAGTGTCCGGCCCAGCCTTTTCTGATGTGTAGTGA
>NZ_JBWPJO010000008.1:0-91291 GCF_056583835.1 Pauljensenia sp. C0254C2
AAAGCCTGGGCAGGCAAATACAAACCCTAAAACAACACGACACGCCACCAATAGACACACAAATTGTCCGGTAACCCTTCATTTTGATACAAAGTGAGCGTCCTATTTTTGTGTTGCGCGGAGGGGCGGTTTGGCTTGTCAGCGCAGGTTTGTGGATTTTACTCGCTTGTCTATATGCGTCTGCGGGGGTCGCCGAGGTGATGCGCCTGAGGCTGATTTCAGCTAGTGGGTGCGTGCCTGGGAGTAGCCGCTAAAAAGTGTTGCTGGCGCTAAAAGGTTTGTATAGTGAACAGACTTCTTAGATCCTTTTTCTATTTTCTACTGGTAATCATGCGCGAGATCCGAGGCGTAGAGCATTATAGCTTCCCCAGCTTGGCGGATGGCTTGGCGTATATGTTCGCGTTTGAGGTCCAGTGAGCGTAGCTGGCCGTCTACTTCTGCGAGAGCTTCGATACGGCGGTATTGGGAACCGTGTCTTTCAGCGTAATCTGCATAGCCACCGTCCCCAACGAGGCAACCGCGCCATCCTCGCTTTTCAGTCGTTTCGATATCCGATTCATGGACTTTCCTATCTAAAGGATCTTGATAGATTTAGCGACTTTATCCAGATTTGCCTGGTTCTCTTTTTCGAACATGGCAGCAATGGAAACCACCGTATTGTCGTCAATCTTTATAAACCAGGCACGGCTCGTCAGGTTTTGATCACTAATCGTGAAGTCCAGGGTACGCACGTCATGTCCCTGCATTTTGATGTTTTCCACCCGACCTGGCTGTAGGTTGTACTCAAACCCGGTCGCTTGGGAAACGAACGTACCTTCTGCCTGTGGAATCTCAGTTACGTTAGGATCCTGATTACCGACCACATAGTTATACAGGTTTTTTGAAGCGTGGATATTGCTCCAGTTAAAGAATTCTCCTTCCGTATTGTCATAATCCTTTGGATAGGCAAACTCAACCTTGCCAGCAACTGTGTCAGTCATCCAGCCGTCGGGTACTTCCGGCGCTGCCTCTCCACCACCGGCGCAACCGGCCAGAGAAACTGCACAGACCGCAAACATGGCCCAAATCGCTTTGTGCTTCATTACACCCCTTTCTATCAACACCGACAATACACCACTACGTGAGTGTTACCACTGGTTTAGTGGACACCCAATTGGTACGGATGTTGTGTCCGTAGGAGAGGATGTTCATTGTGAGTCAGCAACGTAAGGGGGTTACACCGGAGTACCGGCGCGAGGCCGCGTATCTAGTGATTGAGTCCCAGCGCCCGATTGCTCATGTGGCGAGGGAAATTGGTGTCGCTCCTGGGCTTTTGGGCAAGTGGGTCAAAATGAGAGGGAGTGCCGAGGTGCCTGCGATGGGATGAGCGGGGCGGATCTTCGGGCTGAGAATGCTCGTCTGCGTCGTGAGTTGGCAGAGGCCAGGATGGACAACGAGTTTTTGCCAAAAGCGATACCCTTCTTCGCTGCGAAGCAACGCGAACGAAAAAGTTCGAACTAATGTGGCAGGAGAAGGCGAATTAAAGTTTCAAGCGTATGGCACGCCTGTTGAGGGTGTCTCGGTCCGGATACTACAAATGGGCTGGCAATCAGCAACTATTACAAGGAAGAACAACGGTTGATTTTTGCGTATTCTCCGAGCCGTGCGAGCGGTTCGGTGGCTGAGAAAGGGATGCAATCCGCGGCGGCGCAACGCTACATTGCTTTTCACGAGGCTGGCAAGGCTCAATGGCAGGGAATTCTTGATGAGGCTAAGCAGCCTTCGAGTGGTGTGTCTGGGATTCCTGGGGCTGTGGGTGGTGTGTCGAAGGTGTCGAGTGATCCGAAGGATGTTTTTGCGAAGTATGCGGATCGTCTGGAGGGCCTGACGGATGCTTTGAATGATTCCCAGAAGGCGACTTTGGGCATGATGTATAAGCTCGCTTCGAAGAAGGGAGGCGAGGACTCTATGCAGAAGGTTGAGGAGAAACTCGGTATTGACCTCGGTTCGAAAGCGGGTCTGGACAAACCAACCGCTGCAACGTCGTCGCATATTGAAACCGAGGCATAGCGCTTTGGAAGTATTTACGAAGCACCCTCGTGATTTCAACTATTTCCTGCGTTGTTGACTCACAATGAACATCCTCTCTTACGGACACATCATCCGTACTACTTGGGTGTCCACTAAACGAGGGTAACCTCTAAACCGTAATCTCCGTCTCGTTGACCGAAAAATCGAAATCTACGAAACTGACGGAAACGAGGAAGACCTTTTCAACCTCTTTCGTTCTAACAGCTGTGAATAGTTACCCCAATGGCATACGGGATCACTTCAGGTGTAGGAATTTGATGAGGAGCCACATGAATCGAGCAGAATTCCTGAAAATGATGGCTGCTGGCCAGGCACTCACACCCGGAAGTGAAGCCACGGAGTTCATGCATGCCCGCGCAGTCCAGACCCGGCTTCTGTGTCAGCAGCTGAACTCAGGGGTGCACAGCGCCGAGTAGCTCTGCGACATCATTCAGCAGATCACCGGCGAACCCGCCAATCCAACACTTAACGTGGTGACTCCCCTGACTATCGACTGCGGCATCAACCTGCATTTTGACGAGGGCGACTCACACGGATGCGAAATGTGCAATCACCGCGCCCGCTGACGGGTCAAGCGTGATTTCACCACCATAGGGCAGGACAAGTTGCGGTCGCGTATGGCCAAACGGCAACCCGATACACACCAGCAGGTCGCGCGTGTAGTCAACGATGTTGGACAGAAGGTACTCGGTGTAGGCCTCGCGGCGAGCCGTGACCACAGCTTCCGGCTCGTCGGGCATCTCCCGATTACGCACCACAGGACGGGCGAACACCAGACCTGCGGCGGCGTCCAGATACCCACGCTCCCCCATCGCGCGCACCCAGCGTCCCACGTAATCCGGCGGTGGCAGCATTTCGGATGTCTCCAGCAGAAGAATCGCACCTTCGAGTTCACGCGCCGCCGGCAGACGGTCCGCGAGCGCCAGCTGATCGATCACTTCCATGCAGCCGCCCCAGGTGCGCCCTCGTACAAGTGCGTCAGGGCCGATAAACTCGAGGGGAATTGCGCTTTCTCGTCGGACAGGCTCAGTCAGTGCCTGTGGCGTCGACCAGTCCCACCCGTAGTCCTCACTGTCTTCAGGCATGGGCAAGGGCAGGTCTTCCTGACCAAAAAGCGCTGCACGCACCGTTGCCAGGTGCTCGCTATCCACACCAGGGCCACTTCCGAAATGCACCATGGAGGCGCCACCGTGATATGACGCGATTTCGTTGCGCCACAACCAGTTCAGGATATTTGTGTTGTCACTGTATCCGAACACCGGTTTTGGGTCACGTCGGGCCAGAACAGGGTCAAGGAACCGGGTGATCCGGATCTGATCGTCGCCGCCCACGGTGGTGAAAATGGCGCGGATCTGCGGATCAGCAAGTGCGGCATTGAAGTCCCTAGCGCGATCAGCTGGTGACGCATTCATTG
This sequence comes from Pauljensenia sp. C0254C2, assembly GCF_056583835.1. Classification (NCBI taxonomy): domain Bacteria; kingdom Bacillati; phylum Actinomycetota; class Actinomycetes; order Actinomycetales; family Actinomycetaceae; genus Pauljensenia; species Pauljensenia sp. C0254C2. The sequence goes on from NZ_JBWPJO010000008.1 coordinate 3,485, forward strand.
CCGCCGTGGTGGGGTATTCAACCACTTCCACATTCAGCAGCTCTTCCATGCGCGAGACCGCCTGGCGGTGAACCTCCGGGAAATAAGCCGGTGCCGCCCACGCAGGTGACAGCAGTGCCACTTTGTCGCCAGGCTCTGCAGGAACAGGTGCCGAAATCTGGTGTGCCATGGTTGCCATCGTAGAGCCACCGCGGGCACCTCTCCATGCACTCAGGCCCTGGCTGCGCCGAGCCAGGGCCTGAGATGTGTCCGCACCAAAGGTTCCAGTGCTTCTAGTCCTCCGTGGTGAACAGCGGATGGTCGATAAGTGAGACCGAGGGGTGCTCACATTCCAGATCCAGCACGGTGATCCGATGTCTGCCGGGTTTGAGCAGCGGCGACGGGACGTACAGTGCGTGCTGTGGCCCGATATTCCAGAAACGCCCCAGGCAGAAGTCATCAATCCAGGCGATGCCGTGACCGCATTGCGATACGTCCAGGTAGGCGTCCGCCTCGTCCTCGACGTCAAATGCCGCCGAGGCAAGAACTGGCAACCCGGCCGAAGCGCTGTGCTCAGAATTCGCCCCGTTCGCTTCCTCGCATGCGGCAAGGAGCGATTCTGGCGAAAGCGAGACAACCTGCCAATTGTTCAGGAAACGCACCCCGTACCAGATTCCTCGAACGACTCCCTTAGGATCGCCCAGGTGGGGGCCAAAGTTCACACGCCCCAGGTTCTCGACGAGTATTTCCAGCTCAACCGTTGTCCCCTCGAGCGATTGCCTCTCCGCAACATCGCCCAGCGCAGGCTCCAGCGATATTTCCTGGTCAGGATCGTTGCGATCAGCAACTCCCAGGAAGACCCCATTACCCCACACGTAGGCCCTGTCGTGCAGCTCCATGAACCGAAGCGGCACAATGGCGCCGTCAGACCAGGGGAAGACCGTGATCTCGCGTTTGAGCAGTTGGAATCCCAGGTCGATTCCCGCTTCTTCAAAGGTGGGAACCCACGGCCAGCCTTCACCTTCACTGTGCCACAAGGGCAGTGTGCGCAGGTTGTGGGAATGCTCGAGCTGCAGATCCAGGCGCGGCTGCATTGTGGGATTTTCCGTGATCCCCAGGCGTTCGCGTTCTGCCTCGTAATCGGGAAGATCCCGGTAGCGTGCGATCGTCTGTCGGTAGGCGTGGAATTTTGCCGTGAGCCTTCCGTCTTCAGCAATGGGAGCGTCGTAGTCGTAGCTGGTCGTGGTCGGCTGGTAGTCCTCCGCCTGGTTCGCACCGGCCCACAGGCCAAAGTTGGTGCCTCCGTGCGCCATATAGAAATTGACACTCATGCCGTGCGAGAGCATGAAATCAAGTTCGTTCGCACAGTCCTGGGCGTCTCTGTCGTGGTGGGGTTCTCCCCAATGGTCAAACCACCCGTTCCAGAACTCCATGCACATCCCCGGCCCGCCGTCTGTCCACTGAGACAGCACGGGGAGGACCTGTTCAGCTCGCGACCCGAAGTTACCGGTCGGATACGCGCCCTCCACGGTTCCGGCAGATAGCCACAGGGAAGCACCGCCGTCGCTTGTCACCAAGAGTTCATCGATCCCACGGTCGGTGACCATATCTCGCATAATCGCGAGGTATTGCGCGTCATCCCCCCATGAACCATATTCGTTTTCCACCTGGACGGCGACGACGTTGCCACCCCTGTTGGATTGGCGCTGCGCCACAATCGGGATGAGCTGATCGAACCAGCGGGACACTTCCGACAGGAACTTCTCATCGCGGCAGCGCAGCCGCAGGGATTTGTCGTGCGTCAACCACGACGGCAGACCGCCGTTTTCCCATTCGGCACAAATGTAAGGCCCTGGTCGCACAATTGCGTCCAGGCCAAGCTCCGCCGCAATGTCGAGGAAGCGGCCGAGGTCTCTGCCACCTTCAAATGACACAACCCCGGAAGCCGGGGCGTGAAAGTTCCACGCCACATATGTCTCGACGGTATTGCAGCCCATCAGGGCCAGCCGTTTGAGACGGTCTTCCCACAAATCCGGGTGCACTCGGAAATAATGCAGTGCACCGGAAATGATGAGATGCGGTTCATTGCCAAGCAGGAACTGCGCGCCCCGTACTTCCAGTGTTGGTCGCGTCATGATGATTTCAGATTCAAAATAGTGAGAATAGCATCTGCCGGCAAGGTGTTATTCGGTACCCAGGTAGTTTCTCCCTGAACAGGCCAGCCTGTCCACCTCATCGAGTTGAGCTCGGCTTTCCAGCCGGCAGTTGCTGTGGCGATGAACGGGGCCTCCTCAACCAGGATCTCCTGTGCTTCGACAGCCAGCTTCTTGAATGCATCATCCGTGCTTCCCGGTGGGAATTCTCCAAGCTTGACGCCGATCTCATCGAGACGCTCGTTCTTGAAGAACATCTCGTTGCCGTCATTCTTTTCTCCAGGCGTTCCGACGCGCGCCGAGTCAAAGTGCGTAACGATGTCCGTGATCTGCAGACCCTGCGTCGGGCTCGAGGACATCATGCCGTAGTCGCCCGATTCGACCAGCTGAGAAAATGGCTGGTCAGCCAGCTGGTTGATTCCCACTGTCAGGCCGAGGTTCTGCTTCCACTGGTCAGCTAGGATCTGCGCCGTCAGCACCCATTCGGTGTAGGGCTGGTAGACATCATATTGCAGAGTGTAGGACTGTCCGTCCTTCACCAGATTGCCGTCGACAACCTCCCATCCGGCGTCAGCCAGATCTTTCTTGGCGGCTTCGACATCCAGCTTTGCTTCCTGACCACTCGCGAGGATATCTCCGTACACGCTGGGGTCAAGACCAGCCTTCGTCGGCACTGAGTATCCAACGTTGACAGCCTTCGCGGCAGCTTCCAGGTCAATCGAATCGCGCAGCGCACGCCTGACTGCGGGATCGTCGTACGGTGCTTTCATCGTGTTGAAGACGATTCCGTCGCTGGTGCCCACCGGGTAGAAGGTATAGCTGAAGTGCTCGGGGTCCTTGCTGACGTATTCTTCATCAGCGTTTTCCCACCCGGCCGTGCCGTAGTCAATTGTCCCCTTCTTCAGGGCGTCCTTGGCGGCGTCAGCACTCATAGCCATGATCTTCACGGTCTTGACGTCAGTGGATGTGTCACCCCAGTAGTCGTCGCGCATCTTCAGTGTCAGCTGCTGAGGCGAGAAGGAATCAAGGACGAGGGGACCCGTCCCGATCGGCTCAGGGTTGGTGAAGGTAGCCGGATCCTCGTCTTTCCACACGTGCTCCGGAATGATCTGGCGCTTTGCGAATGAAACCAGGTCAGCGAACGCCGGTTCGTCGTACACGACCTTCACATGAGTGTCGTCGATAGCGCTGACTTCCTTGAATGGGTAGTACGCCTTGGTCTTTCCGTCGATCACGAGCTGCCAGGTGAACGCCACATCCTTCGCGGTGAATGGTTCACCGTCGCTCCACGTCGCATCGTTACGCAGGGTGAATGTCAGTTCTGTTCCATCCTCATTGAATTCCCATGATTCAGCAAGGAAGGGAAGAACCTCGCCGGCCTTGGTGCGATCAAGACGAACCAACGGCTCGTAGAAGAACGCTGTGCCCGGCGTAACCGCAGTTGCTGTCGGGGAGAACAGGTTGAAGTTCTGACTCCAGGTGGTTCCGCCCCAGCCGGCAATCTTAACCTCGGAGCTCGATGCGTCTCCGGAGGCACTCGACGATGCCCCGTCTCCCTTGTCGAAGGAGCACCCGACGCCGGTCAGCGTCACCGCTGACAACAGGCCGACTGCCAGTGCTCGTCTCCATCTCCTCATCATTGTGTGACCTTTCTGGTACGTAGTTGGATTTCTTTTATCGTTTTTTCGTTCTCTTGACTCGCCTGCTCGGATCCGGTGCAGCGCCAATCAGAACCCGCGTATAGTCGTGCTCAGGTTCGTGCACAATCTGTTCGGTCTGGCCCACTTCAACCAGCTTCCCGTGGTACATCACGGCCATCCGGTCAGACAGGTATCGCGCACTGGCGATGTCGTGCGTGATGTACAGGATGGACACGCCACGTTCATGACGCAGCTCATCGAGCAGATTCAGCACACCGATTCGTATCGACACGTCCAGCATCGACGTGGGTTCATCTGCCAGCAGCACAGACGGCTCCACAGCCAACGACCGCGCGATGGAGACGCGTTGCCGCTGCCCACCGGACATGGAACTGGGATACCGGTCGATGAACTCTGAGGCAGGAGTCAGATGCACGGTCTCCAGCAGTTCCAACGTTCGCTGCTCAACTTCCTGCCGACTAGTGGCGCGGCCATGCAGTTTCAACGCTCTGCCGATGATGTGACGCACCGTCTTCAGGTTGTTGAGCGAGGCAAACGGGTCCTGGAAGATCATCTGCACCTGCCCGTAGTACTCAATAGGCTTGATGCGGTTCGGCCCGCTGAGGTTCACCGTCTTGCCGTGCAGCAAAATCTGCCCGGAATCGATGTCACCGAGGAGGGCAAGGGCACGCGCCAGCGTCGTTTTTCCAGATCCCGATTCACCGACGAGGGCGACCACTTCACCCTTGTGCAGCTCGAGGCTGACATGATCGCAGGCAGTGACAGTGCTGCGTCCACCTGATTGCGCCTTGCCTTCAAAGGTGACGGTCACATCTTCAGCGGCGAGAACCACTTCAGTTTCGGGCATGGTCGTTCCTCCTCTCCACCATGACGGGGCAGGCCACTGAGCGCCTACCGCCAAGTTCAATCAGAGCGGGCGGTTTTTCCTCGCACCGCGCTTCTCTGAATTCACAGCGCGGCGCAAAGGGGCAGCCTGGTGGCAGATTCAACAGGTCGGGAGGGGTGCCAGGAATCTCGTGGAACTTACGCTTGGGCTGGGTCAACGAGGGGAAAGCATCCCGCAGACCACGCGAATACGGGTGGATCGGGTCATCTGCCAGGTCCTCGCCATCAGCAATTTCAATGAGCTTGCCGGCATACATGATTGCGATGCGATCAGCGATCTCGAGGAGCAACGACAGGTCGTGCGTCACGAAAATGACCGAGAATCCCAGCTTTTCCTGAAGTGCCAGAATCTCGTCGAGGATCTGGCGCTGCATGACGACATCGACGGCAGTGGTCGGCTCATCCATCACGATCAGTTCTGGATCGCATGCCAGCGCCAGCGCAATCAGTGAGCGCTGCCGCATCCCTCCGGACAATTCATGCGGGTAACGTGTCATGGCGTCAGGGCCAATGCCAACATCTTCCAGCAGCGACACTGCGCGTTCCTGGCGAGCCTTCTTATCCATCCTGGGATTATGGACTGCCAGCACGTCATCGAACTGTTTGCCCAGACGCATCACCGGGTTCAGGCAGGCCATCGCCGACTGCATCACGATTGACAGATCAACCCACCTCAGGGGGCGGATCTGGTCCTCACTGGCACGCGCCAGATCGATGACCTTTCCGTCTGGGGAATAGTAGCGAATTGCGCCAGATGCGATAACGGCGGGCGGTTTTTGCAACCTCATGATCGCTGTCAGAAGCGTCGATTTTCCGGAAGCTGATTCACCAGCCACGCCCAGGATCTCGCCTCGATGCAGCGTGAAGCTGACGTCGTTGCACGCCCGCGCATCGGCGTCAATACCAAGATAGTCGACGCACAGGTTGTCAACTTCCAGCAGTTTCACTGGCTCTGTCATGAGGTCACCGTCCCTGTATCTGCGCTCCACATCACGGGCTGATCGCTGGATCGAATCTCTCGGTCACGTTTCCTGTTGAACTTACGGGTGATGCTCGTCAATCGTGCGTTCAGTGAGGGGTTCGTGATTTCATCCAGACCGAAGTTCACCATTGCCGTCGCAAAGCCGATCAGGGCGATACAGATACCTGGTGGCAGGAACCACCACCACATGCCGCGCAGCAATGCGCCCTGCTGTTGTGCCTGCCCGATCTGCATACCCCAGGACATTCCGTTTGTATTTCCAATACCTAGGAATGCGAGGGAGGATTCAGCGAAAATGCCAGCCACCAGAGCACGCAGGAACATTGCCGAAATGATGCCGCCCAGGTGAGGCACGATTTCGACCATGACGATTCGCCACCTCTTTTCTCCGATTGAACGCAGAGCCGCAGTGAAGTCTCTGTTGCGAAGAGAAAGCGTTTGCGAACGGATGACTCGCGCACCACCGGGCCACTCCAGGAAGCCGATAATCAGGGCGATCATGACGATCCCGGCATTGTTGATGTAGCCGGCGATGATGAACATCAGTGCAAGGCTTGGGAGGGTCATCAGCACGTTCACGAAAGCCATCGTCACCTTGTCGATCAGGCCGACTGAGTATCCCGACCATGTTCCGACCAGGACAGCGATCACCGTTGCCAGAAGACCGGAAATCAAACCGACGAATACCGATCCGCGCGCGCCTTTCACCGTCTGCGCAAATACGTCCTGTCCGGCAAGGTTCGTGCCCAGAAGGTGTTCGCTGCTTGGCGCTGACCCCATGTTTTCGTAGTCGACGGCTGCCGGGTCCAGGTTCATCACTGTGGTAATGAACAGTTCACCGAAGATCGCAACGATCAGGAAGAAGATCAGGATAGAAATTCCGACCTGTACTTTGCGGCTTGAGAGAAATTGCTTGAGCATCAGTTCTCCCTCGTTCGAGGATCGAGAACCACGTACAGGGAATCTGCAACGAAGTTAGCGATCAGGACGGCAAAAACAATCATGAGGAAGATGTTCTGCATGACTGGATAATCCTTCGCGAGGATCGACTGCAGCAGCAGGTAACCGATCCCGGGGTAGGTGAAGACGATTTCACTGAGGACGACACCACCCACGATGCCTCCCATTGCCATGGCCAGATTCGTAATATTCGGCAGGAGCGCGTTACGCGCCGCGTAGCGGAACAGCACGGTTCGCTCGGGCAATCCCTTTGCTTTTGCCAGCGTGACGTAGTCTTCCGAAATCGTGGTCACCATCATGTTTCTCATCGAGAAAAGCCATCCGGCAAAACCGATCAGGATGAGGGTGAATGCGGGCAGTGCGCCATACCGCAGCACGCTCATCACGAAGTAGAAGTTATTGATGTCGAAAGGAACATCGGGGTCATATCCACCTGCACCAGGGAACCAGTTCAACTGGAAAGAAAAGACCCACAGCACGACCATCGATACCCAGAATGCTGGGAATGATGAGAACAACGTTGAAGCGGGAGTGAGGATGTTGTCGAGGCGCGATCCCGGGTTCCAGCCGACGATGGCTCCCAGAGCAGTTCCCACGAGCCAGGCGAGTAAAGTTGTCACACCTACCAGCAGGACGGTCCACGGCAACGCACCACTGATGAGTTCTCCCACGCTGGTCGGGTATCGCATGACGGAGATACCGAATTCGCCGTGCAGGACGTCCCAGATGTAGGTCAGGAACTGTTCCACGATGTTCTTCTGCGGATCGCCGTAGAGGGAATACATCGACTGAACCTGTTCTGCACTGAGCTTGGTTCCCGTTTGTTGTTCGATCTGGCGGGTCAACGTGACCACCGGATCGCCGGGCATGAAGCGCGGAATGGCAAAGTTCAAGACGACTGCCACAAAAGCAGTGACGACATAGAATCCCAGGCGTTTGAGCAGATAGACCAGCCCGGTTGGACTGTGTCGTTGCCGTGTCTTTTCCGCAGCGGCAACTTCTTCTACGGAAGCGACTCCTTCTCGAGACATCGGCACCCTCCCTTGGGTTACGTAGTCGATTCTTCACGCTACAAGTTGTGAGTATTACTTATATACGATCTTGGGATAATAGCGCGGCTCAGTTCAGTAGCCGTTATTTCACCTGGTTGTGATTGAAATAAGCAACAAGGTGTTCAGGAAGTTCGGGGATGTGGCGCGGCTCGTTCCCCTCGCGCAACGAACTCGTTGCCTGGATGCCGGCAGCCACCGCGTACCATGCTCCCAAAGGCGATGTGTCGGTCACCGCGTCGTGGGCAACGAATCGGAGGAACTCGTCAACAATCAGCTTGTCGGCGTCTCCATGCCCCTTCTCATCACCGATGATGGGGAACTGCTCGTCACCATCAGGGTTATAGATCGTGCGCTTATTCCACAAGCTGATGTGCCCGCCCTCGCCGTCACCGAAGTTTTCCAGACGCCCTTCGGTGCCGATCACCGTGTAGTTGCGCCAGTAATCGGGCGAGAAGTGGCATTGCTCGTATGAGGCCAGGACACCAGATTCCATTCGCATCAGCATCATGGACACGTCTTCGACATCGATAACGGCGTTCAAGCCCTTTTGGGTCATGGGCGGCCAATTGTCGAGGGAATACCAGTCGTGCATGAGCTCGTTGGAATGATCGCCGCGGTCGGTGATCTTGTCGTATACCATCAGGTCGCCCATTGCGACGACGTCTGTCGTGTGAGAGTCGGCCAGCCAGTGCATCACGTCAATGTCGTGTGCGGCTTTCTGCAGCAGCAGCCCCGTGCCGTGCTCACGCGTGGCGTGCCAGTCCTTGAAGTAGAAGTCGCCGCCTGCGCCCACGAAGTGTCGGCACCAGATCGTCTTGACTTCACCGATTCGCCCCGCGCGGATCAGATCACGCATGGTGCGCACGACGTTCATGTGGCGCATATTGTGACCGACGTACAGCTTCGATCCAGTTTCATATGCCGTCTCCAGGATGCGTGTGGCATCGTCAAGGTGGATGGCGAGCGGCTTTTCAACGTACACGTCGATTCCTGCCTTGAGCAGTTGACACGCGATGTCGGCATGGGTGTCATCTGGTGATGTCACAAATGCAACGTCAACGTCGCATTCAATGAGCTCGTCGACTGCTTCGCATACGGCAATCGAGTCCGGGTCCCGCTTGAGCTGTTTCTCGACGCGTTCGCGGCGCTGCGGATGCGGTTCACATGCTGCGACGATCTGCGCCGGAACACTGGCATTTTCGGCTCCCAGAGCCAGAGGGGCGCGGGCCCCGATCCCCACAACGCCGACTCTCAGTGGCGCAGATGAACTGGATGTGTGCTGAGTCGTCAACGTCGTATGCCTCCTGTTGAGTTGAGCTGACAGAATTGAGTGAAGGTGATGGAGCGTGGGCAGCTGCGAGGACCCTTCCCCGAAGAGGTGGCGATCTGCGTCCAGCAGTGCCCATGCGACGGCGCCAATTGAGGCGCAGGCCGTGCCGTAGGGAGATTCTTCGATTCGAAGATCAGGTGCGGATTCAGGGCGCAGACTGGCAAGTTTCCTCTTGATTGCTGCCATGACTTGCGTGGAGTTGGCGGGAAGGCCTGCAATGACGATGGTTCGCGGATCGACCACCACCCCCAGCGGTCCGATTATGCCGGCCAGTCGTTCGCCCCATTGGGCGTAGGCACGTTCGAGGGAGGCTCTGTCCTGCGGTGAATCCTGGGTGCCGACCTGATTGCGGGCAACGGATTCCTCCACGAGGGGCGCGTCCACCACGTCTGTGATTTCACCGGCATTGAATGAGCAGCCTCGGTGGAGTTGTCCTTTGAGGATCAGCCCCGTGTGGATGCCCAACTGGCAGTTCACGAACAGCAGGTCGTCATCGGCGGCAAGTTTTCCGTCGCTGACGCGAGTCACAAATTCACCCATTGCCGCAGCGTTGATGTCATTTTCGATTCGAACCGGGCATTCCAGATCGCGGCGCAGGGCATCACCGAATGGAAAACCAGCCCACGATGGGATCAGGTCTGAACGAACAATCGTGCCCTGGGCATCAATGACACCTGTGGTGGAGACGACGCAGGCGTGAACGGGTCCCCATTGGGGCCGCAGCTTTTCAATGAAGCGGGTGATGAGCGCCTCTACCTCGCGGTAGCGTTCCTGCCCGCTTTGCGCCTTCAGCTGAGCTACACGCGATTGGATGATGGAGCCGGACATGGAGATCGCGCTGATGGCCATTGTCCGTTGAAGCAGATCCACGCCCACAGCGAATCCTGCGTGGGGCGCCAGAGTGAATACGCGTGCCGGCCTGCCACCGTCAACGACGCTGCTTTGCTCAACGATCATTCCGCGTGCTGCCAGGCCTTCCAGGATCGGCGTCACGGTCGGTCGCGTCACGCTGCAGGCTTGAGCGAGCTGGGAATGGGTGGCGCCGCCTTGACGCAGCACGTTGATTACGTCCAGGGCACGCCGGTCTCCGCGCTCTGAACTACGCCGAGTGCTCATACTGCGTCCTCACTGCCTCATTGCCACGTCTTTCATGGGCATTATTGCGATGGACGTTCGCCCATCTCCCTTATGAAAGCCACTAATAAAAGTGAATATTAGAACGTGGGACCCATCGTGTCAATCTCACGACGCCTCGAGCGTGCACCTGCCCCGGATACGTTGGAACGCTCAGCGATCAGACAGATAATGCACTCAGAGGCCTTTGCAGGCATCCGGGCGACGAGTCCCGCGCATGTGAGCCGCTGCCACCAGCTGCAAAGAGGAGGACATATGTCTCACGTTCAGCACATCGCCGGCCGGTACGCCGATATTCACAAATGGCAAGAAGACCTGCGTGCTGACCTTCACCGCCATCCCGAAGTGTCGATGGAAGAAGAACGCACCAGTCAGACGATCATTGACGAGGTAACCGCCCTGGGCCTTGATGCCACCCGAGTGGGCCCGACCGGCGTGGTGAGCGTCGTTGCCAACGGTGACGGGCAACCCGTGCTGGCACGCGCACACATGGATGCGCTGCCCGCGCGCCCCTGAATCTGAGTACTACGACCAGTTCCCTCTGACCGTCAACGACCGCGACACGCATGATCGCGTCCGAACACCGTTCGACGCGTTCTTTGAGGACGGCGTTGTGGGTGATGGCGATCCGGTGACAGCGTCGGAGGACTTCTCCCGCATTCCCGGCGCCTGGGATGCGTCGTACCTGTACTGGAATGTGACGGGAACCGTGGATCCCAGCACGAGCGATGAGCCGCTCGCAGCTCATCACTCGCCGTTCTTTGCGCCCGCCACGCAGCCCACATTGCAGGTCATGACGCAGGCGCACATTGTGGCGGCACTGGCCTACCTGGATACTGACCAGCAGGGCTCACGCGTCGGCTCGAGCACCAGCACGCATGCCCTGCGCTGCCTCAACCGCGCTGTGACACCTCAAGCGTGGGATAGAACGACTCCCATCCGCCGCAGGATCGAGCCTTCTTGCCTGCTTCAACAATGAGCCCATGAAAGTGGGCCAGTTCAGGTGTCGTGAAGTCACCCTCGTCAATGAGGGGCTGAAGAGTGCGACGCGCGGCTTCATAGCTGCGAGGCACGGCCCACCCGGCGGCGCTCAGGAACCGGCGCGCATACAGGTCCCAGATGAATACGGGACGCTCATAGCCGTACAGCACGATGTCGTCGGCGGTTTCAGGGCCGATCCCCTTCAAGGCGATGAGGCTCGCGCGCAGTTCGTCGGTCGGCAACCGCGTGTGGGACGCGTCGTCGAGGAACCAGCGTGCTGCACGGATGAGGGTTTCGGACTTGGCGCGCATGAAGCCGCTGGGACGGATCAGGCGCTGCAGGTCGGCAGATGCAGTGGTCGCCAGTTTCTGCGCTTCGAGCAGGCCGGCTTCGCGCAGATTTGCCAGAGAATACTCCACGTTGCGCCACGCCACATTCTGCGTCAGGACGGCACCCACCACGATCTCGAAGCGGGTGTCGGCCGGCCACCACTGACCGGCGTCAATGCGCCTGCACAGCGCGTCAAAAAGCGCTCGCGCCGAGGGAGCGGCCGATGTCACTGCTCCTCCGTTGCATGAGAGACAGGTGCGACCAGTGAGCTGATCAGGTCAGCAATGGTGGCGTTGAGCTCGTCCAGCGGGCTGGATCGACGCCATACCAGGTTGATGGAGCGGTAGGGGCGCGGCGGGCAAAACTCGCGAAGAACCAGACCGTCGGGTTGCGCGATCGGAGGGATCGTCGCCAGCCGAGGCAGCAGCGTCACTCCGCTCCCGGCTGCGACCATGTAGCGCAGCGTCTCGAGCGACGTGGCGCGGAAGGCTGACTGGCGGGCACCGACTTTTTCGCAGATGCTGACCGTGCTGCGACGCATGCAGTGTCCTTCTTCAAGCAGAATCACCTCATGATCGGCCAAATCGCCCAAGTCAACGGGCGTGGTTTGCTCGCCTAGGGCTGACGTGCTCGAGGTTGCCAGCACGAAATCCTCGTCAAAAAGGTGCGCCACGGTCAGGCCCGACTCCGCAGACGTATCCGCCAGAACAGCCGCGTCAATTCTGCCGGATGCAAGCGCGTCCATGAGTGCGAGAGATTTTTCCTCGACGAAATGGGCGGTCAGGTCTGGCAACGCTTTCCCAAGTTCGGGCGCAAAGCGCGGCAAAAGGTAGGGTGCAATCGTCGGGAATACGCCGATGGCGACGGTGGCGGCCAGAGGATTCGATCCGCTGCGACCGACCTGCTCAATGTGGTCCAGGTCAGTGAGGATGCGACGCGCATAGTAGACAACGTCACGGCCAACCGGGGTGATCAGCACCTGCTGCGTTCCGCGTTCAACCAGCTGGGCTCCCAATTCCTCCTCCAGCTTCTTGACCTGCGCTGACAGCGTCGGCTGCGAAACGTGAGCACGCTGAGCAGCACGCGTGAAGTTCCGCTCCTCATCCAACGCGACAAGATACTCCAGGGCCCGAACGTTCCTCACCTTGACGCACTCCTTCCTGATGTGTGATCCGCTGAGCAGGCGGTGGATCCCCATCACCAACATGGCGAGCCCGAATCGCCTGGCTCAGTTCCTGCTCAGCGTGATCACATTTTTCGCTGCCGCCTGGTCGCGACCTAGTCGTGGTGCGGGGCGCGAATCAGGTAGTTGAACGCACTCAGTGCGGCGGTGGCGCCGGAGCCGAATGCCGTCACGATCTGCTTGTATGGTTCATCTGTGCAGTCACCGGCAGCAAAAATCCCGAGCACGTTGGTCTTTCCTTCGCGATCTGTCACAACCTCACGCCGGTCGCTCAGTTCCACCTCTTCGGGAAGCCACTGCGTGTTCGGAACCAGGCCGATCTGGATAAAAATGCCGTCCGTGTCGACCGAGCGCGTCTCGCCGCTTGCACGATCTTCATATGCCAGGGCAGTCACTTTCTGACCGTCACCGATCACTTCAGTGGAGCGTGCTCCGACAATGACATCAACATTGTCGAGGGCGTCCATCGCATCCAGTAGCACTCGGTCAGCTTTGAGCTGATCCAGGAATTCGACTACGGTGACGTGGCGCGCGACGCCGGCCAGGTCGATAGCCGCTTCGATACCGGAGTTTCCGCCGCCGATCACAACGACGTCCTTGTTCTTGAACAGTGGACCATCGCAGTGCGGGCAGAAGGACACGCCCTTATTGCGGTATTCCTCTTCGCCGGGTACACCCAGAGTTCGCCACGTCGCACCGCTGGCCACGATGACGCTCCTGGCGCGCAGGTGCCCGCCTGAACGTGTCACCACGGTATGCAGCGGATAGTCTCGCGAGTTGTCGTCAGCACTGACCGCAGCGATTTCAAGGCGATCCGCCCACTGCGGCACGTACACATCGATGTCGTACTGGTTGATGTGTTCAGTCAGATCGGCAGCCAGCTGAGAACCTGTTGTGTGCACCTGAGAGATGGCGTTTTCAATACTCTCGGTTTCCACCACCTGACCACCGCGGTGATCCATCACCATTGCGGTGCGGATACCCTTGCGAGCGGTGTAGATGGCAGCTGACGAGGCGGCCGGCCCTCCGCCGACAATCACCACGTCGTAGGGTTCTTCCTGATTCATCTGGTCAACCGCGGCCTGGGCGCCGCCCTCGTCCAGCATGGAAACGAAGTCGTCGAGTGTCGTGCGACCGGAGGAAAACATCTCGTCGCCCTCGAATGTGACGGGCACACTCATGATTCCGTGGTTTTCGACCTCGCTTTGGAAAGCGCCGCCTTCAACTGCGGTGTGGCGAATCGAGGGATTGATGATGGAGATCGTGTTCAGTGCCTGCACGACTTCCGGGCAGTTTTGGCACGTGAGCGACATGTAGGTCACGAACTCGCGCGGGCCTTTGATGCGCTGAATGGCCTGGCGTTGCTCGTCGGAGATCTTGGCGGGGTGACCGCCGACCTGCAGAAGCGCCAGGACAAGTGAGGAGAATTCGTGACCCAGTGGCAGTCCCGCGAACCTCACCTCGACATCCGTACCGATGCGGCGAACGGCGAAGGATGGTGTGCGAGGGTTTGCCTCGTCGGTGAGGGTAATGTTCTCACTCTTGGCAGCTATTTCCTCCAGCAGCTCCCGTACCTGCGCCGACAGATCGGAGTTATCCAGGCTTGCAGCGAGTTCAATCGGCGCTACTACTTTGGTCAGCAGCTGCGACAGTTGGGCGGAAAGCTGGTCATTCAAAACTGGCATGGCGTTACGTGCCTTTCACAAAATTGCGGACGCGGGAGGGCAGGTGTCGCCCTCGTGATGCGCCAATCCCGCACCGACGCGTTCTCACGTGCGGCGAGAACTTACGTGTGCGGGATGGCGTGACGTTCAGTGATGCGGGTCAGATCTTGCCGACGAGGTCCAGGGACGGAGCCAGCGTCTCTTCGCCTTCTTCCCACTTCGCGGGGCACACTTCGCCCGGATGCGCGGCGACATACTGAGCTGCCTTGACCTTGCGGATCAGTTCGGCTGCGTTGCGGCCGATTCCCTCCGAGGAGACCTCGAAGAACTGGATAACGCCGTCTGGATCGATGAGGAAGGTGGCGCGGTCAGCCAGGCCGACGCCTTCGCGCATGTTCTCGAAGTTGTTGGTCAGTTCACCTGACGGATCACCGATCATGTAGTACTTGATCTTGGCGATTGTGTCGGATGCTTCGTGCCATGCCTTGTGCGTGAAGTGCGTGTCGGTGGACACGGAATAGACCTCAACGCCCAGTTTCTGCAGCTCGTCGTAGTAGTCCGCCAGGTCGCCCAGCTCGGTCGGACACACGAAGGAAAAGTCAGCTGGGTAGAAGAAGAAAATGGCCCATTTGCCGAGGACATCCTGTTCGGTCAGTTCAACGAATTCGCCCTCTTTGAACGCTGTGGCCTTGAAGGGGCGGATCTGGGTGTTCATCAAGTTCATGGTTCTCCTATCCGAGTTTCGCCAACCGCTCACGCACATGACGAGCATGTCGAACGGTTTCTCACAACACTCTCAGTATAGACCAAACCAATGCAACTTACCACTTCAATAGATTTCCTCTATCACATGGTGTACGACCGCTAGTGCGGGAGGTCTGATTAGCTGCAATGCAGCGACGGGATAGCGTAACGCTGTACAGGAATGGCGCGATGCACCGCCAGGATGGATACGTCCGTATAAGACAAGCAGGCGTCTGCGCACATTCCCCTAGATCTTCGGGATCTTCGTGCACATACCCCTAGATCTTCCGCCAATTGTGCACATACCCCTAGTTCTAAAGCCCACCACGCCTCTCGAAATTTCCATCATGCGTCCTGACCAGCGAAAACAGAAAACAGTACGCAGACGGGAGGCTTAGATCTAGGGCTTCGTGCAAAAAGAAGCGTAGATCTAGGGGATTGTGCAGCTGGAAAGTTTAGATCCAGGGGGTTGTGCACGCTGAGCGTGATTTTCAGACCCGCAAACTCACCAGGCTTTGCCGGGTCGGCGACTCTGCCGGGCACACTGCACTGCCGAATCGGCAACTCCATCGGACGCGACGCGCTACCAGGCCGACATCAACATGAGCGATGCAGCGCCGAAGCAGCACCGTTATTGGGCGCGACGAGACTCCAGAACCGCGTCCAGATCGAACGCGACATCCGCCTGAGCGGCGACCTCTTCAGTCGAACGCATCTGCTGACCGGAAGATGAGCTCGCGTGGATAGGACGCCCTCGGACATCGGAAGGGACCTGAGGGATGCCTCGCAAATCAGTATCGGCGTGCACCACTCGGCCGGTAATCTCCTGGCGTGATGCGTAGGTCGGTGCAGGGATGCGCTGGACGGACCATGCGCGCTGCGTCTGGGCGACATCGCGGGTCGCCTGGTCGAGTCGTGCGTCCTCGTCATCAACACTGTGAGACGCCTGCGCCTCGTCGTCGACACGTTGGATTTCGATCGACGCGTCGGCTCCAAGGGCTTCATCCGGCCCCTCGTCGGTTGCCGTTTCAGACGCAGGAGCATGCTCCACAGTCTCGGAGGCGACGGGCGAAGGCGAGGAATTGCGGCGTGCCGAGGTGCCACGCGTCAGCTCCATAATCCGCTTTTCTTCGGCTTCACCAACGCGCTGGGAACGAATGGCGCTCCAGCGTGACACGCCAAGGCCAGCAGCAAGTGCCACCGCGGGAATCAAAACCCATGCCCATGACATCGTGGTCAGCGCTGCAATCAGCATCATCAGCACAGTGATTGCTGCACACACCCCACTGAGGATCATTCGGCGCTGACCTGCTGCCTTCTCACTGGCAATACGTGCCGCGCGGCGTGCACGCAGGCGCGACAGTTCGCGGGTGCGCACATAGTCTCGTTGCGCGTGGGTCGTCCCGTCGGGTCGACGTGCGGATCGCGATTCGTCAGCCATGGTGTCTCCTCGATGACCACGAAGGTGAGCAGGTTGTTGGGTGGCCGGCAGCGCCGGGCGCGCGTGGTAGTCATCCGCTCCAGCAGCATCATCGGATTGCAGCGCCTGATGCGCCAACAACGGTGTCGAGCCGCAGTGCGAATTGGCGGTGGATGAAGTATCGCCACTGTGATGGCGCAGTGCCGATTCCTCATCAATCAGACGCATCCTGGGCGAGAATCGGTCAGCCTCGCGGGACTGAGTGATCGCCGTGCGTCGGTCAACAAGGTGCGGCACAATCACGACGATCGTGATCGCGATTGCCATCACAACAATGATTCCACCGTACTCCACGTATTAACGCTACGGCACGGGCTGCCAAAAACAGGTTCTGACGCGCGCGCCGGCGCCAAATGAGAGGCGAATCAGGTCAGCGTCAGCGGCATTTTCCACACGGATTGGACGATGCCGCCCTCGGGCCAGGATTCCGTATCCAAAGCGAAGCTGACGTGATCAGCCCACCTGCCCGCAATGCACATGTAACGCTTCTTGTAGCCCTCTTCACGCAACCCGATTTTTCGGCACAATCCCAAAGATCGATCATTTTCCGGCCGGACGTTGACCTCCACCCGGTGCAAGCCCAGCTCACCGATCATCAGGTCGATGACGCCAGCCACGCACAGCGCACCCAGCCCCACCCCAGCGGCTTTCCTGACCATCCAATAGCCGATGACGCCCTGACACATCGCCCCCCACTGAACATTGGAGACGGTGATCAAACCCAGCGGTTGACGGTCGCATTCGACCATCATGACAAGGCTCGTTCCGCGCTTTTGCTGCCTGTCGACCTGACGCTGATAGGTCCAGATGTCGGGGAGTTCCTCTGTCGATCCGACCGGCAGCGTCGCCTCCCAGGGTTTGAGCCACGCAGAATTCTCGGCACGCGCTTTCTCGATGCGAAGATGATCGCTACCGTAGGCCGGACGGATCACAACACTGTCCCCGAGCTTCACGGCGCTATCACGCCCCGTTCGCGCAGCGCTCCCCGTCGCCCCGATTCTCGAGGCACTGCCATGCGGCCTGATCAGAGCGCGACCCACAGGATCGTCGATGCGAATCGTCAGCTCATCGGGGTGGCGTCCCCAGATCCGCGGCCTGCCGAACAGCATTAATCAAGCACCATGCATTGCAGGGCGTCACCGGCACGCACATTCGTGACCTCTTCGGGCACGACCGCCAGTGCGTTCGATTCAGCCAGTGCGGACAGCAATAGCGCTGCAGGTGATCCCATGACTTTGGCCTGGTATCCGGTTCGAGGCGACCCCGTCAGGCGCACGCGGACAAATTCGCGTCGCCCTCGTGGTGAATACCATGAGCGATCCACGCGAGCCTGCACGCTCGGCCTGCTGAGTGTCGTCCATCCCTGCATCTGTCGAAGAGCAGGACGCACATACACTTCGAAACACACCTGCGCGGATACAGGGTCACCGGGCAGGCAGAAGATCGGAGTCGCGTCATCTTCGTCACCGACGGTTCCAACTCCAAGGATATGCCCGGGCCATGCGGCCACATTGTCAAAGCGCACCGTGCCCAGCGCGCCGAGCACTTCGCGCACCGTATCGCCTGAGCCATACGAGATGCCGCCGGTCGTGATGATGAGGTCAGCGCGAACCAGCTGGTCCTGGATCGTTTCGCGCAGTGCCTGACGGCCATCAGGAACGGCTGCCACGCGGAAGGTTTGAGCACCCGCATCCGCCACAGCGGTGGAAAGGGCATGCCCGTTGGCATCGAACACCGTGCCGGGTCGTGCCTGTTCACCCGGCTCCACAAGCTCGTCACCAATCGACAGGATCACCACACGTGGACGTGGATGCACTGTCACTCGTGAGCGCCCCACGCCGGCCAGAAGCGCTACCTGGCGTGCACCTACACGCGTGCCGTGACGCAGAACCACGTCTCCCTCGACCACGTCTTCGGCGCGACGCCGGATGTTCTCACCGCGCGCCGGCTGGGTGCGCACGGTCACTTTAGCCATACCGCGATCCGTAAAATCCAGTGCGATCACCGCATCTGCACCTGTGGGCACCGGCGCTCCCGATGCAATGCGGATGGCAGTTCCCGGCACCAGCGCGGCCGGGTCAACATCTCCAGCCTTGACTTCCTCGGTGACCGGCAGGGTCACCATACTGTCCGGGCGCGCCCCTTCGAGGTCAGACGATCGCACGGCGTACCCGTCGCATCCGGCCAGATCCGCTACGGGAAGGTCGAAGCGGGCCTGCACGTCTTCAGCCAGCACGCACGACACAGCATCAGCGAGCTGGACTTCCAGCGGCGGCTGCTGGCCAACAGTTGACAGGCAGTCTTGGTAAAACTCTGCGACCGAACGCATTCAGGTTGTCCCTTCAGTGGTGCTCGGGTGACGTGCTGTCAGAATCGTCGAGGGCGTCCCCCGGCTGTGTTGCCATGAGCTCTTCCAGGAACGAGCGTACTCCGGGTCCCAGTTCCGGGTCCTCCAGCGCCAGTTCAATGGAGGCGGTGAGGTAGCCGAGTTTGTCTCCGGTGTCGAAGCGGCGGTCATCCAGAACCAGGCCAACTACGCCACCTCCTTCTTCGGCTGGCACGTCGATGAGTCGGGCATATGCGTCGGTGAGCTGGTATTCACCACCGTGACCGGGTTCGATATTTTCCAGTTCCGTGAAGATACGCGGATTGAAGACGTAGCGGCCCACCACGGCGTATTCGCTGAGCACCTCATCGACCGGGGGCTTTTCGACAACCTTGTTGAGGCGGAACAATGTGCCTTCCTCAATGTCGATGGGCAGGCCTTCCGGAATCGGCATCGGGGTGACGTCAACAGAAGCATAAGCGGTTGCCTGTTCGGGTGTGACACGCATGAGTGCGACAACCGATCCGCCGATCGCCGTGCGGATCGCGAGCATTTTCTCCAGCAGGCGGGACTTTGGGTGCATCAAATCGTCCGGCAGCATGACGGCAAAAGGATTGTTACCAACGTGGAAGCGTGACTGAAGGACGGCATGTCCCAGCCCCAGCGGATGTCCCTGGCGCACAGAGTGCATGCGCGCGAGGTGCTCATATTCGCGCACGATCTTGAGCAGTGATTCCTTGTGAGAGGCCTCCAGTGCCGCCTCCAGGCCGGGATCTGCGTCGAAGTATTCCTCGATGGCATCTTTGCCGGTGCGAGTGATGATCAGCATGTCTTCAATGCCGGCTCGAGTGGCTTCGCGCGCAATATATTCAATGGATGGTCGGTCAACGACCGGCAGCATTTCTTTGGGCACAGACTTCGTTGCCGGCAAGAATCTCGTTCCGCGTCCAGCTGCTGGGATCACGGCGTGACGCACGCGCGCGTGACGAGTGGGCTCAGTTTCGCTCATGTCTGCCACAGTATCCTAAGTAGGAGATGTTCAGTGCTCAGGAGGGGCCATGTTGCACGAAAAAGCTCCACTTCGCGCCAGAATTCGCGCCCAGCGGCGTGACAGGCGCGCCCGGTGGGATGCACTCCCTGGCCGCGAAGCCGATGAGTTGCGCCGGCGGGAGCAACGCGGACTGGTCCGCTCGTGGCTGCAGGCCTGTAACGCGCTCGGAGTAGGGTGTCCTCACCTCCCGGCACTGTTTGTTCCAACCACCACCGAGCCGGATGTCTCAGCCATCGTCGCTGAATCGGGTCGCTGCTTCCTGCCTGTTGTCGTTAACCGGCAGGGGCGTGCACTGGACGAACCTGCGTGGGGCTGTATTGATTTTCCTGATGCCAGCACATCTGCCTGGTCATCATTGACGACTGACCGTCTGGCAGCAGTCCTCGACCAGCCTTCTGCACGCTGGCCTGCCCAGCCTCATCTCTCCGATGCGCCCTATGCCGAACTTCCTGACAGCGTCGACATTGTATTGCTTGCGGGCCTGGCCGCCGACCTTTCGGGCACGCGCCTGGGCCAGGGCGGCGGGTGGTATGACCGGGCCTTAAGTAGGTGGAACACGGATCACGCTGAGAGGTCGCCGCAGGAAAGCGCACTGCCTGTGAGGCGCCGTGCTCCACTGGTCATCGCACTGTTCGATGAAGAGGTGTGGGATACAGGCGCCTTGCCTGTCGATCCTCACGATGTCGCCGTAGACGCGATTGTGACACCCACACGCATGGTGATGCTGACTCGCTGACGCCCGCGACACAGCCACACCTGTCAGTTCGCATACCTGATGGCGGCGCAGAGCAGGCATCAAAAGTGGCACAATCAGCCTATGAGCTTCCACCCACTCAGCAGTGAGCCGGCGACAGCCTCGTCCCCCCTGCCCAAGCGCGCCGATATCCGGCCTCGCGACGTGGAAGCTTGCTACGCGCACCTGGTTGACGTGCTCGACGGTGAGGTTGATCGTACGACAGGCACCCGCGCGCGCTATTCCACAGACGCCGGCAACTATCGCGTTCCGCCGCAGTTCGTTGTCTTCCCTCGTTCAACCGAGGACGTCCTGGCCGTGTGCGAGGCGTCGCGACGCTTCTCCATTCCGTTGACCAACCGTGGGGGTGGCACGTCATGTGCTGGCAATGCGTGTGGACCGGGCATCGTCATTGACTTTTCGCGCCACCTGAACCGAGTGCTGTCGATCGATCCGCAGGCGCGCACGGCCGTGGTGGAGCCGGGCTGCGTGGAATCCACCCTGCAGGAAGCTGCCCGCAAGTACGGACTGCGTTTCGGTCCGGATCCGTCCAGCCAGAACCGGGCAACGATCGGCGGCATGGTGGGCAACAATGCGTGCGGGCCTCACGCAACCGCCTGGGGACGCACGTCAGACAACATCGTCTCCCTCGACGTCATCGATGGACGAGGCAGACGCTTCACCGCTTCCACCAGCCACTCTGACCTCTCACAGGTGCCTGGACTGGACACGCTGATTGATTCCAATCTGGCGCTCATCCGCACGGAACTGGGGCGTTTCGGCAGGCAGGTGTCGGGTTATTCGCTTGAGCATCTGACCCCTGAGAAGCATCGCAATCTGGCGGCGATGCTGGTGGGCACCGAGGGGACGCTGACCACAATCGTGTCGATCACCGTCAAGTTGGTGGAGATTCCGCGAGCGCCCGTGCTGGTGGCGTTAGGGTATCCGGACATGATTGCTGCAGCTGACGATGTACCCACAATTTTGCGCTGTGAGCCGCTGGCTGTCGAAGGGATGGATTCGCGCCTGGTGGACGTGGTACGAGCTCACCGCGGACCCGGAGCCGTGCCGGCGCTTCCCAAGGGTGACGGGTGGCTGATGTGCGAGGTGTCGGCCGGAAGCGAAGAGGAATCGCTGGCACAGGCTCGCAGACTTGCGGCCGCATCTCATGCGGTCGATGCGGCGGTCTACCCTCCGGGGGATGATGCCACGCGACTGTGGCGCATCCGCGCTGATGGTGCGGGATTGGGTGGGCGCACTCCCCCATCTGAAACGTCAGCGACCGGTGAACAGGCATGGCCCGGTTTTGAAGATGCCGCGGTGCCACCGGACCGCCTCGGAGCCTACTTGCGTGATTTCACGGCGCTGATGGATGAGTATGACATTGACGGGCTGCTGTACGGGCATTTCGGAGATGGCTGCGTGCATGTGCGTCTGAACATGCCACTCGAGACCGGGGCTGGGGTGGCGCATTCGAGGCGTTTCCTGGAGGAGGCGGCTCAGGTGTGCGCCAGGCATGGCGGTTCAGTTTCCGGTGAACACGGGGATGGGCGTGCACGCACGGAACTGCTGCGCTTCATGTACTCCCCGGAACTGATTGACCTGTTCAACAACGTCAAGGCCCTGTTCGACCCCGATGACCTGCTCAATCCCGGTGTTTTGGCCTCACCGACCAACCAGATCGACAAGCTCGATGATTTCCTGCGGCGCCCTCGTGCACGCTCGTTGCCAGCGGCGGGAGGCTTCGCCTTCGGGGAAGACCACGGTGATTTCACTCAGGCGGTCCATCGCTGCACAGGTGTGGGCAAGTGTCGCGCGACGATTGACGGCACGTTTATGTGCCCGTCGTGGAAGGCGTCGCATCTGGAAAAGGACGTGACCCGAGGGCGGGCGCGCACACTCCAGGACGCTGCCAATGGGCAACTGATCCAGTCAATCACCTCACCGGAGGTGCTCGAAGCGCTCGACCTGTGTCTGTCATGTAAGGCCTGTTCGTCGGATTGCCCGGCAGGTGTGGACATGGCCAGGTACCGCTCTGAGGTGTTCTTCCGTAAGTACCGTGGGCGCCTGCGTCCGCTGTCCCACTATGCGCTGGGCCGCCTGCCCCTGTGGACGGGCCTGAGCGCCCGCATTCCGGGTGCATCCGCCCTGACCAACGCAGTGATGGGAGTAGATGCGATTCGCCGGGCTGCATTCGCACTGCTGGGTATGGATGCGCGTAGACCGATGCCCGCTCTTCAGTCCGGAACCTTCCAGCGATGGGCCAGGCGGCGGCACCTGGTTGCAGATGCGCCTCCGTCAGCAGTGCCGTCGAGTGCCGAGCGGCTTGCTGAGACAGCATCGCCTGCTTCCTCGTCCGCTTCTGAAGCCCGACGCTTCGCAGTGGTGTGGGCCGATTCGTTTTCACAGACGCTTGACGACCGGGGCGCGCGTGCAACGGTTGCGGTGTTGCGTCAGAACGGTTTCGAGGTGATTATTCCTCCCCATGCGTGCTGCGGCCTGACGTGGATTACGACGGGGCAGCTGACTGGGGCGAAGAAGAAACTGACGGCTTTGCTGGACGTTCTGGCACCGTTCGCTGTAGCTGGGATTCCAATCGTAGGCGTGGAGCCGTCATGTACGGCAGTCCTGCGTGATGATCTGCTGGATCTGCTGCCAGATGACCGGCGCTCAGTTCCCGTGTCGCGCGCTGTGCATACTCTGGCTGAAGTGCTGGCCACTGTTCCGAAGGAGGAGCGTGTTCTGCCTGATTTACATGGCACGACAATTGTGGCGCAGCCGCACTGCCACCACCATTCGGTGATGACGTGGAGCGCAGATCGGGCGCTGCTGGATTCACTGGGTGCCACCGTTGTCCAGCTGGATGGCTGTTGCGGTCTGGCCGGTAATTTCGGCATGGAAAAGGGGCACTACGATATGTCGGTCGAGGTGGCGCGCACCTCACTGCTCCCTGCCCTCAATGCGTATCCAGATGCCGTGTATCTGGCGGATGGTTTCTCGTGCCGCACTCAGGCTCAGCAGCTCGCTGACCGAGGCGGCATGCATCTGGCAAGCTTGCTGGCATCGCAGATCTAAAACCGCCTTGCGCCTCGCCACTCAGCGTCACGTTAACTGAACCAATCAGCACATGTGCCGTCCTGCCACCACACCCATTGACATGCCGAACATCGATAAATTATTATCGTTTATCGATAACCATGTGATGTTTGAAGGAGGCACACTCATGAAACCGCATACCATCATTGCCCGCGTGGTTCTGGTGATCTTCGGCCTCGGCATTGTCTTAAGTTGGCTGCTGCTCTGGTCAGAAAGCGACTACAGCGCCGCCGCCTGGCCGGAAATGGCACACCTGCAGTACCCGATCCTCGTCGGCTCCATCATCGCCACGCTTCCATTCCTCGCCATCCTGATCATCGCCTACCAGTTCCTATTGCTCGTTGAGCGCCGCACAGTCTTCACGCACCGGGCATTAACGCTGATTGGCCGCGCGCAGTGGGTGTGCATCGCCGCCACGATCTACTACGTGAGCGCGACCATCTGGTTCATGTGCGTCAGTCCGCTCCAGCACATCTCGATCCTTCTGATGGCGATCTTCATGGTGACGCTCAGCGCAGGCGGCACTGTTTTCTTCCTGGTCACCGGACACATTTTCCGCGCTGCGATTGCTGCGTGGGATGAGAATCAGCTGACGGTGTAGCCATGAGTATTCACGTCACACTGGACCGCATCTTGCTGGAACGCCGCATGACGCTCACTGACCTGTCGAAGCGCATCGGCATCACATTGGCGAACCTGTCGAACCTGAAAACCGGCAAGGCCCGCGCCATCCGCTTTTCCACTCTGAACGCACTGTGCGAGGCGCTCGACTGTCAGGTGGGTGACGTGCTCGAATTCTGCCCCGACACACCCGCCCCACCATCAGATTCCGACAATTCCTGACGCGGATGCCAGATCTGCGCGGGCCTGGCATCGACGCGAATCCCGCCTGCCATCACTCCCTGCTCGCCGCCGACAATGATTGACGAGGGCGACGCTGCCACATCACCATCTGCTGTGTGTGGCAGGACAACCGCCTGCCGTCCGCCGATGAGCATGCCGGTGGACAGCGCTTCAGCCGTCATGCCGTCTGCGCAGATCACCGTTGCCGAACGGGCAAGGATCCGGGCGGGCATGCCGCTGCGCGGGTCGATGACATGGTTGAAACGCTGCGCATGGTCGGGCGCCACGTCCACGAGTGCTCCTAGGTTGTCACCCGAAGTGGACAGTGACATGCGGTCAGGCAGTTCCACGTACCCAAGCCACGATGATTCACTGCTGCGCGGGTCGCGTATCCCCACGCGCCACGGTGTGCCGTCGGAGCGCCTTCCCAGGGCGGCAATGGAGGATGTTCCGATCGACACGAGCGCGGCACGGGCACCAAGTCGGGCACACAGATCCCGAGCCTGATCAGCACTGGCACCTTTCGCAATCGCGCCCAGGTCAATGCGTGCGCCGCCCTTCAGGCGTGCCCGCGATGCCGCCGGGTCAACGTCAAGCATCCCCGGTGAGCACAGTGGCAACATCTCGGCCAGCGCGTCGCTGCCCGGAGTGGTTGCGCTCTCCGTGCTCGTGGCAGCACCTGCGCCGGCGACAAGAGCTGCCAGCGCACCTGCCGGGTCCCACAGCTGACGCACCGGCTCAATCAGCGGGTTGAAACAGCCTGACGTGACGTCGATCAGGTCCTTGACGCGTGCCAGTAATGCGCACGTCGCCGGATCCACATCCACCCACTGTCCGCACGCAGTGTTCAACCGTGTCACATCGGAGTGCGCCGAAAAACGCGACCAGAGCCGCTCATGGCGTGCAACAAGTTCGCAGACAGCTTCCGTCATCTGCCTGGCGGAGCCGCCCTCGACAATGAGATCGACGCGCGTGCCCATCGCGGGAAAGGACATGCGCCACGATGAGTCGCGCAGATCAACAAGCAGCTCGGGGCCGGGTGAATCAGTTGGAGAACTCGTCGAGCTGGTCATCGTCGCTGAAGTCCAGGCCCGGCACGTCGATCTGGTCGGCCGCATCCTCCCCGGACTGGGTTTCCACTCCCTGAGCGGTCTGGATGGCTCGGATCGCCGCCTGCATGAACTGACTGTGCGCAACAGTGGCGCCTGAAATGACATCAACTTCGTTGGGGTCGTTCGTGGCCGTCAGCTCGTCGGAATACTTGTTGAACGCCTCCACCGCTTTCTGGGCGCGCTTATAGTAATCCTTGTTGCCCACTTCACCGGCGCTGGTCGTCCCGTAGTTCTGGTCCTTGAGCTCGCCGTCCTTCATGCGGGTTTCATAAGAGGTGGAGGTGATCTTGCCCCCTTCCACCGTGATATGAACAGTGCCGATGGCTCCCTGTTCGTCAGGATTGGATTCCCCGGTGTACTCTCCGTCATTCATGGGAAGTGACATGTCCACCGGTGGGATCGACGGGCCGCACGCGCTCAGAATCATCATGCCGAGCCCACCGAGCGACCCCATGGTGACAAGTCGTGAAAACTGTGAAGACGTCATGTTAGTCATCTGCGATTCATCTCATTGCTGACAGTGTTCGGGCGCCTCAGGACGCATCGTCACGAGGTTCAGGGGTTGGAACCTTTTCTTTCACGTCGCGACCCGTTGCCAGGTTCCCCGACGCCGCGCCTGCAGCTTCCGCATTGTCCCGGTCGTGGTCGTGCCACGTTTCCCTGGCGACTTTACCGTGATCCAGGCGGATTTCCCGCTGGCCACACGAAGCGACGAGGGCGTCGTGAGTCACCACGATCAGCGTGGTTCCATCGGCATGAAGCTGACGGAAAATATCCAGCACGATCTGTTCATTGTGCTCATCGAGGTTACCGGTCGGCTCATCAGCCAGCACCAGTTTCGGGTAGTTGATCAGGGCCCTGGCCACGCACACGCGCTGCTGCTCGCCGCCGGACAGCTGTCGCGGCAGGTGGGTGGCGCGATCGGCCAGTCCCACCCGGTCCAGTGCCGCCAGCGCTTCCTTTTCGTTGGGCACCGAGTGGTAGTACTGGGCGACCATGACATTTTCGAGGGCGGTCAGGTGCGGAATCAGGTGGAACTGCTGGAAAATCAGGCCGATGGTCTGGCAGCGCACGGTCGTCAGTTCGGAGGCGGTCAGCTCGGAAATGTCGCGCCCGTCGAGCGTCACGGTGCCTTTGGTGGGGCGGTCCATGCATCCCACGATGTTCATCATCGTGGTCTTGCCTGACCCGGACGGGCCCACAATCGACAGCCACTGCCCTGTCGGCACGCTCAGCGACACGTCATCCAGTGCGTGCAGGTCGCCGTAGATTTTCGAGACGTGCTCAAGTCTGAGCAGGTCGTCCTTCACCTGTGATGTCATTGTTTCTCCTTATTCTCCGCGCAGCACCAGTGCAGGGTCAACGTCGAGGGCGCGACGCACTGGAATCAGACATGCCAGCGTCGCGATGATCACTGATGCGAGCACAGTAACCACTCCCATCAGCGGGTGGAATGCGATTGTCCGGTGGAAGACGTTCAGACAGATCACGATCGCCAGAAGGTAGCCGAGCACCGCGCCGATCGCACCGCCCAGAATGCCGAGCATGACGCCTTCACCAAGAAATTCACGCACGATTGATTTCGAGTGAGCTCCCAGAGCTTTGCGCAGGCCGATTTCATTGCGTCGTTCCGCAACCACAGCCATCATCGTGGTGGACACGCCGATCATCGTCAAAGCCAGCACGATGATCGTGATCATTCCCATCAGCGAGCGCAGCATCGTCAGGACGCCCTCGTCAGAATGGGTCAGTCGAGTCACTGTCGAGGCCTTCACGCCGTCGACTGCGTCATTGATCTGCTTGGCGAGGGCGGAGACGGCTTCCGCCTGCCCGGCAACCGAATATTCAGATACGCCGTAGCTTGTGTCCTTGCCGGTCAGCTGCGACATGTCGGCGGTGCTCATGAACAGGAAGCCGTCTTCTGATCCACCTGTTTCAAGGATTCCGGACACTGTCAGTGAGATGTCGCGTGTGTCGACCGGATCGGGCGCCTGCCCCTTGCCGTTGCCTGGGGCGACCGGAGCGGTCGGCTTGTTCTGCGTCAGCTGTTCGATCGCGTCCTTCTTTGTGGTCGGCGCACCGGACTGAGCGCTTTGCGGCTGGTCTCCAACGTAGATTCCGTCCACGTTCTTCGACGGGTCGTATCCGGGCATCTCGCTGTTCTTCATGATCGTGCCGTCGGGCATCATGTGGGAGCCTTCGGGGATCTCAGGGGCCCCGCTCATCGCTGTGGTGCCCGGAGCGGTCGATGCGTCCTGCCTGCCGGACTGGGGGGCAGCCGAGGAGGCGCCTTCGGCGAGCTGCGACACGGTGATCGAGTCGCCCACTTTGGCATCAATGGTGGAGGCGATTTCACGGCCGATGAGCACCTGCCCGCCGGCTGAGGGCCATTCACCTTCGATGTACCAGTACGGGTTGATTGCCTTGACAGCATCAATGTCGGTTCCTGCCGCCACGTACGGCTGGTCGTTGATGGACACCGGCTGGTAGTCGAAAGCAGCTGAGCCAACGAGCGTTGAACCCGACGATTTCACCACTTCGTCGATACGGTTGATGGTCTGGTCAGTCAGGTTGTCGTTCTTCTCGGAGGGGACGACCACGAGGTTCGCGCCGTACAGGCGCATTTCCTGCGCCATCTGGCTGGGCACGTCAATGGCGATGGCAGCCAGTCCCGACAGGGTCGTGGCGCCGATGGCAACAGCAAGAACTGCGATCAGCACGCGGGATCGACGACGCAGGATCGAGGATGTGACCATGCGCCAGTACATTTTTCTCTTATTCACCGACTATCACCTTCCGTGAAGCACTTCTGCCGGCCGCAGCCCCAGCAGGAAGCGTATGGCAGGAATCGAGCCTGCCAGCACCACGATCGTCACAAGCACTGCAACGATTCCGGCCACTACGGGCGCAACTGCGATGGAGGAGGAAAAGACGGTTCGGCCGATGATCTGGGCGAATCCGATGCCGGCGAAGTATCCGGCGACGCCGCCCACCAGGCCGACGATCGTGATTTCTGCCAGCAGCATGCGCACAACGGCGTTGTCTTTCGCTCCCACTGCTTTGAGCAAGCCGATTTCGGGAGCCCGTTCCATCACGTTGGCGGTCACCAGGTTCGCGATCGCCAGTGCCGATCCGGCCAGTGACAGAACCGTCACCAGCAGCATCAGCATCTGGGTCTTCTCCATGATGATGCCTTCAGATTCTGAGACCTGACGCACCGGCCGCGCCACGGCATCTGTCATGGCTTCTTCGATCTGGTAGGCAATGGAGGACACGTAGGCGGTGCAGTACCAGGTTTCCCTCTCAGTCAGCGACAGGGATGCAGGGTTCTTGGCGGCTTTTCGTGCCAGGTCGTTGTCAGGGGTGGTCAGAGCCGACACTTCAACAGATCCGACGGCGCCGGGCTTGTCCAGGAATGTCTGAGCCAGATGCAGGGGCGCGTAAATCTGGGAGTCTTCATCTCCATCTGAGGTGAAGATACCGGAAATGGTGACGTCCTGGCTGTGTCCGCGTGCTGACAGCGGGATTGTCTGCCCGACGCTCCATCCTTGAGTCTGCGCCAGTTTCGAGCCGACGATGACGGAGTTGTCGTCTCCGTCCTGGGGCCACGCGCCGTCCATTGTCCACCATCCACGCAGGTTGGTCAGGCCGGTTGTCACCGTGTCGCCTGTGGGGAGTTTGAGATCGTGACTGAACCATGTGCCGGTCAGTTCAATGCTGTCATCGGTGGATGACTGGCCGGTTGTTGTCACCGGTACGGACAGCAGCGGCGAAAAGTCAACGATGTTGTAGGTCCAGAAGATGGTCTTGATGTTGCCGAGCTCGTCTTCCTGAAGGAATGCTTCCTGTTCAACCGGAGTGTCGAACTGATACAGATCCTGGACCACGGCCGCGCCTTTGGGGCGCACCACAATGTTGGCGCCGTAGTTTTTCAGCTCCTGGTTGATCTTGTCGCCCACGTCGAACATGACTGACAGCATGGATGTCGCAACCGACGCGCCGAGCGCGACAGTCAAGGCAATCATGAGGTGGCGGCCACGCTGACGGAACAGTGCTCCTTTGAGCATTCTCAGAAACATGTTGTCACATCCTGACTTCGTTCACCGTGATGTCGAATTATGTGCACGCAATGGGGCGCTGAACAGCAGATCATGCGAAGACGCTCGCTGCAGCTTCAAGTTGGGCGATGGGCACCGACAGCGTGCCGTTCGACACTTCATAGTCAATCGGGATCGGGTTGCATCCACCCTTGAATCCGATCGTGGCGATGTTCATGGCCACTTCGCACAGCTTGCAGATGACTTTGCCGTCTTTTTCGTAATACCCGGTCGGGCCGCAGATCTCGCACGCATCCAGGCCCACCCCGAAGGAGGATCCGGCTTTCTGGATGACGATGAAACGCACTTCAATGCCTGTTGACGTGGTGTAGGCGAATCGGTGCAAATGCCCATCTGAGACTTTATCGAGCTGCACGACTGCCTGGTCACCTGACACTTCAAACGGTTCAGGTTGGGACAGTTCAACGGTTGCCGAACTGATTGCAGCCCCAATAGTCAGCACGGCACCTGCTGCCGCACATGCCAAGAGGGAGCCGGCAGACAGGCGGCGCCACGACTTTGCTTCAGCCAGGCGGAGGCGACGCACAGCAGGGTTCGGACCGTCCTTGGGCAACGATCGCGACCGGATCCACACCAGGATTGAGGCCACTGCGACCAGTGCGGTGGCCACCAGGGTGATGGCATCTTCGTGGTTGATGGTCCACGCGATGGATTCGAAGATCGCGCCGGGCAGGTGAATGATCCGCTTGGCCTGCAGGATGCGGACGATAAGGATCACGTGTGTCAGTGTCAGGATACCGACACCCACTGTTGACATGATCGGTGCCAGCAGGGCACCGCGTTCGCACAGTTTGCGCACACCCACGGCCAGCAGGGCGACCAGGGCGACGCCGATGAGGTATCCGACGATGTTCTTGACGGTGTCGGTGGACACCAGGGACGTGTTGGGAGAGACGAAGGTTCGGATCTGAAGGAGCGCGGTGGGGGCCACCCGGAAGGTCGCCATGGCTGCATATGCTGCAGCAACCCACAGCGCTGCGCGGCGCTGCGTTGAGCTTGCCTCAACGCCTTTTCGAGCACGACCCCGTACCCGCCACACCATCACGAGGGTCACAGCGGCCAGGATGACTGTGGGAATCAGCGCCCAGAACGTGATGTCCTGGCGGTTGATCTGACGCGGAATCAGCAGGTGCACGATGGTCAGTACACCGCCGAGGGCGACTCCCGCAAGCGCACCCCAGATAATGGAGCGGTATCCAGGTTTGCGGCCTTTTTGGCCTCCCCCCATGCTGGGTACTGCCGCGCTGAGAGCACCAAGGGCGAGTGCCAGCAAGAGAGTGGTGGAGACTATTTCAACAATCTGCTGAATCATCAATCAACCTTTCATTGACGCACCAAGCTGGGGCCGGGTGCGCAAGCACCCTGCCCCAGCTCATACGTTTAACAAATGGTGCAGGTCAGGCTCACCATTCGACAGCGGTTGGATCCCACTGGAAGTTCTTGAACGTTGCAACCAGCGGCTCAGTCCAGTAGCGGCCGGTCACACCAGTGGTCTTGTCGACGTGCAGCATCCAGCCGTCCTTTTCAGGAGACTCGATGGTGATTTCAACGTCGTAGGTGCCTGCATCCAGCTTGGGCAGGTTCAGGCCGTAGTGCGGGCCGTCGTTGGCAACCATCGGCATGAAGGCGCCTTCCTGCACGACATCCTTGGTGCCTGCCTTGTACAGCTTGTAGGTCACGGTCAGGCCGGGGATGAAGTCGCCGACGCCGTAGCCCAAGTCGTTTTCACCAGCTGCAATGTCAGCTTCGAGGTGCATGGATGATTCCTCTTTGGGAACACCCATCTGAGGCTCCATGTCAACGGGCTGGAAGTAGACGCCGCCGACCTTCACGCGGTCGTTGTCCAGGTAAATGTCATCGCCGAGCGGGTTTTCCTGGAAGCCTGCGTCTTCACCTGGGGCAGCCGCTGCGTCGCCACCAGCGCTTTCAGCAGCGTCGCCTGCAGCGGACTGAGTGGTGGAGTTGTCAGAGGCGCCGCTCTCATTGGTTGATCCCTGCTGTGAGCAGGCACCGAGCGTACCGGCAACAACGAGTGCAGTCAGAGCAGCACCGACTTGACGTAAACGAATTTTCATTGAACTGTCTCCGTTTTATCTTCAGATGGGGTGGCATTATCGGCTGCAGCCTGCGCCCGATTACGTCGGGAGCCCCAAACGAACAGGCCGATAATGATCAGGAGAACGAGACCTTGAGCAGCCAGGTTCTCGACTCTGGGATAGATTCCCAGAAGATCTATGGTGGGCGCCCCGTTGATTGGTGTCAGCGGGAACGCGTCAGCTTCCTGTAGCTCCTTGATACCGGAGCCGGTGAATGTGATCGCCATGATCGCCAGCAGAATCGATGTGACGATGAAGAATGGTCGCAGCGGGATTCTGACAGCCAGCAGTCGGATCATCAGGTAGACGATGACCAGGCACACAGCGCCTACGCCCAGACCGACCCACACGTAATGCACCTGGTTGCCAGCTTGGGCGATGACAGGAAGGTAGAACAGGATTGTTTCTGCGCCTTCACGGAAAACCGCGAGGAATGCGATGAAGGCCAGTGAGAACAGGGAGCCCTGCGACAAGGAGCGCTCCGTCTTCGACTTGATGAACCGATCCCAGGCCGCCTGGCTTGACTTGCCGATCATCCAGTTGGACACCCAGATGAGCATGGCCACAGCCAGCAGTGCTGTGAGGCCTTCGATGAGTTCTTGGTTATGTCCGGCAAGTGCCGTGATGTTGCTCAGCAGCACAGCCAGCACAATGGAGCACACGATGGCGACTCCGGTGCCGGCCCACACGACTTTGGTCTTGTCACCGTGGCCCGCTTTGATCAGGTAGGCGATGACAGCGCCGACAACAAGGATTGCCTCGAAGCCTTCACGCAAGATGATGAGGAAGGCGGGCAGGAATGCGGACAGCCACGGGCTGCTTTCGGTCGCACCTGTTCCTTCGTACCCATCGAGGGTGTTGGCATCTTCACGAATGTAGTTCTTCAGCGTGGTGGCGTGCTGGTCGACAACGTCAGCATTGCCATCGTTCATCGCCTTTTTCAGCAGCGAGAATTCCATCTCCACTGTCGACACGCGAGTGCCGGAGATACGCGCCATGACCTGCTTTTCAAATCCGAGAGTTTCGTATCGCTGGTAGTACGCCACGTTCACGGTGTCCTTGCCAGCTTCAATGTCACCGTTCTTGAAGTGGTCCACGGCCTCATCGAGGATGCCGTTCATTTCCTTGGCGACCTGGCCCCACGGTCCGGGGCTGTATGACTCGCCATCGGCTGAGCCGCCGTCAAGGGTTGCCGCGTCTTCAACCAGCATGGTCTTGAGGGTGTCGGCGTGCTGAGTCACTCCCGCATCGTCACCGTCACCCATGGCTTTCTTCAGCAGCGAGAATTCCATCTCCACTGTCGACACGCGTGCACCGGAGATACGCGCCATGACCTGCTTTTCAAAGCCAAGCGTCTCATAGCGCTGGTAGTACGCCACATTGACGGTGTCTTTACCGCCTTTTGCGTCGCCTCCCTGGTATTTCTCCACTGCGTCGTCCAGAATCGAGCCCATCTCTTTGGCCACGGAGCTCCATGAGTCGTGTGCCGGTTGTTCTGCTGAGATGAGTGTGGATGCTGGGGCTGGTTGCGCATGAGCGGGCAGTGCCAGCATTGCCATAAGGATTGCCATTAACGCTACGACGCATGCCACACCGACTAGGCGCTGTGGCTCAATGCGATGCTCGAGTCGAGCTGTGCTCACGATGTGAGCCTCCCTTATTTCGTAAGTTAAGCTTCCGACCGCTGGCGACAAGACCAATCGACGTGCCTGACTTTTCTTCTTTGCTGCTCAACGCAGTATAACTTAGGTGCCACTAACTTTACTAGCATCGTACTCAGTCTCATTGGTTCCGTTTTGGCAACAGAACAGCCATTTTTGCGACACTTCAGGATTTTTTGTCTTTTCGTCACACCGGCATGACTTCGCTCACCATTGAGCAGTCGAGGCACATCGACGAGGGCGCCCGCTGGCCCCGCCCCCGATCATGTCACTCCAGGACAAGGAGCGCACCATGCCCTGGATTCAGCCTTCACACGTGCACAACTCATTAAATCTTCTGCGCCCACATACACGACTTACTTAATCCTCTGCATACACATGCACAACTCACTAAAAAGTCTCCAATTTTTGCACAATCCCCTTGATCAACAGTGGATAGGGACGCCCTCGACAATCCAAATATCCCGTGACCTGCGTGTTTGAAAATCGGCCGAAATGGCGGGGCGTTAAATTTAGTGAGTCGTGCATCTGGGGCGGTTAGTTTTAGTAAGTCGTGCACCCCGGCGGCCCGCCACACCGCCACGCGAAAACGCGAAGGGCTGTACCCGGCAGTGATACCAGGTACAGCCCTTGCAGCTGATGCATCGACAGACAGCTCACCGACGCGGCCGACGCGGCCGGCGTGACGGCGCTGCCTGAACAGGTGCGGCGCGGATCAGTCCTCTTCGGAGGCCACCGCGGCGCGGCCTGCTTCCAGACGTGCCACCGGCACGCGGAACGGGGAGCACGACACGTAGTTCAAGCCCACTTTCGAGAAGAAGTGGATGGAGGCCGGGTCGCCGCCATGCTCGCCACACACGCCGAGCTTGATTTCCGGCTTGGTGGAACGGGCACGCTCAACGCCTTCACGCACCAGGGCACCCACACCGTGCTGGTCGATTGTCTCGAACGGAGAGACGCCGAAGATGCCGGCATCGATGTACTCGGGGAAGAACACGCCTTCCACGTCATCGCGCGAGAAGCCCCAGGCGGTCTGGGTCAGGTCGTTCGTGCCGAATGAGAAGAAGTCGGCTGCGTGTGCCAGATCCTCAGCGGTCATGGCTGCGCGAGGCAGCTCAATCATGGCGCCGATTGTCACACCCGACAGGTCAACGTTCTTGTCCTTGGACACCGCTGCGATAATCTCTTCAGCCGATTCGCGGATCAGCTGAAGTTCACGCTCGGATGCGACCAGCGGAACCATGACCTCCGGATGCGGGTG
Source organism: Pauljensenia sp. C0254C2 (assembly GCF_056583835.1). Lineage (NCBI taxonomy): Bacteria > Bacillati > Actinomycetota > Actinomycetes > Actinomycetales > Actinomycetaceae > Pauljensenia > Pauljensenia sp. C0254C2. The sequence continues at coordinate 38,300 of NZ_JBWPJO010000008.1, forward strand.
CAGCCCGCGTGCAACAAGTTCGGCGGCAGCTTCGCACAGTGCGCGGATCTGCAATTCGAACAGGCCTGGCAGGTAAATGCCCAGGCGGACGCCACGCAGACCCAGCATCGGGTTGTCCTCATGCATACGGCGCACGGTGGCCAGCATCTTCTCATCAGCTGGATCAACCGTCTCGCCCTTGGCCTTGGCCACGGCAAACTTGATTTCCATGCTGGTCAAATCCGGCAGGAACTCATGCAGCGGCGGGTCAATCAGACGCACCGTCATCGACTTGTCATCCATAACCTCGAGCATCTCGAGGAAGTCCTGCTTCTGCAGTTTCTCCAGCTCATCGAACGCATCCTGACGATCCTTCGATCCGGCTTCAGACAGGATGGCGCGCTCAACCAGCGGGCGACGATCACCCAGGAACATATGCTCGGTGCGGCACAGGCCGATACCTTCCGCTCCGAACTCGAGCGCGCGACGTGAGTCTTCAGGAGTATCCGCATTGGCGCGCACATGCAGGCGACGTACCTCGTCAGCGTGCACCAGAATTCGGTCAACAGCTGCAATCAGCTCACGCATATCCGCATCATCGCCAGCAACCTCCAGGCCCGCCTCCAGTCCGTGCGACAGATAGGTCGTCACAGGTGAATCCGAAACCGGAACGTCACCAAGGAAAATTTCACCGGTGGATCCGTCGATGCCGATCGTGTCTTCAGAGGTGAGAACATGACCATCCACCTTGACGGTTCCGGCGGCGGCATCAATATCCAGCGCGTCAGCGCCCACCACAGCGGTCTTGCCCATGCCACGTGCCACAACAGCTGCGTGAGAGGTCTTGCCACCACGGGCGGTCAGGACACCCTCGGCAGCAACCATACCGGGAAGGTCATCAGGGTTCGTCTCACGACGAACCAGCACACACTTCACTCCATCGCGGGCCGCAGCTTCAGCCTGAGCGTTGTCAAAGACAATCTTTCCGACTGCCGCACCGGGAGATGCAGGCATGCCGCGGGCGATCAGTTCCTTCTGTGCGCTCGCATCAAACTGCGGGAACATCAACTGAGTGAGCTGGTCACCGGTAACGCGGCCGAGGGCTTCGTCGCGGGTAATCATCTTCTCGTCAACCAGCTGGGTGGCAACACGGAAGGCGGCGGCGGCAGTGCGCTTGCCAACGCGGGTCTGCAGCATCCACAGCTTGCCGCGCTCGATGGTGAACTCAATGTCACACAGGTCGCGGTAGTGAGTTTCAAGCTTGCGCATGATGGCACGTAGTTCCTGGTACGACTTGGGATCGCGCTCTTCCAGGGCTGACAGCTGCAGAGTGTTACGAATGCCGGCCACGACGTCTTCGCCCTGAGCGTTCGGCAGGTAGTCGCCGTACACGCCTGAGTGTCCCGTGGAAGGGTCGCGGGTGAAGCACACGCCCGTACCGGAGGTGTCACCCATGTTGCCGAACACCATGGTGCAGATGTTGACGGCGGTGCCCAGATCATCCGGAATGCGCTCGCGACGACGGTAGATGCGTGCACGCTCCGTGTTCCATGAACGGAAAACAGCCTCGGTGGCCATGTCCATCTGAGTGCGAGGGTCCTGTGGGAAGTCTTCGCCGGTTTCGTCACGCACGATCTTCTTGAATGTGTCAACCAGCGTGCGCATGTCCTCTGCGGTCAGGTCAACGTCGGCCTCAACGCCGCGTTCCTTCTTCAGCGAATCCAACGCGTCGGAGAACAGATCACCATCGATGTCCAGCACCGTCTTGCCGAACATCTGGATCAGGCGGCGGTAGGAGTCCCATGCGAAACGCTCTGATCCGGAAACTTTCGTCAGGCCTTCGACTGATTCATCGTTCAAGCCAATGTTCAGTACTGTTTCCATCATGCCGGGCATGGAGAATTTCGCGCCTGACCGGACCGAGACGAGCAGCGGGTCATCGCCTGCTCCGAGTTGGCGGCCCATGGTGTCTTCAACGCTGCGCAGCGCTGCGGTCACCTCGGTCTCGAGGGTGTCTGGCACGCTTCCATCTTTCAGGTAAGCCCGGCAGGCTTCGGTGGAAATCGTGAATCCAGGCGGAACAGGCAAACCCAGTCGCGTCATTTCAGCGAGGTTTGCGCCCTTACCCCCGAGCAAGTCCTTCATGGACTTGTTGCCCTCGGAGAAATCGTAAACATACTTGACCATCGAGGTCCTCATCTCTCGTTTCTCTCGTGACGCACCCGTCCTCGGGCGCCTTCGTGCCAACTCTACCAAAACTGGGACCTTGGTCACCGCGCGCAGGCCTTGAAAGCGCTGAAAGCTTCCACAATTCGCCAGAAGAATAATTCCGTCCGCTCACCGCCTCGCCCACCGGCTCCTCATTGGCGAGGGCGACCGCGCATCTGCGAAGGGGCTGCCAGGGCGAAAGTGGACGAATGCTCGGGTGCCTCAGGGAGATCTCAGGGCTTTCCCCGATAGCGCTCAATGCCTGTTATCAGGTGGAATGGTTCCATGAATGAACAGGTCACAACGGATTACTCTCGCAGGGTTTTCAGCCGAGACACTCAGCATCGTTTTCTCGGAGGTGTATGCGCTGGTATCGCCCGATACCTTGGTTGGGATCTGATCCTTGTGCGCCTGCTGTTTATCGCAACGCTGCCGCTTCCGGGGTCAGGCATCATGCTCTACCTCATATTGTGGTTCGTCATGCCTGCCGATGATGAGGGCGTCGCTTACCCGAGTGACATTCCTGTCACTGCCGATGCTCCCCACTAGAGCCATCACTGTTGACTGTGGGGCGAGTTGATGGTGATCGACCGTTCTCCAGCACGAAGTGTTGCGCCAATTGGGACAGCCTGACGATTTCCTCGCTCCAGTTCAAACACTGAACCGTCAGGTAACGTGACCGACGTGCCGTTCGCAGAAAAAGCATCCTCCACCCACACTCCGCCGGGAGCAGGACCCAGGCGCAGATGAGTGCGAGACAGTGAGCGTGTTGAGTCCTCGACAGTGACAGCACGTTCACTCGGTGACATCGTGACAGGTGCGCGTCCAATGACTGTCGTACCAATCACTGCTTCTTTCTCACCTGAATCGAATACCAGCCATATTTCAGCGTTCTTCTGATCATGCTGCGTGTTAGGCTTCGGCGTGCCGGCTCGATCCGGCTGCTCCTCCGGTGCAGGTGCAGAAGTGTCGTCACTATTCTCTGGCTTCTCGACTCCGGCGGCAGACTGGCTAGCCAGCGGAACTGCAGCCGAATTTGAAGCAATCGGCTCCGGATGAGCCACGTCAGGAGCAGGTTGCGCTGGCGCTGCTGGTGGAACGATAACGGAGAAGCCATCGGGCTGGGCTGGCTGGGCCGGTGTCACCTCAGGCTGTGCCAGTGGGTCGGGTGCTTCCTGGGGATGAGCCTGGCGCGGAGCCAACGACGGTTCGGGCTGTGACGGAACGGCAAAGGATCCCGCACCTGTCGGTTTCAGCCCGGGAGATGACAGGCTCGGCATCCACATGCCAAACGAGCGCTGGCTCTGCTGTGAACCAGCCTGCTCCTGTGGTTGCGGCTGAGGTGCCGGTGGCATCGACGGTCCGGGGACTCGCGCGTCACCCTCGTCCATCGGGTGCGACGAGGGCGAGGCTGGCCCAGTCCAACCGGTGTTCTCCGATGTCAGTGTGTGAGTAGTCTGCCGGCCATAGGCGTCGGGGGCCGTTGTCGGGCGCCTGAGCGGTGAGCGCAAATCAAGTGTCGCCGTACCCGCGAGCGAATCAACCCAATCGCGGCCATCTTTGCCCAGCCACACCACGATCACAGGCCCGATAACCGTGACGTGCAGTAAACCGATGATGGCGCTGCGAATTCCCTGACGTTTAAGTCCCGGTGCGTGATCCGTACCCGCTGCGACCGCGACGGTACGTGTGGCCAGTGCTCCCAAGGTGCGTCCGGTACGGGCGCGCACAAGCGTCAGAACCAAGAACAGTTCCAGCACGATAGTGCCGACGAAGATAAGAGACGGTCGGATAAACCAGGCAAGCGCTGCACATGCCCAGATTGCCAGCAGGTCAATCATGTACGAGCCGACCCGCAGGTTTCGCGACGCCGGGTTACCACTGGAGGTGGGGGCGCTTCTTTGCGAGGAGGGACGTGATTGCGTTCCGCGCGGTATCTGCGCGCGCATCGGACTTTGAGCTGGTGCAGTGGAAGGAATAGACGTCATAGTTACGATGCCACCTGTCGAATCACGTCAAATAAACCGGTAGAGAATACGGCGCACGGCAAGATGAACACCAGTGAAATTGACTGGGCAATGTCTCCGACCCGGCCGAGGAAAGCGGCGCCCTCGTCACGGCGTGAGACCAGCATGGCCGCACATACCACTGCGATGCCGCTGATTGCCAGCATCCCGCCAACGCCAAGAGGTCCTGCCACCTGCTGCCCCGTCGGGGACATGATGAGCGCGCCCGCCAGAGCCGTTGCGCATACGCGCGGGCCGATGCGAAATGCCTTCGAACGCGTATTGCGGGGCGTAAGTGAGAGGGCAAGAATTGCGCACACAACCGTCGCAGTGCCGACGCGTCCGTGCCACGAGGTCAGGTCAACTCGACTCGCCACCATCGGAATCGTGACACAAACCGCCACACAACAGATGATGACCAGCGTATCCAGAATCCCGGATGCCTCCCGCACCGTGCGCTCCACACGCGCATGCGTGATCCGCGAGGGTGATGCCACTTTCGCTTGACGCACCGCAGGCGCTGACGTGGTGACCAGTGGGAGGTCGAGGAGCTGCGTTTCAGGAATCCGCACCGCTGTCTGAGGCACAATCGCCAGGGCCAACACCAGCAACGCCAAGCCGATCGGCATGATCGTGGACCACGGAATCTGGAACGCCGTGGTCATGGACAGCACAGCAGCTAACACACCGAAAGCAACAGCGCTGGCCGCCGCCGAAGGCAGGCGAGTCGTCAGCCAATACAGAAGCGATACTCCAAACGCAACCCAGCACAGCATCGGGGGCGCAAGAACGATGGAAACGGGGGCCTGCGGAGGAAGCAACGCCAGGGATGCCACGCCGATGAAGAAACTCAGCGCCAGGCAGGCTGCGGTTCCCGCGTGCAGACGCCCTCGGAAAATCAGGGGAAGAGTCAGGAGGATCGACACGATGCCGGCACCGATGCGCACGCCCTGTGGAATCATGGCCGACCGTGCCACCAGGGGGGCGATAATGCAGGCCGCTTCAAGCCCAACGACGGCAATCATGATGCCCACGATGCCCAGCAGTCTGTTGAACCAGGGGGCCTCGGCGTATTCACGGGCCCTGACTTGCGCCCGGTCGGACGCTAGTCCACTGGCGACCGACAGAATGGTGCCGGACGGAAGATCTCGTCCCAGCGCTTGAGAAGGGGACACCAACCTGCCGCTCGGCAGCGTGATGCGGACGTCGCCCGTCGACGTATCCACATTCATCATCGCAAGCAAGCCTGACACCGTCGTGCCGACAGGGACGGCGACATCTGACCGGGTACCAGCCTGCTCGATAGTGGCCTGCGCAACCGATGTCATAGGCTGTCCTGTCCTTCGAGCTGGTGAACCTCTCGTTCTATCCCCACAATCAAGATAATATGAGATGCGCATGTATTTCATGTCAAGACCACCATTTGAGGTGAAAATATGGCAGAAGAGGACGCATCCCCAGATCGGGTCAGCTCGCCGGAGCTGCCTACGGGTACGATCCCGATCGAGGGGCCTCCGGATCAGGTTGAACCGCCTGGTATGGGAAATGTCCTGATGACGGTTGTCCCGATGTTCGGATCGATGGGTGTCATGATCTTTATGGTCATGAGTGCGAACAACAACCCGCGCATGCTCATGATGGGCGGCGCCATGGTTTTCGCGATGCTGTCCATGGTCGGTTTCAATATCTACCGCCAGATCGGCGGGCATCGCCAAAAAGTGGTGACAACACGCCGGGAATACCTCGCCTATTTGTCGGAGATGCGCCAAACCGTCCGCACTGCTGAGCGCAAACAGCGCGCCTATATCCGCTGGCACTTACCCGACCCGCTGGCTTTAACGCTGATTGCGCAGGACCGCGCCCGCCTGTGGGAACGAGCCCCAGGGGATGCTGACGCGCTCAACATGCGGATTGGCTCATCGACACAAGCACTCTCAATGGATCTTGACGTGCCTGAGCTTCCTCCGATGGCCAACCCCGATATCGTCTGTCATAGTGCGCTCAACCGGTTCGTGGAGACGTTTTCCAACATTGATCATGTGCCTTTCGGCGTCATGATCGGAGAATTCTCCCATATTGAGGTGGCAGGGCGGCACGATGTAGCCCGCGCGCAGGCACGTGCCATGCTGTGCCACCTGCTGACATTCATCGGTCCAGGCGCCCTGAAAGTCGCCGTCTTGTGCTCCGAGGAGGCACGCCCGCAGTGGGAGTGGGTCAAGTGGGCCCCGCATGCGCGTTCATCAGAGGAGCGGGACGCCCTCGGCCCTGCACGAATGATCACCAGCGACTACGCCGAACTGGAAAACCTGCTGGGTGAGGAGTTCACCACGCGCGGCACGTTCCGGCCGCGTGACGAAAACGTGCAGTGGCCGCACCTCGTGCTGATCGTCGACGATGCGAACATGCCGTCACAAACGCGCCTCGGGTCACTCGAAGGATGTCTGGGCGTCACCGTTATCAAGGTTCTCGAAAAGTGGGGACCGCTCGTCTCACGCAGCACGATGCGCCTGCTGATTCACCCGTACGAGCACAAGGATCCTGCCGATCGGCGAGTCATGGAAGTCGTGCTGATGGATCAGCGCCCCATCGTTGCCCGACCCGATGAGATGAGCATCGAGCAGGCTGAAGCACTGAGCCGACGCACCGCATTTTGGAGCGAAGGCGAGAAACGTTCCGCCGACAAACCTGCCGGCCGCTCAGACCCCGCCCGTTCGGAAGACCTGATGACGCTGCTGCACCTGCCGGATGTGCGCGACTTCGATCCAGATAAGGAATGGAAGTACCGCACCGGGCGCGACTTGCTGCGTGTTCCGTTCGGTGTGACGCCCGAGGGGATCCCCGTCCTGCTGGACATCAAGGAATCAGCTCAGCAAGGTATGGGCCCGCATGGCCTGCTGATCGGTGCGACTGGTTCAGGTAAGTCTGAGGTACTCAGGACTCTGGTGCTGGCAATGGCGCTGACCCACTCCCCCGAGCAGCTCAACTTCGTGCTGGTTGACTTCAAGGGTGGCGCGACGTTCTGGGGAATGGGCAAGCTGCCGCACGTGTCGGCCGTCATTTCCAACCTGGAGTCGGAACTGTTCCTGGTTGACCGTATGCAGGAGGCCCTGCGCGGCGAAATGGTGCGACGCCAGGAGCTGCTGCGAAAGGCCGGCAACTACGCCAACGTCACGGATTACGAGGCAGATCGGCGCGCCGGTAAACACGAGTATCCGCCGATGCCGGCACTGTTCATCATCCTCGACGAGTTTTCCGAACTGTTGTCGGCCAAACCTGACTTCATTGATCTGTTCGTACAAATCGGTCGTCTGGGGCGATCCATGTCGATCCACTTGCTGCTGGCCTCTCAGCGCCTGGAAGAAGGCCGTCTGCGCGGGCTGGATTCGCACCTGTCCTATCGCATGGGCTTGCGTACATTCTCCGGTCAGGAGTCACGTTCCGTGCTGGGTGTGACGGATGCGTATGAGCTGCCATCGATTCCAGGTGTCGGATATCTGAAGACCGGTACTGATCAGATGGTGCGTTTCCGCGCCTCGTATGTTGCCGCTCCCCCGCCGGCACGTTCCCACGCTCCACGCTCAGGCGAGCAGGCCGGCTCCCCCGAGTCGGCGCTCACGATCCTTCCGTTCACCTCCACTCCTCAGCTTTCGCTTGACGAGGATAACTCTGACCAGGATTCTGATCGCGAGCAGGAAGAAGCTCGCAACGAATATGTCGCCCCTGAGGACCGTCAGTGGGCGGATATGACACAGATGGATATTGCGGTTGCCAAGATGGTGGGTCACGGACCTGAAGCTCACCAGGTGTGGCTGCCGCCCCTGGATATCCCGGATACGTTGGACGCCCTCATGCCGGATCTGGATGCTGATCCGCGCCTGGGATTGGTTTCACAATCGTGGCGTGCGAAAGGCCGTCTGCGTGTCCCGATGGGCACCACTGACGTTCCGCTGGAACAGCGCCGTGAGACACTGGAATATGACCTGTCCGGCGCGGGTGGTCACATGGCCATTGTGGGTGGTCCACTGTCAGGTAAGTCTACCGCGCTGCGCACACTGGTCATGGCACTGTCGTTGACGCACACACCGCAGGAAGTCCAGTTCTACATCATTGATCTGGGCGGCGGCACCTTCTCAGCCTTTGCGGACGCACCCCACATCGCTGGCGTGGCGACGCGTGATACCCCCGACGTCCTCAACCGTATGCTTGCCGAGATCGAGTCCATCATCGTCGACCGTGAACGCTATTTCCGCGCGAATCGAATCGACTCCATCTCCACGTACCGGCAGGGACGCGCTGAGGGGCGTTTCGACGACGGATACGGTGATGTGTTCCTGGTCGTTGACGGGTGGGCGATCCTGCGCAGCGACTTCGAGGATCTCGATATGCGAATCCAGGCGATGTTGCCGCGAGCTCTGTCGTTCGGCGTCCACCTGATAGTCGCGACATCACGCTGGATGGATATGCGTCAGCAGGTGCGTGACGTCATGGGATCAAAGCTGGAGCTGCGGCTGGGCGACGTCACCGATTCTGAAGTCAACCGCAAGGTTGCGGCTACGGTGCCGGAGGGTCGTCCTGGGCGCGGCTTGGAAATGGGCGGCCACCACGTCCTCGTCGCATTGCCGAGGGCGGACGGTGACCACGACGTATCGTCCATGTCAGCCGGCATTACCGCAACGCTTGAGCGCATCGCAAAGGCTGCTCCCGCACCGGGTCCGAAACTGCGCCTGTTGCCCGAACGCATCACGGTGGAGGAAGTCCAGCAACTGGAGGGCGCGCAGGACCGCGAGGGATTGCTGCTCGGCGTGGAAGAATCCCGACTGGGCCCATGGGTCTTCGATCCTGCCCACGAATCGCACCTGTACCTGTATGGCGATTCCAAGTCCGGCAAGACCACATTCCTGCGCACTGTCGCTCGTGAAATCATGCGCACGAGTACACCGAAACAGGCCCAGATCTTCCTGGTTGACTACCGCCGCACCCTGCTCGGGGAGGTTCCCGAGGAGTACCTTGCGGGTTACATGACCACGCGTGATGATGCGACAGCGACGATCAATGATCTGGCTGAGTATCTGCGCACCCGACTGCCCAGTGACTCTGTGACAACTGAGCAGCTCCGTAACCGCTCCTGGTGGCAGGGCGCCGAGGCGTGGCTGCTGGTCGATGACTACGATCTGGTTGCCACACAGTCGGGTAACCCGCTGATCGCCCTCCAGCCGTTACTTGCTCAGGCTGTGGATGTGGGTCTTCACGTCATCGTGAGCAGACGAATGGGCGGTGCTTCGCGCGCTGCCTTCGAACCTGTCCTTCAGGCACTGTCTGAACTCGGTACCACTGGTTTGATGCTGTCCGGCAGCCCTGATGAGGGCGCGGTCATTGGCCGCATCAAGCCGAAGCGCCTGGTAGCCGGTCGTGCCCAGATCGTGTCACGCGACGCGGGACTCGTGATGGGTCAATTGGCGTGGACGGATCCGATCGCGTGACCTGGGTCTGCTGCGCCGACCCGATTGCAGCACCGGCCCGGTTGCAGGTGCGCGACTGGGTTCTAGCCAGATGATCTGAGCGTGACGCAAAAACGCGGGGTGTCGACTGCTGCCCGGCTGGTCAGCCCTGCGGCGGGGCGTAACGCATCGCCGGTGTTTCAACGACGCGGAACTCCACGCTGAGACCCTCCCCCAGGTCGATGCGATCGCGGTCGAATAGGACTACTGGATCCCACGTGGCGACACGGCTGACTTGCCCGTTTTCGTGTACGACTGTCGTGCCGTTAGCAGATCCCAGATCCATCACGGCCCACCGTTCAGGGCCTTGCGGCATGACGATGCAGTGTGACCGAGATATTTCCCCCTGCGGGCTGGGCACGCGAAGTGTTGTGGCAGGTGGGCGCCCTGTAATGACGCGCGAGTTCGGATCTCGACCAATGACCACATCCCGGGTGAGTTCAACAGGCGCTCCACCGGCATAGACGAGGTAGGCGCTGATTCGCGTGTGCGGTGTCTCAGGTGGGAGTGGAGACGGCGGAGGACCCGGGTATCCGTTCGGGGCCGCAGAATCATAGGGGCGTCCCTGAAAGGGACTGTCAGCAAATTGGGTGCCGCTGCTCGCACTGTCGGGGCTCTGCGACCTGGCTGATGGTTGAGCGGTGGGTGCCGCAGGCCGCGCAGCATAACGCACGGTGTGAGGTGCCTGGGGGCCCTGGCCCGAATCCTGTGAGTCCTGCGAGCCGCGACGTAGCTGGTTTTGTTCGCGTTGACGGCGCATCTGTTCGAGCATTTCAGGCGTCATCGTTTTTTCGAGCGATTCAGGGTTGAATCCTTCGGGAACGTCACTCGGAGCGGGTCCAGACGGCGTTGCCGGCTTGGCAGGGCCGTCAGGCACGTCACTGGCAGCAGACGCAGCAGGGGTGACTGGTGCAGCAACCCCGGCAGGTCCGACAGGCGGTGCCGGGTCACCTGGAGGTGTGGAATCGGCCAGCGGTGCTGGCTCAGTTGAAGGTGTCGGCTCAGCATCCACGCTGCTCGCGGTATTGTCACTATCGGCGAGGGTGCTCTGGCTCGCCTCAGGCGACACGTCATGAGGTGACGCGTCGCGCTCTGAGGCATCGTCACGATCTACTGCATCGAGAGGCGAGGACACCGGATCGAAGTAACCGATGCGCACTCGGCGAGCCTGAGCCGCGCCTGTGACAAGCGGCAGCCACGGATCACGGCGCTGTCGCTCAGCGATGCCATCTGCCTGGTCCGTGTCATTGCTGTCAGCATCAGGCTGATCCAGTTCGCCAGAGCCGAACTCGATCTCGATGGCGTCCCAGTGTGAAGAATCGGCCTGCACACCTTCGGACGTGATGCGCGAGGAGCGAACCTGCGGTTGGCCTGCTGCTTCAGAATCCGTCACCGGGCTCGCGCTCCAGATCCGAATCGAACATTCGGGATACGCATAGAGCTGCACCTGGTCCCCGCGAGTATCAGCGACAAAAACGCGTCCGCCTTGTGCACGAATCGATTCGAGCAGCTCGCCGGGGTCCCCCTCGTTCATGACACACGTCAGTGCGGCGTTCAGGCATTCAGAGGACACCAATGCCGTGCCGAACGGGCCGTTGACGGCGACAAACCCATGCCCTTGGGTGGATACGCGTCCAAGCTGCCACATCAGATGGTTTCCTCCGCGGACGAAGGAACCTCGTCGCCCGCTTGTTCGGCCGCATCACTGCCTGGCTGACGGCGAATCGTCTGCGTGGAGGAAGGACGCGCAATGCCGACAGTACGTTCAAACGGATTGACGGAATCGTCAGCTGGCCACGGCGGGTTCACGGATTCAACGAAAATCGTCACAACCGTCGCGTTGTCGCGTGTCTGCCGCTCCAGCGCCGCATCCACCAGCGCATTTGCCGCGCGTTGAGCATCATCTGACTGAGTAACGATGCGAACCATCTCCGCGTCGTCAATCGCCGAGTGCACTCCATCTGAGCAGATCACCACCCTGTCCCCAGGCGCGATCGTCGTCACGGTGAAGTCCGCCTGGGGCAGGCCCGGCATTCCGCCACCCAGGGCGCGTGTGATGATATTGGCTGCGGGGAGTTCGTCTGGTGACCATTGAGCGTCACGCGCTTCCTGCCGGGCCGAATGGTCTTTCGTCATGGCCCGGATCTGCCCATCGTTTATAAGGTACGTACGCGAATCGCCTACATTGAAGACAAGCCATTGGGGCCGCTCCTCGTGACTGGCGATGAGAACCCCCGTCAGGGTCGTGCCCGGCGCACCGGCCAGCACAATATTCGCCAGGTCTTTGTCCTCGTCGGACATGGACGAGGGGGTAGCCAGGGCCATCACTGCCTGCGCGGCGACGGAAATGGCATGATCAAGGTCGTTCACATCGGCTTCGCGGCCATTGAGAGCATCGCCGGACAGTGCGCCAGTGAAAGCCTGGATCGCCACTTCGGAGGCACGTCCGCCACCTGCATGTCCACCCATACCGTCTGCTACTGCGTAGAGAGGGGGCTGTGCTGCCCAATGGTCCTCATTGTCGGGGCGCGGACCCTGATCGGTTGCTGCTCCCCACCGCGTGCGTACAACGCTACCGAGACGAGATAGGTCCATGGCATACCTCTTCCTGTCGGATGTTCACTCCGAGTTTTTCACGTCCGGGCTCAAATGCATAGCGTTTGTGTGCCAGGAAGATCGATTGCCGCATCGACTGCGCCTCAGCTGCGTCCCTGGCTGCTCTTAGAATGGCTGCTGACGTGGAGTGCCGGTCCGAGGCGAACGCGCGCGGGCAACAAGCACGACGACCACAATTATGACGACAAGGACGACTGCACCTACTGCAATCCAGATGCCAAGCGGTATGCCATTGGACTGGCCGGCCCCGTCTGATGGTGCGGACTGAGGCAGTTGGCTGGCGTCAGACTGGCTGGCACCTGACTGCCCCGATTGGGTAAAGCGCGGTGAGGTGCCGGGCTGCCATTGATCGCCGTATTCGGGACGTGCAAAAGCGTCGTCTGCGCGCCCGCGATACACGTAGTCCTTGTCTCCGACATCTATCGTGAAGAAGGGGTCAATGAGGCCGTCGCGGTAATCGGCTCGCAGCTGATCATCAGGGCCGTGATCTGATTTGTGCAGCAGGGGGTTTTCGTCCTTGAAACGGGTTGGATCGGCGTTGAGGAACTCATGCAGCTGCGGAACTCCGAAACCGATCTGCTCATCCCAGTCTTCACGACCTGTTGACCACGAAAAAGCGTTGAGCACTTCGTACGGCGTTGCCTCGGGCCACTTCTGCATACCCAATGCCAGCATGCCGGCAGCCATTGGAGCTGAAAACGAGGTTCCCCATGCATCAGGTGTAATGACCGTGAGGTTGCCGTCAGGGTCCGGGTCGCGAAGCGTGATCTGTTCACCGGGAAGGACCACGTCCAATCCCTCGCCGTGGGAAGAAAACGTTGAGCGGTTGCCTTCAAAGTCAGATGAGCCCACAGCCAGCACACCGTTATCTGCGGCGATGTTGATAGGGAAATCCTCTTTATTGCCGGCAGCTGCCACCAGCAACACCTCGTGCAGCTCGGCGCGCATCGAGACATATTGGAGCAGCGAAGCGCTGCCACCGATCGTGATCACCACGATATCGGCGCCCGCATTGATGGCGGCATTGATTGCACTGACCACGTCGTCCTGGGCAGCGCACTGCGTGGACAGGCCGTCACTGGACTTATTGAACGTCGACGTCACCGCAAAGTTCACGATTGTCGCACCGGGTGCCACGCCGTAATCCGGCGAGGCGACTACTGACGTGACGGCGGTTGCGTGTGACACTTCAATAGGTTCGAATGCGGCGTCAGAGCACATTGCCTCGTGAGCGGCGATGTCGGCACCGGCCAGTTCCGGCACTCCCGTATCGGCCAGTCCGTCCACGATTCCGATCGTGATGCCGGACCCATCCAGCCCCTGCGAGCGCGCCTCGTCCAACCCCAGATAGTCCTCGTAGGCCTGGTCGCGAATTGTGTCATCGCCGTGGGCGGGGACGCCCACCATGCACAGCAGAGCGATGAGCACTGCTGACAGGCAGAGGCTGAGACTTCTGAGGGGGCGAGTTGATCGAATCGGGAAACTACTCACCAACGATCCTCGATTTCGCTTTCACTGGCATGTAGATCCTCCGCTGAACCTGCTCCTGACTGCTCTGATTCGTATGGTTCTGAAGCTGCGTCGTCTTCCAAACGGAATACATCGTATCCCACGAGCGCGGATTTTCTCTCGCTGTTGTCAGAGCCGGCACCGGTACCGCCCATGGGTGCCATAAAGCCTCGTCCCATTCCGCCTCGACCTGCGGCAGCCGCAGCTGAAGAGTTGGCCGCACCACCTGCACCCTGAGCTCCAAAGCCTGTCGCGCCCCGGGCAGCCATTCCTCCAGCACCACCTGTTGTGCCTTGCGCGGACATTCCTGCTGCACTTCCTCCAGCACCACCCGAGGTGGACGATGACACGATTCCGCTGGCGGGAACTCCCCGCGAAAATGCGGCCGCTGCGTTCGGTCCGGCCAATGACAGTCCTGACAGACCTGATCCGCCGGCCCGGGCAGCCAAAGTGGCAGCTCCTGCTCCCAGCAGACCTCCTGCCATGACAGCCGTCGAGCCGCCTACTCCCAGACGACTACCCTCCGCAGCGATTCCCTGATCGAGGAATGCACCGATACCCTTAGGGCGCGTTCCCTCCGGCAGATATCCCTTCAGGGGGCCGTCAGGTCTGATCGCACCATCAGGGGAGGAGCCTGACAGCGTTGCCTCATTGCGAGTTCCGCTTTCAAATGCCGTGGCACCTGAGTTGACGTCTCCGATGGACGCGCTCGACTCGCCTCGCATGTTCGACATCCACGAACCCAGTCCGTGACGTGTCTCAGATCCGGAGATCAACGGTATTCCTGCGCTTTGCCCGCGTCCACGAGAGCCAGTTCCATTTGGGTAGTCGTAATTCGCGTAGCCGACGCCCGATCCTGACCGTGAAGAATTATTCCCTGTGGAGGAGCCTCCTGACCTGTTCACTTGCTGGCCGCTGGAGATCACTTTCATACCTGTTCGAGATGCCGCGCGCAGGCCCGCATTCATTTTCGAAAGGATCTGGGCGGCTTCCGAATCGAGCTGGCTGATATCTTCAGGACGCTTGGGGCCTGCGCGGTGATACTCCGCGACAACCATCTCACCCTCACGTGCCGCCTGTCGGATAGCAACCTGCGCCTGAGAATAAGCCTTCGAATACGTCCTGACCGCGGCCGAGTAATCTTCCACCTTGCTCTGGCACCGCGATAGCCAACTCACAATGGCGTCATTGGTTTCGCCAGAAATATTCGTCCTGGCCTTATACGTGCTAATGATCTCGTTGCACTCATCGAGTTTTTCTGAAATCTTCTCGATCAACTCCGGCGTCTCCGCGCCTCGCACCGGAAGCTGCTGCACCGCTTCCAGTCGTTGGACGATTTCTCCAGCCATGATTCACCTATTCACTCCAGTAGTTCAACATGTGGAATCTCTCAGGGGCTTACTCGGGGTCTTCGGACTCCGAATTCCTGCGCTCGTTTCCATCTTCGGATTCCGAGTTCGTACGCTCGGTCGCGCCTTCTGAGCCCTGCTCACTCGTATCTGCCTCTTCGCCGCTTTGCTCGCGAAGGCGTTCCTGCTCCTGCGGGCGCTCGGCATTTCGGGCAGATTCTGCTTCCTTGACCTTCAACTCTGCTTCAGAGTCCGTATCGGAGCGTATGAATGCATTGATCGCATCGTCAACACCACCGGAGAAGGCAGTCAAGTCTGAATGAAGCAGATCGATGAGGACCTCCAGTTCATTCAAATTTTCAACGAGACGCTCACGGAACATCACCGCTCCGCTTTCAACTCCCCACTTCGCGCTGGTCTCACCCCTGGCAATGCTGCCAGTGGAAGTCTTCGCCGCTGTAACGTGAGTCAACCCGTCGTGGCGCAGCTTATTCAGCTCCGTCCGCGCAGCATCAACATCTACTTCCCAGCCTCCAGACACTGTTTCTCCTCTACACCTGTCGTGGTCGAACGATCGTTGTGTCCATGTCGTGAATCAGATCGAAATAGTGAACCGGCGAAAGGGACGCTGCCGCGAGAAACCGCCTGCAGCGTCCCTTTCGACAAGCACAAGGCTCAGACTACTGGAACAGTCCTGCGTTGTGGTGGTCAGTTGAGTTGTAATCCTGGTTAGCCTGCTCGACGAGAACGCTGATGCGAGCCAGGACGTCACGCATACCGGTCATGCCCTCGGTCCACTTTGCCTTGGCAACCTGGTAGGCCTGCTGTGCATCGCCTTCCCAGTTGGTCTGCAGCTGCTGGAGCTCAGAATCCATCTGATCCAAGGTGTTTTGAATGCCGGTAGCACCAGTGTTGATATCTGCTGAGGCGGTTGACAGAGCCCCGTAGTTTACTTTCAGATCCATTTCAGCTTAGTCCTCTCACATTCCAAGACGGCCGGCGACGGAGTTCATCGCAGCCTGGTGGTCGGCATCGGTCGTGTCGTAAGCCTGCTGCGATGAACGCAGGTTGGCTTCGAATTCGTTCAACGCACTGGTGATCTTGCGTGCATCCTCATCCCACTGAACCATCAGCTGCTGGAAAGCGGTAGATGCGTTGCCGACCCACTGTGAGCCGATGCTTGAAAGGTTGGAGCGCAAGGTGCTCAGGCGGCCCTCAAGATCCTGACGTGTAGAAGAAACAGTTTGAGCGCCTTTGAGGATTGCACCCTCTGCGGCGGAAACCTGTCCAGCCATGTTTTATCCTCCATAATCGGTAGGCTGCCGAGCACTCACTTCGAACACTCGGAAGATGACACACTTACTGAAACATACCCGCCCCCCGTTTGGCAATAGTCTGAAGTAAACTGTAAACGTTTCGTCACCGACGTGTTACTTGAAAGAATCGGCAAAAAAATCGAGATTTTTGCCCGTTTACGCTCGAAAGAAACGGTAGTTAACGCTGGTCGTCCGCGGATTCGCAGTATGCGGGGTGTTCACCCATCGAACCGTCAGCATGCCCTTCACGGTTTCCCTCTTTCATACTTATTGTTTGTTGATGTTCCAATAAATGAAATACCGTTTAGTCTTAGATGGGGCCCGAATTCCACGGGCGACGCATCCGAGAGGACCGTTCATGCCACAGAGCGTCAAATCACGCACCGGAACACTCATGCCAATCTCCGTCATGTGCGCTGGTCAAAAGCTCGATATGTCCGTACCGTCATCGTTGATCGTGGCGGAGCTGCTGCCGGGCATGGTTGAAGCACTTGGCCGCCTCGATCCAGAAACGGCAACTCAGGGATACCGACTCCTGACTCCGTCAGGGCGCGTACTCGACCATTCTCAAACCCTGCGCGCCCAACACGTCACTCCCGGCACACTTCTGACCCTTGAGTCCGAGGGTGGCAGCACAGTAGACCAGCGCTATGACGATCTGGTTGAAGCTATCGGCACATCCGTCAACAAACATCAGGACGCATGGACCAAAGGCGACAGTGCACAGCTGTCATCACACTGCGGAGTCATCCTGATCCTGACTGCCGCGGTGCTGCTCGCAATTCGCGGTGGACACACGATGGCCACCGCCATCATCGCAGCTGTCGGAGCCGCCCTCGTGTGCGCCACTGCAGCGATCGTGGCACGAGGAAGCAGCACTGCAGGAGCCGTTTCGCTCAGCTTGACCGTTCCCGTTCTTCTTGGGGTCGCAGGATTTGCCCTCATCACTGATGGGAACCTGGCGCACTTTTTCATGGCCATCGGCGTCGGCATCATGTTCGGCTCCCTTGCCACGATGGTGCTTCCCCCGGGGTTACGCATCATTGCCGGCGGCCCATTGCTCGCAGGGTTTTCCTATATGGTCGTCGGCGCACTGACTGCCTACGCCACAGTTTCGCTGCAACGGTCAGCGACGGTGGTGGTGGCTCTCCTGACGCTGGTCGTGCTGTCGACTCCGTGGATCGGGCTGGCACAGATGCCCTCGCGGATTCCCGCTCTTAACATCCAATCAACAGAGTCATTCTCAGGTGCAGCAGTCGATGAACAGGTAGTGACCGGACAGGCGCTGGCTTTATCAGTGAAGATCGCATCGTTCATGGTGATCATTACCTGCGTTCCGATGGTGGTTGCGACCGTCGAGGGTGTCCTGCTCATGGCATGCGTGGGGGCGGCATTCATGCTGGGGACGCGGTCGCTTCACGGCCGAATTGACGTCTTTATCGGGGTTGTCGCCGGCATGTTGATCACGCTCGCCACTGGGATCCTGGCAACTCTGGCGGTATCGTGGCTGCTTCCCTGGACGGTAGGCCTGACGGTCCTGGTCGCGATCCTGATCCTGGCGGCCAACGTCGTTAATTCGCGGCTGCGCCCGTGGCTCACTCGCCTGGCAGATGGAGCCAACGTCATCGCTCTGATCGCGATCATTCCGCTGACGTGCCTGGTGTGGGGGATCATTTAATGGCTTCCAATAAAGATATTCTCAATGCGCAACGGTTTAATCGCCGCCGACTCGTCACGGCGTTCATCTCCGGCACGCCTGGAGGCCGGGAACTGGAATCCAAATCGTTCGTGCCGCCCCTGATCGGCGGGATCGTCATTTCACTGCTGATGCTCGGCATTGCCTTCGCGATGGGAAAGTTCTCCCCCACCCTGCCGGATAACTGGCAGAACAACACGCTGATTATCGTCAAGGGAACAGGTGCGCGCTACTACTCCGTTCAAGGAGTGCTGCACCCGATCTACAATGTCACCTCAGCGCGTATGCGCACCCCGGCTGGCTCTCTGCAAACCGTTTCCGTGGGAGAAAAAGTGATCGCGGGTATTCCTCGCGGCGATGCGATCGGAGAACCTGAAGCACCCGATAATGTCCCCGCTCCCGCCGACCTGAAAGCAACCGAGTGGAACGCATGCGTCATGGAAAACGCGTCGACCCACACATGGGTGTCAATCCGACCCGACGGCCTCGAACCCGTGACGACAACGCTGGTCAAACAGGGCGACACCCTCTACGTCATTGCAGAGAATGTGCGTCACCGCATCGAACCCGAACATCTCGAAGTCCTTAAGAACACCCTCAACATCAACGATTCACCTGTCTTTGACGTGCCGGCTGACTGGCTCAATCTCTTCAATAACGGCACACCATTCACCCCCATCAGTCTCGACAACAGCGGTACGCCCGTCAGCGGGATGCCCTCGTCCGTCCACGATGCCGTCGTCGGCACGATCATCAACGTCAAATTTCCCGAGGGAGACCACCACTACCTCGTCATAGGCGATGGTCAGCTGGTCCAGCTCTCCGACGTGTCGTATGCAATGTACCAGGCCTCTTCCACCGGCAACCCGTACACAATTGACCCACCGACAGTGTCCGTCGGTGAAATAGCCAATATTCATGTCGTCACTGAAGGCGGTCCTGTTCCTGCGGACTGGCCTGACACCCTCGGCACGATTACCAATGAGCAGGCTCGGCCGTGTGCTCACCTCGACGTCAGTGACATCGAGAAAGGAAGCGTCCTGTCAGCCATACCCGCTGATTCACCAGATCTGGCATCCGCACAGTCGGGTATGGGCACGTCCGCCTCCCCCGCGGCCTCGAATTCTCCTCACCCGCCGGCCGTGGGGTCAACATCCGTTCTGGGCGGAAGCGGTGTTCTGGCACGTTCCACTTCCGGCGGCTCCCTGGGTGCCGTCATGCTGATCTCTGATACAGGTCTGTCGCACGGTCTGGGCCTGAACTACTCCGAAGCCATGCAGCGATTGGGGTATGACGAAAATTCCATTACGCCGATTCCCGGGCCGTGGATCGCGCTGATCCCTGAAGGCATCGACCTCAAACCCATCGATCCTGCCACAGGTTCAGCCTCATGAGCGAACAACGGACACACATTGTCAGGTGGGCACACACCGCCCTCCTGACATGCGTATGCGCCCTGCTTCCACTGTCGCTCCTCCCTCATGCATCTCACGCTCAAGCTCCGGTTGGCACGTCTCACAGCCAGCCTGCGCGAGTCGATCACCGGGCGCGCATCCCCCTCGCCAATGGGGACGAACCGCAGGCATGCCAGGTAGGCAAGACGCAGTACGTTCCGATTGAACCGCCCGTCTTTGAACGACTGGGAATCCAGCAGGCGTGGGAACTGTCCACCGGCGGAGTGCTCGTCGCTGTTGTGGACTCAGGGGTGAGCAGCGCTAATGAGCACCTGAAGGAAGCTGTTCAGCCAGGAACCGATTTTGTTGATTCGGGTGGCGATGGGCGCACCGATGTCGACGGACACGGTACGGCGGTCGCCGGTCAGATCGCGTCGCGGCCAGTTGAGGGATCCGGACTGGTCGGCATTGCCAAGTCAGCACAGATTCTGCCTGTGCGCGTATATGCTTCCACGCGACCCGAGGATACCGACAATGGGCGCGGTCCGAACGTGAAGCGCACAGCAGCGGGCATACGGTGGGCGGCCGATCACGGTGCCAAAATCATTGCTGTTCCGGCATCGTCACCGTCTGACCATGCTGAGTTGGCTCAGGCAGTCGCCTATGCTACGAACGCCGGTGCGCTCATTGTCGCCTCGGCGGGTAACGCCGATCCGAACGGGGAAAATTCAGGGGTGCGTTTTCCTGCCAACTATGAGCAGGTGCTCTCAGTCAGTGCGGTAACGCTTCAGGGACAGCCTTCTGACAGCGTCGTGCACGGCGTTCACGTGGAAGTGGCAGCTCCCGGTTCCGATGTGCTGACCACGTTCCTCCAGTGGGGTGATTGTGTCCTGTCAGGCGAGCAGCCCTCCACGTCGTACTCAACGGGGTACGTCGCCGGCATTGCCGCCCTCGTCGCTGCTGCTCATCCAGAGGAGACTCCTGCTGACTGGAAGTACAGGATTCTTGCAACAGCATTACGCTCCACGCCCTCTGAACGCAATGAGATTGTCGGGTGGGGAATTGTTGCGCCCAAGGATGCGATCAACTTCGTGAACGACGGTACGCAGGATGGTCCGCCTAACCCTCGCTACCAGCGGGCAGACCGGCCGATTCCTCCACCAGTGCGCCTGGTCAAGCCCGAAGAGGATCTGACAAAAAGCCGCACGCAATACCTGACAATCGCTGCAGGCATCGGGGTGGCTGTGCTTCTCGGAAGCCTCGTGGCTGCCACACTGATCGATCAGCGCCGACAAACTAGGAAACGTGCCAGGAAGAGCTCCGTGACGACACGCCACGTGTCGAACCCGTTTTCACCTCGCGTTCCGCGCACTGAGTCAGGTCAAAAGTAGGGAGGTCTCAGCGGGGCATCCGGCCAGCGTGGCATCCGGCGCGGACGAGGCGGCAGAACGTCCTACGGCACATCGACGCAGGCCTTGGCTGAATCGGACTGACGGCCTCCCCTGATGGCGGCTGTCACCTCCAGGCAGTTCTCTCCCGACAATGCGTGCGTATCCAGTGACTGCACCTGAGTCTTGCCCGACTGATTGAGATTTTCAGGGCCGCTCATCACATAGAAGAATTCGATGACCTGTTCGTCGCCGGATTGGCCGCCAGAATCAGACTGCATGGCGCTGTCCTGCTGGCTTGCATCATCCTGAGCGCCCGACTGGCCGGACGAATCTGCGGACATGTGGTGGCGCCACGACCAGTGGATGACATCGCCGTCGACAACGCCGCTTACTGACGTGGGCGAGGGCGGAGTCTGACCGATGGGGTCCACCGGTGCGGGAGGTGCGGGTGTCGGGTTATTGATCGGGCCTGGCGCAGGTGATGGACCGTTCCACGATATTGTGCCTCCCCCGCCGGTGAGCAGGGCAACCACCAGCCCGGCACACGCCAGCACACACACGCATGCAATGACGATAATGACGGGAAGCGACAGGCGTCGTGCCGGCCGCGCGGTATCGGAGGAAAAAGCCGCGTTCTCGCGTTCAATCTGCGCCAGTCTGTCTTCTTCAGAGACCCATTGGTCGGGCTCGACAGCATACGACTGTGAATCAGCGAAGACAAAGGATCCAGATGCTGCCTGCTCGGACGCATCGTCTCTGGCGTCGCCGCGAGCGGTGCCTGCAGTGTGCCCTCCAGGCACCACTGTGCTCCAGCCGCCGTCCGTTGTTCGTCCCTCTACCGACGTCGTTGCTCGGCGGTTATCTGCACCTGACATCGACGGATCAATGGTGCGAATGGCACGCACCCTGGTCTGATCTGAATCAATAGACGTGTCCTGCACGGCTGTCAGGTCATCGTGCGGCCCGGCGCTGTGAAGCTCCATGCGCGTCATCGGCTGATGCATGACTTCCTGGGCGCGCTGGAACTGCCGGCCCAGCTCTGCTGCTGAGGCAGGGCGTTGGCGTGGATCCACTGACAGCGCCTGACGCAACGCAGCTTCCAATACCTGTGGCACGTCAGAGCGGTTCAGCGAGCCGATGCGCCCTTCCTGGACGCGGCCAGCCACAGCCACGGCCGAATTGTCGCCCACCGGGTCCTCAAAGGGTGAGCGCCCAGTCAGGAACGTCCACGCGGTCGTGGCCAGCGCCCAGATATCCATCGAGGGGTGGGCGGGCGTGCCAGACACCTGCTGCTCAGGTGGCGCCCACAGCACCGAAAAGCCGTCAGCGGAATGGGAAGCGGGAGCACCCAACTTGGCGGCAACCCCAAAATCAGTGAGCATCGGGTGACCATATGCATTCATCATGACGTTGGATGGTTTGATATCGCGGTGGACGTATCCTGCCCGGTGCACCATTTCCGCTGCGCCGCACAGCTGGATCATGACGTCCAGGGCGCGCCGCACTGACATCGGTTGGGAACGCACCTGTTGGAGCACATTGGTCACAGGACAGTACTCCATGATCAGGTAGGAATCTCCCTGAGCAGTGGTGCCCACGTCATACAGTGATGGGATCGACGGGTGAGCCGATGTCGCCGCCATTGCATCAGCTTCCCGGATCACTGCCTCGTCTGCGTCAGTGCCTTCATGGTTGCGCGCCACTTTGACGGCAACGTCGCGCGAGGGAACATGCTGCTGGTAGAGGTAGACATCCGCAAAGCCACCGTGACCCAATGCGCGTCTGAACGTGTATCCCTCAAGCTGTGGGCCTTGGTTGTTCTGACTTGTCATGGTCTTCCTTTAGGTGACGACGTGCGGACAGGCTGATCGGAGAACGCCTTTTGCCGCTGATCGCGGCGCGAGTGCCGTTTCCAGAAGCGCCACCGGGATTCTGTGCGGGGCTTTTCGGCATGGGTGAAGCCTCCGCGGCGGTGCCGGTGCCGCCTCAGCGACCTGACGGACAGCGCGGTCAGTGCCCGCTGGAACCAGGACTGCCTGGATCGCAGTTCTGCCTTCAACTGCGAATAGTAACCCCAGGCTCGGTTGGCATCATCCTTCGTCACGACGTCCTGTCCAAACTGAGCGCGGTCGGCAATAGATGCCAGGAGCACCGTCGCCGGTGCTGTCTGGCCGGCAACGCGCCAGTCAACTGACGCTTCCGTCGACTCATCAACGACGGGCGAGGGCGACTCTGTGTCCTCTTGAGTATCCTGCCACACGCTGTCCGCAAGGCTCCACGCTGCTTCTGCACGTGTCATGTCGCGAGGAAGCCGGGTTCCGGCATCAGCCGCAAGATCGACCGTCTGGTTCCATGAGCCTTCCACTGATGACAGCGGGGAGCTGTGACGCCGCTTGTAGAGGCGTCGAGCCTTCCACAGCAGAATTGCTGCAATTGGCACGATGATGAGCAACGCTATACCGACCGAGGTGAGGATCACGCCCCATGGGACAGGGACAGGTGCTTCCGAATCGGATGGCGTGTTCTTCTCTGTTATCGCCGGCGGAAGCTCCGGAGGCTCTTCCGGCGGATTCGGTGGCTGCAGAACCTGCGGGCGCGGAGTAGGAGTCGGATCCGGGGTCGGATCGGAAAAGATGTTGTCGCGTGGGGGTGTGGGATCAAAAATCGCCCATCCGACATCGACAAATTCAGCCTCCACCCACACATGCAGATCCGCACCTTTGAGACCAACTGAACGCACCGGCGCTTCACTGGCCGCATTCCCCTGCAGTTGATCCAGTGCAGCCCCTGTGACGGGGTCACTGGGATAGGCACCCATCACGACGCGCGCTGACATACCCAGAGAGTGCAGCATCAGAGCCATCAGAGTTGCGTACTGTTCGTCATCGCCCACCATCTGATCGTCATCGATCATGCGTGCCAGTCGGTCTGCCCGGTGTCCTGACCGCGAGCTCTTATCCATCCCGTTGGAGAAATACCCGTTCTGCGCCAAGGTACGTTCAATGGCCCGGGCTTTCTTGATCGGAGTCGATTCAATCGCTGACATTGAGACGGCAAGTTCTTTGACACCGTCAGGAACGTTCGTGTCAGGCTGTCCTTCCACCGACACTGCGCCGGCACCTGCCAGCTGCGAATCAGACCAGCGCGGTGGCACATCAGCGACCAGGTGATAGCTCAGATCATCCCCGTCCGACCCGGTGGTCAGCGCAGCGTCTGCCCACCTGTTCCAGTGCAGGCCATCCTGGTATCGCTGCGCCTGGTCGCCTGAAAACTCGATGACTTCGGCCTGACCCATCGTTGGAACCCATGGCCCCATCAGGCCAGACGTTGTCACCCTCGTATCTGCGCGCACTGAACCGATCGGAGAGGGCCGCACCGGCAGTTGACTGCCCACTGAAATGTAGCTACCGACAGGGCTTTCCTCAGGATCGGACATGCCAAATGTGATGCCGTTATACGTGTCCATGACTGCCAGGCGCACGCGCGCCCCATGAGGCAGTTGCGACACCGATATCAGCGTCTCGTCACGTTCCTCGGTTGTCAGATGCCGGAAGGCCGCAAGCGGACTGGGGTAGTCATGCAGGTCCAGCGGCGGCTCCACAAGATCACGCAGGACTGTGCGTTCGTCCCACGATCCGACGTAAGAAGTGACAGGAAATGCCAGCGCGGTCGTACATGCCGTGATGACGAGGGCGACCAGAGCCTGCTGCAGCACGTGGGCGCGAACTGGCCGCACCGACCGTGTCGAGGTGTTATGTCCGGTTGTCGTCATGCCTGCCGCACGACGAGCCCGCCGGCCGATGAGGATGTCGAAATCAGAATGGAGACGCAGATGCTGAACGGACCACATCCACCACATGATGATCGCCAGGAACCACACCATGACTGCCCACACCGGCGGCTGCATGCCGCTGGGGCCCCACGCCACGGCGATGATGCCCATCAGCGCCAACGGAATGGTACCGACAACAACCCAGCCGCGCCGCATGGTCATCACCCCGGTCGCGAATGCGCACAGCAATCCGCAGATCCACGGCATAACCGACGGGCCGACATATGATGACGCAGGTGGTGCCAGTGTCAGCAGGTCACGCCACGCGACAACGGGCTGCATGACCAGGAACTGAAGGGTGCGCCCGGTGGGAATGACGTGCGCGTACAGCGTTTCAGGAAGTGAGCCGATACCGCCGAGCAGCAGGTGCGTCGCGAACAGTGCCGCCACGCTCGTGATCACGTCCCAGCGCCAGTAGGTGCACAGTGCCGCAAGGATCAGACCTGCCGCAACACCGCTGCCCGCGGCGCGCAATCCCAGTCCGTGGCCAAACAGTGGTTCGTGCGCTGCAATCACCGGAATGAACAGCACCGCCAAAGCGATCCATGACCAGACAGGCAGCGGGCTTCGTGTCAGTCGCCCTCGTCCATTACGCACACGAAAACGGCGTGGACGCTGTGCACCTGCAGGCGGGCGGTCGAACGTGTTCGCACTCATCGCAGCCCTCCGCGTGCCAGCATGCGGGGAAGCGACTCCAGTGTCGGACAGGTGGCGACGACTGCTCGTGACGAACTGGATCGAGATGAGGGCGCGTCCGGGTCCACGCGGATCACGCCGACGATGACGTCAACGCTCGGCAGATGGCACAGGCGCGCAATCTCTTCATATGACACGCTGGCCGGAACAATCAGCGTGAGAACGGATGCGTTGGGATACGACGTGAGGACTTCACGCAGACGCTCACTCAGGTCCTGGTCCTCCACTCGCCAGCTTTCTTCAGTGAGTTCATCGAGCATACGGGTCGCTGACAGTGTGGAAATCAGGCGTGACGAGGTTGCCATCGAAACCTGGTGCGACGCAGTGATGCCCGTCAGAGCCAGTGAAGCGGCGATGGACAGCGCCGTCTCAAACGGTTCTTCTTCCCAGTGATCACGCAACGTATCGATGAAAATCACGTGATGGGAGCGGCGGGTTTCCTCAAACTGACGCACAATCAGGCGACCCGTGCGGGCAGTGGTCGGCCAGTGAACGTTTCGCCGGTCATCGCCGGGCTGGTAATCCCGCAACGCATGGAACGACACGTCGGAGGAGGACAGTTTAGCTGTCACCACGCCTTCGATGTCTGCCTGGAAGCCTGTCGCGTCGAAAGGAACGCGCACTGTACGCGGGTGGACGTAGACGCGAATCGGTTTCGTCCATGCTCTGACTCTGCGGAACAGACCCACCGGATCGGAGCGCACTGAACTGGGCGGGCCGACCGTGACGATACCGCGCCTGCGGGTGGGAACTGCGAATACTTCCGACCACGAGCTCCTGCCCACCAGATTAGGGACGACGAACTGGGCGGCACCTGATCCGACCGGCAGTTCAATGACGTGGGAGCGGGACGGTCGGGCATGGTCGTTGCGCACGCGCAGCTCTCCAATGATGGTGCGTCCGGCCACGGTTCGTGTCTGAGGAAGCTCCACGCTGACGATCTGGGGAGCGCGCCCAATGATCCAGATCAGCGCGACGATCAGGGATAATCCGCACGCAACGGCAACGATCCCTGCTTCGCGCCAATGCGCGGTGAAGGCAAGGATAGTCGCCACGATGCCACCACACAGCAGTCCGACACCACTGATGGTGATCGTGGAAATGGCGATGTCCCATGCACGACGTACTCCACCTATGATGGATATTCGACGCTGAGCCTCCTGCGGCATTTAGGCACCCGTGATCGGAGCGGGAACGGAAGTCAGTGCACGCGAGACAACACCGGCCGGCGTTGCGCCAGCGAAAGCGGCGTCCGGATCCACGATGATGCGGTGCTCCCACACAGGTCCTGCGAGCGCTTTCACGTCGTCAGGCAGCACGAAGTGACGTCCCTGTGCTGCGGCCCATACACGTGCGCATCGAGTCATGCCGATGGCGGCTCGCGTGGACACGCCCAACATGGAGGACTCGTCTTCGCGGGTGGCTTCCGCCAGTGCGGCAATGTAGTCCAAAACCGCGCGGTCGGTGTGGTTGTCGGCGGCCATCGCCTGGAACGTGTCGACTTCATGGGCTGAGACGACGGGGTGCAGGTTACGTGACCGGTCCGGTGCGGCCGCGCCGTCAAGGACTTCGATCATGGCTGCACGCGAGGGATACCCCAGTGACGTTTTCATGAGGAATCGGTCCAGTTGCGCTTCAGGCAGCGGGTAAGTGCCGGCCTGTTCGACCGGGTTCTGGGTAGCAATCACCATGAAGGGTTCGCCAGCCGGGTAGGAAACGCCGTCGATCGTCACGTGCGCTTCTTCCATCACTTCCAGCAGAGCCGACTGCGTCTTGGGCGATGCACGGTTGATTTCGTCGGCCAGCACAATCTGGGCGAAGATTGGGCCGCGGTGGAATACCCACTCGTGTTTTTGCTGGTCGTACATGTTCACGCCCGTGATGTCAGAGGGGAGCATGTCAGGTGTGAACTGGATGCGCGAATGTGACCCGTCAATGGTTGCCGCCAGCGCGCGCGCAAGAGCAGTTTTTCCTGTTCCGGGCGCGTCCTCGAGCAGCAGGTGCCCGCCAGCGAACAGTGTCGTCAACGTCAGTCGAATGGCCTGTTTCTTGTCCAGCACTGCCAGCGAAATCGCGTCGACCAACGCGGCGAACATTTCGGCGAACTCTGTGGCATCGCGTTCATTGAGTGACATACATACTCCTTACTGTGCGTTGGTTGCTGGCCAGTCGTTGGCAGCTTATTGACGAGGGTGGCCCAGGTTTTGCCGGGCGTACTATTCCCGTCCAGTTCCACTGCTCACCTGTTATTGTGACGTTTCGCATGTGAGGGTGCCATCCTGTAGCCAGTTCTTCATGGTTTCCCGGTCTGTGACATGGGTAGGCGCATTCGACGGCTTAATCACCACGTTCGAGTCAATCTGAAATTGGTACGTCTGGTTGTCTACATCCGACCTGAACTCGCATCGCAATGGCAGGAAACTACCATCCCATCCATCCGCGTCCACTTTGAAGGTGTGACAATCATCGAACTTGTCCGACATCTCAGCATTGCACGTGGACGGTACAGGCGTAATCGTGCCTCGCGCCGGGCTCGTCGCCTCCTTGGTGATGTCCCGATCAAACTTTTCAGCTCGCACGACCAGTTTGAATTTCACGTTCGTACTGGTGTCCACATCGATGTGCCGGCTCGTTTCCGAAACGGGAATGTCCTCGCTCTTTCCGTTGTACTTCACGGTGATCGATGTGATGGGAGCTCCGGCGTTGTGAGTGATGGCCCACGACAGGTCGACTCCGTCCGGCGTACTGGTTGCCGTGAAGCTGTCAATCGTCGGCTGTCCGTACGTCATCACCACTACTTCTTCAGTCGCTGGCCCGTCGGCGCGGCCGGGAGCAACCTGCCTGAATGTAATCCGCGCCTCCTGGCCGTCAGGCAGTCCCGTGATGGTCTTGCCCTGCAACGGTGTCCACTGACCTGCATTCACCGAATACTGAAGCTCAAGTTCTCCGCGATTGTAACCGTTACCTTTTTTCGTTTCAGCCGTCACCTTCGCGGTACCTGCTTCTCCGGTTGCTGTAACCGTCGGAAGATCGATCACAACCGGCGTCGAGAACACAGTGAAACGCTTGGAATCGACCTTGCGTGACGATCCTGCCGCATTGTCAACCCACACGGTGGCTACCACGCCTTCCTGCGGCTGCGCCTGCAACGTGATTTCCCCAGACAGCTCACCGTTCAACGCGACGTCACCCTTTCCGCCACCGCTCAATGTGACGTGCGCAGCGGTCAGCGGACTGCCGTTGTCCGACTCGACTGCCCAGCTGACACTGACCGCAGCAAGGTTTGGATCATCGGCAGAAGGTGTTGACCGAATGTCCGTGATCGACACCTTCAGAGGCGGCCCAAAGGGCGCGACCTGGGCAGATGGCTCGGATGGTTGTGAGGGTGACGGCGAGGAATTCAATGCCACAACAGAGGCATAGTAGGGCTGACCGTTCGTCAGGTTGGTGAATGTCACTGATGTCGTTGCGCCGTCTACTCGCTGCGTCTGGCCGTCAGAGAGCGTCACTTCGTACGCGGTGATCGGTGACCCTTCATTTGCCGGTGGATTCCACGTCACCGTCACCGACCCGTCGCCAGCAGCAAGCGTCGGGGCGGCAGGCTGGGATGGTTGAACGTCGACCAGGACAGGCTCGGATGCAGGAGACGAATCGGATGCGCCAACATCATTGTGTGCCACGACTGAGAACGAATGCTTCAGGCCGTTCGCCAGACCGCTAAGCGGGCAGGACGCAACATCGCAAGTGAACTCCTGACCGGTCGTGACATCCGTCAAGGTGAAGGAGGTAATAGCCGCGCCATTGTCCGCTCCGGGCTGGAACGTCACAGTTGCACTGCCAGGGCCCGTGGCCATCACCGACACGTTGGATGGTGGTTCGGGCCGATCGCGCACGACTAACCGCACGTTGCCTTCTACAATGCGCCCCGGATCATTGGTGGCATCAATCAGGCGATAGTTGACCGTCATTTGCCCGTGGAAACCAACAGCTGGCGTGATGTGGAGGACTGTGCCCTGCGGATCCACGGTGCCTTCACCGATTTCAATCTGGCTTGACACGATCCGTATCGGCGTTTCCGGGAACGGGTTGATCGTGTACTTCGTCAGATCGATCGTTTCCGTACCGCCAGCGTTCGCAGCGTCGATGAGCGCGTCCGACACCTGAATGAGTGGCCGCGTGGAGGCGACAACCGTCACCGGGATCTCACCGACTACCGGCCCTGACCCGTCATCAACACTGATCGTGACCTGGTCCGTGGTGCCGGTGGCCTGATCAACGCCGGCCTGAAGGGACAGCATATGCCCATCAAGTTTCGCGCTGACAACACGAGGACTCTTCACCAGCGCATACTTGAATCCTTTAGGGTCAGCGTCGTCCGGGTCATCGACCATCGCCGACAGGTCCAACGTGATGGGTTCTTCACCTGCAGCCACACGCGCACTCGTCGGGATGAAAGCCGGTGGCTGGTTCTTCGCTGCCTGCACCACAATCGGCAGGGAGAGCACCGCTGATAAGGCTGATGTATCCGATGCAACACCGTCACGTACTTCAAAGGAAACGGATGTCTTACCGGAAAACTCCGGGTCGGTGTGCAGGGTGAGGCGATGCTGGTCCTCCAGCACGATCTTCGGATCCAGCCCCCATGATGCTTTGAGCCTGGATTCGTCCGTGATCATCGCGGTACGGCCCGCCCTCGTAATGACGTGGTCCCGAATGTCAATGACGACGTCACTGCCGGCACGTGCCTTGATCGGCAGGTGCGACTGGTCCAGGCGCGGTCTGGTCTGATCGGTTCCCGGAATCGACACCACTGCCGAGGACGAGAGGCCGTCCTGATCGGTAATCGTGTAGACCAAGAGCCGTCGAGTCTCGTATGCCTTCGCTTCAATGATTCCGCCCTTGACTTCAGCGTCGGGAGCGCGTGTGGACACAACCAGGTCTGCGACGGTTCCGTCGGGATCCTCATCGTTTTCCACCACGTTAATCGGCACAATCTCACTGTCAGGCATATCAGCCAGCGCCACAACGTCATCGCGAGCGATCGGAGGCATCAGGGGCGCATCGTTCTTCGCATTGATCGTCAACGTCCCGTTGTCCACACCGCCACGCGAGTCGGTGACCTGGTAGGACATGACGTATGTTCCGGCAGCTTCTGGAACCTCAACCTGGATCCCGGTTCCCACAATTTCAGCTTCGAGGGCGTCATCCAGCACGCTGAGCGAATCGGGAACCAGCGAGATTGAATCCCCGTCAGGGTCAATGTCGTTGGCTAGAACGTTCACCATGATCGTGCGCCCAGGTTTGACCAACAGAACGTCTTTAACAGCAGTGGGTGGCTGATTACTACCCGCCGGTGGCGCAATACCGACGCGCACACGTGCGGTTGCCTGCTTGCCCTGACGGTCCTCAACGATGTAGGTGAATACGTCCGTGCCGGTGGTCTTGCGCGCAGGCGTGTATTCGATCCAGTCAGTGCCCAATTCAATCGTTCCCTTGGACGGTGCCTGCTCGATACCCACCAGTGTCACGGAATCGCCGTCAGGGTCGATCGTGGACAGTGGGACAGGGATTCGAGTCGTCTGCCCTGACACGGCCCACGCTGTCAGAGGGCGAGGTTGGGGTGCCGCGTTGGCACCTTCGAGGGCGACCACTTCAAACACGACTGTCGATGTCGCCATGTTGCCGACCATGTCGTGCACCGTGTACGACACATGCATCACACCTGGCGTTGTGCCTGCTTCCAAGCGCACCAGGTTACCTGTTACAAAGGGGGTTCCGACCTGCGAGTTTTCCTCGAACTGCAGTTTCGGATCGACTTTCATTGCCAGGCCGGCCGGCGAGCGATCGTTTTCCAGCACGGGGACCGAAGCGACGTCTCCGACACGCACTTTGGCATGGTCGGGCTGCAAAACGGGTGGTTTCTTGTCGTCGAGCGCTCGTGACGGGACGACTGTGATCCGCGCTTGGGCAGTATGGGACCCGTTGGAAACGGAATACTGGAAGCTGACGGCTTCATCGAGGCCGCCAGGTGCCGTGATGCGCAGGAGGTGGCGATCGACCAGTGTGACGCGCAGACCCAGTTTGTCCGTCGGCTCCACCTGCTGAATGACCAGGACGCCGCCGGCTGGATCGGAATCATTATTCAACGGTGCGGCAAGTGCTTCACCGCCAGCAGGCAGGACAACCAGGTCATCGTCAGCAACGGGGACTGCATTGGAGTCAGCTTCCACCACGTCAATGCGAATGATGCCCAACACGGTCGAAGGGCCATCTGAAATGGTGTAGGTGAACTGGTAGGTACCCGGTGCCTGCGCTTTGAACGTGATGGATCCGAGAGCCAGGTCGGGCGTGAGCTGTGTTCCGGCTGGAGCTTCAGACACACCAACCAGCGTCAGGCCGTCACCGTTGGGATCCGTATCGTTGGTCAGCGGCTCGATCTCGAGGGCTTCGCCGGCTCTCGCCACATAGAAATCGGCGTGCGCAACAGGTGGAATGTTGCCTGGTGGCTGTACGACGATGGGTACGACACCTTGCGTTTCGGCACGCCCGTCAGAGACTACGACGTTCACCTCGTACTGGCCGGGCGCTGCGCCCAGATCCCGGATATTCAGGGTTCCTTCTTCACGGTACTGCACCTGGATACCGTCAGGAGCACTGGCGGACTGCAGGAAGATCGGGTCGCCGTCCGGATCGTTCCAATCCGGCAGCACGTTGTACTCAATGGCAGCTCCCGCTCCCAGTTTCTGCGGGTTCTTGCGGATCTGCACCGGGCCGGCGTTCTGATCCCAGGGGTGCACACTGATCGTCACCGTCGCACTGTCAGATGCCTGCCCGTCGTATGCCTCGTACACAAAAGTGGTGCTGCCCGACGCATCATCGGGCACGTCCGTCATCTGCAACGCCTGGCCGCCACGCGTCGGCGTCACCGCTCCGATCTGAGGCTGGCTGATCGGTCTGGCTGTCAGAACATCACCATCGATATCCGTGTCATTTTGCAGTACAGGCAGCGTGGTGGCTCGGCCTGGCCTGACACCGAACTCATCATCAACGGCGTCAGGTGGAGTGTTCTTGTCCTTGCGCTGAGGGTCGATAATTTCGTCGGTGTATTCAGGCGATTCCTCTTCTTCTTTTTCCTTGTCGATCTCCTGGTCGATCTCATCCCAGTCATCCATGAACGCCATGTTCATGTCGGGCAGCCAGATGCCACCCTCGTTAATTTCGTTGAGGACGATGAGCTTACGGTTGGTTCTAAACGAGATGTTGCGCGCAGACTTAAGGGTGTCAACATTCATCGACGTGTCATTGGCCGCGTCGTCACACAGACGCACATAGGAGCCCGAGCCTGCCCACGCGCCGTACGAGCATCCTTCGTGTCGTGTGGGAGCCGCCGGCTTTCCTGAACGGTTCTGCTCATTCGCGGGGGTGATCGTCACGGGATCGCCGTTGAGGGGAACGCTGATCAGGGAATTCGGGTTGGCCAGTAATACCGCGTCATGGTCGGGGCCGGGATTTTGCAAGATGGCATCTGTTGGGACGCCTTCATCGGACAGGGATCGTGCGGACCCGTCAGGGAGGAACAGCGTGTTGGTTGACTGGTCGAAGGCGACTGGTTGTTCACCGACCGCCGTGATCTGCAGCAATGCGTCGGCGCGCATATCAGGGATGTCGACACTGTGTTTCTGATCGACATAGCCGCGGCGCGTGACTGTCACGAACTGGCCGGTTGCTGCCGACACCGCCATGACGGTTCCATTGACGCTGGTTGTCACCACACCTGAGGTAAGGCCTGTTTCGATCGCGCTGTCGTCTCCCATCGGCACGGTCGAGGGCTCGGATGCCGGCAGGACCCACAGGTTTCCTTCCGCGCCGTCCAGCACACCGATCCGTTCTCCGCCTTGCACTGCCTGGGCGCGTTCAGTCAGCGACGTTGTGGCACCCATGCGCACGCCGGCCACGTCGATAGGAGCGATCGAGTTGGTGCTCTCATCAGAAAACGTGACGGTATCTGCTGCCTGGCCGATGTCGAATTGGGCGGCGTCTGTGCGCAATGCGGCATCGAGGCGCCGAGTCTGGTAGTTGAGGTGACCGACCAGTTGGCGCGAGGAGTTTGTCACCCATATGCCACCGTCATTCACGTCGATCTGGGATGTTGGCACGCCCGGATGAAGCAGCGCCAGCGTGGTGACAATCAGGCAGAACACCAACACGATAATGGCTGGAATTTTGCGTCGATTTTTCGCGAGTTGCTTCTTGAGTTGTCGTCCCCGTCGACTCAGGTGAAGCCGGCGTGACAGCGTGTTACCGCCCTGATTGGCGGGCGAGTACTCGTCGCCGGGAGGCATCGGGGGTGCAGAAAGAAAAGGGGAAACGTTGTTGCCGTTCACTGACTTGGATCCGGTAGCGGGTTGGGTGCCTGATTCGGATTGCCCAACGGGTTCAGGTCGACTCTGCGGAAAATCAGACGTCGTCCTCACTCTCGCCTCCTTCATCACGGTCTCATTGAAACAATGATCAGCATGTGACGGCTCTGCGCATCAGATGATCCACCTGGCGGCGGGCAGGCTCACGTCCTCTCAAAGAAGTGGAGTCGCATACGCAGAAACAACTGCAACCGCAGTAAGTCTGACACGAAAATCCGAATAAAGACAGAGGCAGGCGAAAAATCGTTCCTATTTCTCACGTGTATCGCGCTCAGTTGTCGGTTCCCACGCGGGCGAGGGATGGGGTCCCCACGACCCGGGCAGAGGCGCCGACAATGCGACGCTTCTGCGCGGGCACGAGGGGGTTCACGGTAGCTTAGCTGCGCGGTGCGCACCAGATGGTTGTCTCACCAGGCAGGACACCGTCGGTCAGCGGCTCACTGGTCAGGATGGCTGTGCTGGTGTCGAATGGGATCGGCTCGGTGCTGAAGTTCGTGATCACGTCCCAGCCACCGGGACGGCGCAGATGCAGCACCTGGTCGCTGTGCGGTGCCTCGATGCTGTCGTCGACCCATTCCATTTCTTCGGCGCCCTGCAGTGTGCGGCGCAGATGCAGTGCACGCCGGTACAGAGACAGCGTCGAGTCTTCGCGGGCAGATTCCACGTCGACTGCACTGTCTGCGAACCATGAGGGTTGCGGCAGGTGGGCCGGTCCTCCAAATCCGAAGTTCGCGGCGTCATGGACCCACGGCAAGGGGACGCGGCAGCCGTCGCGACCGATTTCTTTCTGATTGGTGCGGAAGAACGTCGGGTCCTGACGCTGATCGGCCGGGATTTCCGCCACTTCATGCAAGCCGAGCTCTTCACCTTGATAGATGTAGGACGATCCGGGCAGTGCCAGCATGAGCATGGTGGCGGCGCGCGCACGACGCAATCCCTGTTCACGATGAAGCTCCGGCTCGGTACCACCTGTCAGCAGCCAGTCCTGACCCACCGGCTTGTCGGGCCTCGGACCATGAGTGCGCACTGCATCGGGCAGGCCGTAGCGCGTGGCATGGCGGACAACATCGTGGTTCGACAACACCCATGTGCTCGAGGAACCTGACGAACTGGCCAGCTCCAAATTGTCGGTGATAATCGTGCGGAACTGGTCGGCGTTGAAGTCGGCTTCAAGCAGGTCGAAGTTGAAGGACTGTCCCAGGCTGTTCGGGTTTGCGTACCGAGGCACCCGGTCAGGATTCACCCACGCCTCGGCAACCGCTGTGCGCGGCGGATCGTAGGAGTTGAAGACCTCACGCCAGGTAGCGTAAATGTCCTGAACCTCGTCGCGGTCAAAGATGCGGTGGTGTCCATCCATCGGCATAGCGTCGAGTTCTGCCTGGCTGGGCAGCGGTTCGCTGAGGTCTTTCGCCAGTCCGTGGGCGACATCAATGCGGAAACCATCGACACCGCGGTCAGACCAGAAGCGCAGTGTTGTCAGGAAGTCCTCGCGCACATCGGGGTGATCCCAGTTCAGATCCGGCTGCTCGCGGGCAAAGAAGTGGTAGTACCACTGTCCGTCTTCAACCTGTTCCCATGCGGCACCGCCGAACGTGGAGGTCCAGTCCGTCGGGGGCTGCGAGCCGTCAGGGCCTGTGCCTTCACGGAAGATGTAACGTTCACGCGCCGCTGACCCGCGGCCCGCTGCCAGAGCTTCCTGGAACCAGGGGTGCATGCGTGAGGTGTGGTTGGGCACGATGTCAACGATGACGCGGATGTCTCGTCGATGCAGGGCCGCGATCATTTCGTCAAAATCGTCAAGCGTTCCCAGGCGTGGATCCACGTTGCGGTAGTCGGCCACGTCGTATCCGCCGTCAGCCAGCTCGGAAGGATAGAAGGGGCTGAGCCACACAGCATCCACACCGAGGTCAGCCAGGTAGTCTGCCCGTGAGGTCACACCCTTGATGTCACCGAGCCCGTCGCCGTTCGAGTCAGCGAAGCTGCGCGGGTAGATCTGGTACACAACCGCCTGGCGCCACCACAGTGGGTCTGTGCTGAGCGTCGTGTCGGCGTCAACGCGTGCGTGCGACTCGGGCGTAGGTGCTGCAGGCATCAGGGTCTCCTTAGGTTTGGCATCGCAGCAATTATGGCAAAATCTCGTCGGCGCTGTTGGCTGAGATGGGCGTGCGAGAAGGAGATTTATCACCCTCGTGTGCAAAGGCTCAACTGCGTGCAGGAGGGGTCACGTGTGGCAGGAATTCTTCGGACGCTGCAGGCTGCTTCGTCCCCGCGCAGCTGAAGATATTTGTCGAGGGTGGCCGCCTGGATGACCGTGACCAGTTGACGCCTGGAGCCGAACTACCGTGGCCGGTTGGCCCCTAACCACGGTAGTCAGCCGCTACACGCAGGCCATGCGACCAGGCGATCAGATCCCCGTGAACGTAAATTCACGCTGGTCGCCCTCGCCGGCAACATCGACGGTGACAACCTGACCCGGCATGATCTCACCGAACAGGATCCGCTCGGACAAGGCGTCCTCAATATCGCGCTGGATGGCGCGGCGCAGCGGCCTGGCACCCAGAACAGGGTCGTATCCGCGGTCGGCCAGCAGTTCACGCGCAGCATCGCTGATCTGCAGTTTCATATTCTGGTCCTCCATGCGCTCCGCCAGGCGACCGATCATCAGGTCAACGATCTGCGTGATCTGCTCCTTCGTGAGCGGCGGGAAGACGATGACGTCGTCAACACGGTTGAGGAACTCGGGGCGGAAATGCTGCTTGAGCTCCTCATTCACCTTCGACTTCATGCGCGAGTAGTCGTGCGTGAGGTTGTCGGCGGACTGGAAGCCGGTCAGCACACCCTTGTTGATGTCGCGCGTGCCCAGGTTGGTGGTCATGATGATCACCGTGTTCTTGAAGTCCACCTTGCGTCCCTGTGAATCGGTCAGATGACCTTCTTCCAGGATCTGCAGCAAGGAGTTGAAGATATCGGGGTGAGCCTTTTCAACCTCGTCAAACAGGACGACAGAGAACGGACGGCGACGGACCTTTTCAGTGAGCTGGCCACCCTCGTCGTATCCAACGTACCCGGGAGGTGCACCGAACAGGCGTGATGCCGTGTGCTTCTCGGAGAACTCGCTCATATCTATCTGGATCAGCGCATCTTCATCACCGAACAGGAACTCCGCGAGAGCCTTGGCCAGCTCAGTCTTACCGACACCGGTCGGGCCGGCAAAAATGAACGAGCCACCCGGACGCTTCGGATCTTTCAGGCCGGAACGTGTGCGTCGGATAGATTGCGATAGTGCTTTGACAGCCTCTTCTTGGCCGATGACGCGCTTATGCAGCTCATCTTCCATCTTCAGCAGCTTGGCAGATTCGGTCTGAGTCAGCTTCACCACCGGGATGCCGGTCGACATGGCGAGCACTTCAGCGATTTCCTCTTCGGTGACCTCCGCGATTTCTTCGCGTTCGCCACCCTTCCACGCATCTTCCTTCTCGCGACGTTCCTCGCCCAGTTTCTTTTCCTCATCACGCAGGGAGGCGGCACGCTCAAAGTCCTGATCATCGATCGCGGCTTCTTTGGCCTTGCGCACATCAGCGATCTTCTCGTCGATTTCACGCAACTCGGGCGGTGCCGTCATACGGGCGATGCGCAGGCGGGCACCGGCTTCATCCATCAGGTCAATGGCCTTGTCAGGCAGGAAACGGTCAGAAATGTAGCGGTCTGCCAGCTCGGCTGCGGCGCGGATCGCCTCATCGGTGATGATGACGCGGTGATGCGCCTCGTAGCGGTCACGCAGCCCCTTCAAGATCCCAACTGTCTCATCCACAGAGGGTTCCTCGACACGCACCGGCTGGAAACGACGCTCCAACGCAGCGTCCTTTTCCACGTGCTTGCGGTACTCGTCAAGCGTGGTGGCACCGATGGTCTGGATTTCGCCGCGAGCCAGCATTGGCTTGAGCATCTGAGCGGCATCAATGGAGCCTTCAGCAGCACCGGCGCCGACCAGTGTGTGGATCTCATCGATAAACAAGATAATGTCACCGCGCGTGCGGATCTCTTTAAGGACTTTCTTCAAGCGTTCTTCGAAATCGCCGCGATAGCGCGACCCGGCGACCAGGGATCCCATATCCAGTGAGTAGATCTGGCGGTCTTTAATCGTCTCCGGCACGTCGCCATGCACGATCGCCTGAGCCAGGCCTTCGACAACAGCGGTCTTACCGACACCGGGTTCACCGATCAGCACCGGGTTGTTCTTCGTGCGACGCGACAGCACCTGCATGACGCGTTCCATCTCCGTCTTACGACCGATCACCGGATCAAGCTTGCCTTCACGTGCAGCCTGAGTCAGGTTGCGACCGAACTGCTCCAAAATAGCGGAGTTCGTCTGACCGGGGTCGCGCACAGGGTTGCCCGATACGCCCACCGCCTCGCGGTTGTCCCCATCGCTCTGGTAACCCGACAGCAGCTGGATAACGGCTTGACGCACCTGCGACAAGTCAGCTCCCAGCTTCGTCAGCACCTGAGCTGCAACGCCCTCGCCCTCTTTGAGCAAACCGAGCAGCAGGTGCTCAGTGCCAATGTAGTTGTGACCCAACTGCAGTGCTTCACGCAGCGACAGCTCAAAGATTCTCTTGGCACGCGGCGTGAACGGAATGTGACCTTCGACAGGCTTTTCGCCCTCGCCAATAATGTCGATGACCGCTTCACGCACCTGGTCGCGCTCAATGTTCATCATGTCGAGGGCTTTTGCTGCGACTCCCTCGCCCTCGGTAATGAGGCCCAGCAGCAGGTGCTCAGTGCCGATGTAGTTGTGGTTGAGGTTCCTGGCTTCGTCCTGTGCGAGGACGACGACTCGCCGAGCTCGGTCGGTGAACCGTTCGAACATGGCTCCTCCTGATGTTCACGAATGGGATGGCGCAGACACGGGTGCCTGGCGTTTTCAACTGGTTCCACCCTACGGGCTGATTGGCGCGGTCGCTTGAATGTTCACTACAGGCGAGCGGAAACACTGCCAGTTGTCTGCCTCGCGTGCGCACACAAGCACGTCAACACGCTGCCTACAATCAGAGCAAACCGCGCCGCGACAGAGAGGACTGCCATGAAAATCGTCTGCGCTCCTGACAGTTTCAAGGGGTCGATGACAGCGATGCAGGCGGCGCGTGCACTTGCTGACGGTGTTCGTGCAGTCGTACCCGATGCGCAATGCGAGGTGGTTCCGCTGGCTGACGGCGGAGAAGGCTTCGCGCAGGCCATCGCGGATGCCCTGGGGGCGCAGTACCACATCGTCGAGGTTCACGACTCGCTCGGCCGCCCTCGTGAGGCAGGGTTCTGGACGGCAGGTGGCAGCGCGGTCATCGAAGTTGCCGAGGCTGTCGGGCTGGGATTGGTCGCGGCTTGCGACCGGCGAATTTGTTCCATGACCAGCGCTGGAGTGGGTGAGCTGATCTCGGCAGCACTGGACCTTGGTGTTGAGGAGATCCTCATCGGGCTGGGCGGGTCCGGCACGAACGACGGCGGAGCGGGAATGCTGCGCGCCTTGGGTATGAGCTTCATTGACGAGGGTGGCCGTGACGTCGACGGTTCGCCGGAGTGCCTGGGAAAGGTTCGACGTATTGACGTGTCTGGCCTGGATGGGAGGCTGAGGGATGTGCGCGTGCGCGCCGCATGCGATGTGGACAATCCGCTGTGTGGGCCTGGGGGCGCATCCGCTGTATACGGGCCTCAAAAAGGTGCGACACCTCGCGACGTCAAGGTGCTGGATCGTGCGTTGGCAACCTTCGCGCACGCTGACCCGGCAGCGAGCGCCCATGCCGACAAGGCGGGAGCTGGAGCGGCAGGTGGGCTGGGGTTTGCGCTGTCAGCTTTCCTGGGCGCTTCGTTGGAATCAGGGGTGGATCTGGTGATGGAAGGCGTCGGGCTGGCGGAAGTGCTGCGCGGAGCTGACCTTGTGCTGACCGGCGAGGGGTCGATCGACCGGCAAAGTGTCATGGGCAAAACCATCTCCGGGGTGGCGCGCCTGGCACGCGAGGCCGGCAGCGTTCCTGTCATCGCGTGCGCCGGCAGAATTGAACAGGGGCAGGCACTGACTGATGAGCTGTTGCGATGCGGAATCATTGCCGCTGTCCCGATCGTGCCCGGGCCGTGTTCAACGGATGAGGCGGTGTCATCGGGCGAAAGGAACCTGCGTGCCACCGCTTCGCGTGTCATGCGGATCTGGATGGCCCGCGCAGAGAAATCCCCATGGTGTAGCCGCTGACGGCGCCATCACTGCCTCGGTCTTCACGCAGCACCTCAAGACCATTTTTGGCATAAAAGCCGATGGCACGTGAATTGTCCGCGTCAACCCCGATGGCGATGCCGTGTGCGTGCGAGCGCGTGGTCACCGCCTCGGTGAATCTGCCAAGAAGCTGCGTACCGAGCCCGCGTCCCTGCACATCGGACAGCAGGTCGATGTGAAATTCGGCCTCATAGGTGCGGCGAAGATCCGACCACATGGAATCAGGATTGAGGCCGCGTTCAAGCAGTTCACGCTCGCCCTCTGGCCACAGCTCCGTGCCGCCGAAACGCTCGCGCAGCACCGGCACCCAGTGGTCGCGCCACCAGTTCACAAAGGAAGCAACATCGGGGACACCCACGATGTATCCACTGATGCGTGAGCCAGTATCAACCACAAACGACCAGCTCGGAGCGTAACTGACGTACGGCAGTGCGTAAATGTAGGGCAGAATTTCATCATCGGTGAGCCTGCCCCGCGCTCCCCTGCCACTGTCGGCCGTATCAATGCAGATTGAGATCAGATCAGCTGCGTCCGTTAACCGGTACGGGCGAATATGCACCTCCGCCATGGTTCCGTCTACGCCTCAACCAGCACAGTAAAGGGCCCGTCGTTGACCAGTTCAACCTCCATGTGGGCGCCAAACTGGCCGGTCGCCACTTCCAGCCCACGCTCACGCAGCCCCTGAGCCACGGCATCAATCAGCGGTTCAGCCACAGGGCCCGGCGCAGCTGCCGACCACGAGGGTCGCCGGCCTTTACGGGTACTGCCATAGAGTGTGAACTGCGAGACGACCAGGACCGCGCCGCCAATGTCGCTCACCGATTGTTCATCGTCCATGATCCGCAGCTCCGCAATTTTGCGCACCACCGTGTCGACCTGGTCGGGGCCGTCCTCGTGAGTGGCGGCGACGAGGGCGAGGATGCCGGGGCCACTGATTTCTCCGACAACTTCACCATCGACGCGCACGCTCGCACGAGTCACCCGCTGAAGTACTGCTCGCACTGTTATGCCTTCCTTCCACCTGACATATGCGGTGATCCTGCCGGCGGAATATCCAGCCGGCGCAGGTCCTTGTTCGTCAGGTCCTTGCCGGGGCGCTCATCGGGTGAATCTTCACTGCGACCGTCACGCGGCACGATGATTTCCTGCGCAGCGCTAACCCCGTCAATGTCAAAGACCGTGTCTTCTGAGACGTTGCGCGAAATGAGCGCCAGCGCAACGGGGCCAAGTTCGTAATGCCGTGCAGCTGATGTGACCACACCCACCTGCCGGTTTCCACGCATCAGTCTGGCTCCACTTTCCGGCAGATCTCCGCGTGAGCCATCGAGTTGCAGGAAGGTCAAGCGCCTGGGCGGTTTACCAAGGTTCACCACACGTGCCACAGATTCCTGCCCGCGGTAGCAGCCTTTATGCAGATGGACGGCAGTGCGCATCCAGTCGAGTTCAGCCGGGATGGATCGAGCGTCCGTGTCCCGTCCGATAAGAGGACGCCATGCCGCAATGCGCAGTGCGTCCCAGGCAAGCATTCCGGCAGGCGTCATGCCGTCGCTGTCGCCCGCCGAACTCATCATGTCGGTGATGGCGCCGTCGCCCTCGACAATGTGGAGGTGGAAATGCGTGTCAGATCCCGGGTGCTTGCTGCCTGCAAAGTAACGCGTGCCGCCTTCCACGACTCCTGGCCACGGGTCATCCCACGTGAACAGGTATCCCGGCAGGTTGCGTGCTGTTTCAGCAAGCGGATCGGTCTGGGCGTCAGAGCTGACGGTGCCGATCACGCGAATGTCGTGGCGCGCCGCCACTTCGACGCGCAGCATGAATTTCATGGACTCGAGCCACTGGGCCAGTGCGCCGACGCGGTTACGCACAGTTACGAGCCACGTCGTTTCACCGTCATCGTGGACTGCTGCGGCGTGCTCGATGCGGCCGTTGGCATCCAGCACCAGCAGTTCTTTTGATTCTGCAGGCGTCATGCCATTGATGATCTGCGAGGTCATGTTCGTGAGCCATGACTGACGATCAGGCCCGCTCACAGTCACTGCTGCCAGAGTGGACAGATCCGTGAAGGCCCGCGATTCAGCCAGTGCCCACTGCTCCCCGATCGGGTCGCCGTAGTGAATCGGCAGGCCGACCCACTCGCCCTCACCTGCAACAGCTTTCGGCCAGGTCAACAGTGGCGAATGCAGCTGATCAGTCATCGCTGTCCTGCGCATCGACGCCACCGTGGTTCGCCGCAGCGTTGCTCGGCGTTCTTGCAGAATCTGATGTGACAGCGTCCCCCTCGTCAATTCGCATGAGACGACCGGAAATCGAGGTAATCGACTCGCCTGCACCCACCATTGTGACGTCCTGAGCCCACATGAGTTCACCTGCGACCAGGCCGAACATGCGAGAGGCTTCCTCAACGGGTTGAGCGCGTGGGCTGCGTGCGATCGCGTCGGAAATCATGCGTACGCGCGGCCCCATCGACACTCCCGCCCACAGCGTCGCCAGACCTTTCTGATCCGCGCCACTGGCAGTGAGCTCTCGGGTTTGGAACTGTCCGGGAGGGGGCAGCTCCTGCGTCGTCGGCATGACGCTGACGTACACGGTTTCCTCATTGATCAGGTCCTGTTCGACGAGGGCGGCCAGGCCTTCCTCGGTCGAGGCACTCGGGTCAAGCGACTGAACGCGCGACGTTGCCGAGTAGATGCGGGTCACCATGCGCATCTGTGTGCCCACGGCTTCGCACGTGATCTCTTCAATGACCATCTGATCGGGCACATCGTCACTGTCAGCGGAGGTGGCGGGGGTGTTCTGGTCGGATTCTCCGGACGTGTCGGGGGTGGCGGGCGCCGCGTGCGATCCGGCAATCACGCCCCAGCCGCGCCACTGTCCCAGCATCCACGCCAGGGGTGCAATTTCTCGAGGAGTGTTCTCATCAAGTACAAACATGCTTCTTACTGTACGGGCCTTCACGACGATTCACGAGGGCGACCAGCAATTCTCTGGTCTTGTTCGCCATCACCGAAGCGGGCAACACTGCGCACTGATGGCGGGGACGGCACCGGCGGAACCTGGAGTTGGCAAGGTCACTGAGCGTCAGTGTGGGTGGCAATGCTAGGCTGAACGCGGCATCGGGCCGCTAAGCCCCGGGCTCCAACTATTGCCGCTACGAGCGGCCTTCGCGCCGACAGGCGCTTTCGGTCCGGTGCCACTTTCACCCCCGCCTCATTTCCAGCACCTTGCGATGATCAATGACAGATTGTTGGGGCCGGAGATATTGATATGTGGCAGTGCGACATGGCACGGTAGTACTCAAGTAGATGAAACTGATCTAGTCGTGCTGGTGAGCTGCGTTCTCGTGATCGCTCTGGTTGCAGCCGGCGTTCTTGTCATCACCTCACGTCACTCTGATCCACTCTCTGCAAGTGAAGCCACAGAGGCACTCCGAAATGTCGCGGTCAGTGGTATTGGCCCCGTTGATGAAGTCGAGGGCCCCATCCGCTATACCGACGTTGAGCCGCTGCAGTTCAAGAGCACTCAATGCCAGAAGCTTTTTGACAGCCTGCCGTCACCGGATTACATGAGTCACACGTCATTGATTGAGGGAGTGACCTCTGTGGCCTTCATTGAGCTGTCACTCTTCCTCAGTAAGGCCAACGCGCAGGAA
Organism: Pauljensenia sp. C0254C2; assembly: GCF_056583835.1. Classification (NCBI taxonomy): domain Bacteria; kingdom Bacillati; phylum Actinomycetota; class Actinomycetes; order Actinomycetales; family Actinomycetaceae; genus Pauljensenia; species Pauljensenia sp. C0254C2. The sequence goes on from NZ_JBWPJO010000008.1 coordinate 82,121, forward strand.
TTCTACAATCTCCACTTGGAGAGAAATCGGAAAGGATGCGATGGTGAGGCAATTGATGCGGCGGTCACCGGCCTGGACTTCAGAAAGGACGGCAGAGTCAGCGGCGCGCAGTACGTCACCTTCACGGCTGATCTTGCCGATCCTGATCCACATGAGACGCATACGTTTACTCGTATCGCGTGCTCCAACCTCGTGTTGGGAATCTACTTCACCAGCGCAGGCGAACCAGTAAGCGCCGAAGCGATCCATGAAACAGTGACGTCGATTATCGATGCGGTTCGATGAGGATCTGACCACCAGGCACTGACAGCCGGTTGAGCGCCGGGCACAGCAGCTCACCGTACGAGATAGAAAGATGGCTTAGTTCGAGGCCCTTTCACGTCGCCTTGCTCACTTTTTAACGGTTCGCACCACAGGTCCACACCTCCTGCGCTCTCGCCGTTGGCGCTATTCTGCGGTTTCCATCCACTCCTCACCGATTAGGTAAGGTTTGCCTTTCTTATTTTACGCTGTCATAATAACAGCATTTCTTGAGAGACGGACTGATCCGGCAGAAGGGTCGTCGAGCACCTGTGAAAGGGTTATCATGACAAACAAACTGATCTCATCGATTCCAGCAATCCTTCTGGGACTTCTCATCGCATTCGCGCCCAAGACTTTCGCGCAGCCATGCCCTCCGATGGAAGATGGGCACTTCATGAAGTGCCACTGGTCAGCTCAGGCGGCCCTCGGCATCGGTCTGGTTATCGCAGTCATCGGCGTCATTGCGTTCTTCGTTGACACCCGCATCCAGACAGGACTGGCAATTGCAGCTGGCCTCAACGGCGCTTTGACTATCGCCATCGTCAAGGTTCTCATTGGCGGATGCATGAAGGCCGACATGCACTGCAACATGATCATGATCCCCACGCTGATGGTTCTGGGCATCCTGACCATTGTCTACGCGGTGGTTGTGGTGTACGTGAACAGTCGCGTCAAGACAATCGCACCCGCCTCACAGAAGTAAGTTCTGCAGGCAGACCGTGACACGTCACAACCTACTGCGACGGCTACCGCTGAAGAACTTATCGAGCAGACCACTGCGCACCTTCGCGCTGATATTCATCGTCAGTGTTCTATCCGGTACCTTCTTCGGCGGTACCGTCTTGTCGTTCAACCTTAAGACCGGTCTGGCGAGTATGCAGGAACGCATGGGTGCCGACCTCATGGTTGTTCCTCAGGTTTCCCGTCCGCAGGCGGAAGCACTGCTGACCAATACCGGTTCCTCCACCTTCTACTTCATCAACAACATCGCCGAGTTGGTGGCCAAGGCCAACGGGATCGAAAAGCTCACCGCGCAGACTTATATTGCGTCGTTGACGGCAAGTTGCTGTGACGACCAGGTTCAGATCATCGGTTTCAATCCACAGACCGATTTCATTATTGAGCCTTGGGTGTCCTCGCAATACGACAAACAGCTTGCTGACGGTGACGTCATTGCAGGCTCGAAGATCAAAGTGTCTGCAAACGGTGACATCAAACTTTTCGGCCACCACTTCCCTGTCGCAGCGCAGCTCGCACCCACCGGCACCTCATTGGACAGCTCAGTGTTCGTCAATCCGGCAACCGTTCCTCAAGTCGTGAAGTACTCGGCGGAAGTGGGCCATCCGGCCATTCCGGAAGAACATGCGGGCAATGCGATCTCCGCCGTCCTGCTCACAGTCAAAGATGGAGTCGACCCGCACGAGGTGGCAGACAACATCACCAAGGCGACGGGGATGGGAAGCCTCGGCTTCGTCTACCCCGGAGGAATTACGGCGACCACCAAAGCTCACCTGAACGTGATCACGGGATATGCCTACGCATTCGTGGGCGCGGTATGGGTGCTGGGCGCGATCGTGCTGTTCGCTGTGTTCTTAACCTCGGTCAATGAGCGGAAGAAAGAATTTGCCTCACTGCGCATCATGGGAATGCGCAAGTCCCACCTCGTTCACGTGTACCTCACTGAATCAGCGCTGATCGGCCTGGCTGGCGGTGTGATCGGAATCGGCCTGGCTTCCCTCGTCGTTTTCCCATACAGCACGCTGATTACAGACGCCCTGGCACTGCCCTATCTTCAGATCAGCATCGCGCAAGTGTTGGGTCTGGCAGTGGGGAGCGTGTTGGCAGCCACCCTCGTCGGTATGGCAGCCTCAAGCCTGTCAGCATGGAAGTTGTCGCGAGCCGAGACGTATACGACTTTCCAGAGGGGGCAGTAATGACACTCGTGACCACTCGGGACCTCACCCGGGAATTCACGCGACGCGGCACAGTGTTCGCGGCGGTTGATCATGTGAACCTGACGGTCGATGCCGGTGAGTTCATTGCGATTGTCGGCCGGAGCGGCAATGGGAAGACCACGCTGTTAAATCTGATCGCTGGCCTGTTGGCTCCCACATCGGGTGTTGTTCTCATTGACAACAAAGCAGTCTCGCACCTCAGCGACCATGAGCTATGCAATCTTCGGGCGCGCACCCTCGGTTTCATTACGCAGCACCATTCACTGCTTCCCAGCCTGAACATCCTCGACAATGTTCTGCTGCCTGGAGAGATCGCCGGCGAGGCAGACCTGGCCGGCCTTGAAGAGCGCGGCCGCGAACTGCTGGAGCGGATGGATATTGCGCCACTTGCTGACGCCTACCCCTCGGAACTGTCAGGTGGAGAACTGCGGCGGGCCAGCGTTGCGCGCGCAGTCATTAACTCCCCTGCGATCATCATTGCTGACGAACCGACCGGCGATCTTGATGCGGACAGCACGGCGCTGGTACTTGAGCTATTGCGCGACAGTGCCGCGACAGGCGCAGCGGTCATCATGGTCACGCACGACCAACAGGCTCTGAGCGCGACCGATACGACCTACACCATTGACAACGGAGTGCTGAGCGCCGGCTCGGAACACAGCTAAGCGGAAGCTCCGAGCAAAGCTGAGCTCCAACTCCATCGAAGCTGAGCGGCAGCTCGGCGCAGGGGCGCGCAGCCTCGTCGACATTCAAGCTGCGCGCACCGACTGCAGATCAGAGCGCGTGGCGCACAATGATGGCTTCGCGTCCTGCTCCCACACCGATCGAGGAGATGCGGCACTTGGACAGCTCCTCCAGGCGCAACACGTACTCCTGAGCCTTTTGAGGCAGGTCCTCGAAGGTGCGCACGCCGGAGATGTCGTCACTCCATCCGGGCATCTCTTCATAGATGGGTGTTGCAGCCTCGAAGTCTGACTGATTCATTGGCATCTCATCCAAACGCTGCCCGTTCACCTCATAGGCCACGCACACCGGAATCGTGTCATATCCGGTCAGGACGTCCAGTTTCGTCAAGCACAGGTCAGTCAACCCGTTGACGCGCGATGCGTATCGCACGACCACAGCATCGAACCATCCAGTACGACGCGGCCGCCCCGTCGTCACACCGAATTCGCCGCCGCGTTTACGCAGTTCATCACCGACTTCGTCAGTAAGCTCCGTTGGGAAAGGCCCTTCACCTACGCGCGTCGTGTACGCCTTGGCAACACCCACCACACGGTCGATGCGGGTAGGCCCGACACCTGTTCCGGTCAGTGCGCCACCGGCCGTCGGATTTGATGAGGTCACAAACGGGTAGGTTCCATGATCAATGTCGAGCATTGTGGCCTGGCCACCCTCGAACAAGACGGTCTTGCCTTCATCCAAAGCATCGTTGACCAGCAATGACGCATCCACCACCATGGGGCGCACGCGGTCAGCGTACGACAGCAGTTCGCGCGTGACCTCCTCCGGATCGAGCGTTTCCATACCAACAGATTCAAGTAGCGGGTTCTTCTGAGCCAGGGCGCTGCGCACCTTCTGCTCAAGGGTCGGCGGATCGAACAGATCCTGAATGCGGATGCCGATGCGGTTCATCTTGTCCGCATATGTCGGCCCGATGCCTCGGCCAGTGGTGCCGATCTGCTTGTCGCCCAGCAACTTCTCACTGGCGTTGTCCACCAAGCGGTTGTAAGGCGGGATGATGTGCGCGGCCGCCGAAATCTTCAGTTTCGAGCAGTCCACACCGCGAGCGCTGATCTGTTCCATCTCATCGAAAAGAACGCTCAGGTCGACCACCACGCCGTTGCCAATCAGCGGTGTGACACCTTTGGACAGGATACCTGCGGGCAGCAGGTGCAGCGCGTACTTTTCTCCGTCGACGACGACGGTATGGCCGGCGTTGTTCCCACCGTTGAACTTGACGACGACGTCGGTGCGCTGACCCAGCTGGTCAGTGGCCTTGCCCTTCCCTTCGTCGCCCCATTGTGCGCCCAAAACGATCACGGCTGGCATTCGGTTATGCTCCCCTACTTGGTGGCTCGCCTGTCTTCTTGATGGACGAGGGTGTCTCACGGTCACCTGGCTGAAACACCGTCGTCCAGTCTATCGCGATTGACGCGTTCTCATCACTAGTGTCCAGTTCGTGCGGGCAGCGCGCCGGGAATCCCCGGCGTACCTGTCAGCGAGCGTCGGCGCGCGTGGCCGCCACCTCGTACAACGCGATGCCCGTGGCAACCGACGCGTTCAAAGACTCAACGGTGGAGCTGATCGGAATCGACACGATCTGGTCGCAGGTGTCGCGCACCAGGCGTGACAGTCCAGCCCCTTCCGCACCCGTGACAATAACCAGTGGCTCGGTCGACAAGGGCAGGCGGCGGATCGACTGGTCACCCCCGCCGTCCAATCCGACCACGAAGTACCCGGCCTTTTTGGCGACACGCAGAAACTGTACAAGGTTGGACACCTGCGCAACCGGGACGCGCGCGGCTGCACCAGCGGACACCTTCCACACGGTGGCGTTCACACCTGCCGAGCGGCGCTGCGGAATCACCACGCCTCCCGCGCCAAATGCGCCAGCAGCACGCAACGTCGCACCCAGATTGTGCGGGTCCGTCACCTGGTCAAGTGCCACCACCATGGGCGGCTCACTCTGCTGAAGCAGGTCACCAAGCAGTTCGTCTGCATCGGCATATTCGTAGGCGTCCACCTCGGCAGCTACTCCCTGATGCACGGCACCATCCGTTGCAACGTCCAGGTCGCGCCTGGTCACTTCAATCACCGGCGCTCCCAGAGAGGATGCTGTGCGGATCACGGATTCGAGTCGCTCATCGGCCGTTGTGGTCGGTGAAATGAAGACGCGCAGAATCGGCACGCCTGCCTGAGCTGCTTCGGCAACGGGGTTACGCCCACAGATCAGCTCGTGGCCTTCGGGAATCTTGATAGAGGTCCTGGAGCGGGCACGTGCCAGCGCTGCTTCCTGTTGCTCACGCTTTTCACGGGCAACTTTGCGCTTGTGGGCGGCGTGGTAGACGCGATCCTCAGCTTTCGGAGTGGGGCCCTTACCCTCCAGACCCCGGCGTGAATGGCCGCCGGTTCCTACGCGTGGCCCCTTCTTGGAGTTAGGTTTGCGGATGGCTCCACGTCGACCGTAATTACTTGCCATCTGTTGACTCCTGCCTTCTTATGCTGATCGCGGGCTTGAGCACGGCTGCACATACGGATGCTACGTGAGGTGCTCAATGGATGCTTCCAGCCGCCTCACCTGGTGATGTGGCGATTCGCGCCGTGCAAGTCCTTCACTTTATCGTACGGCCCGCCCCACATTCGAGTGCATTTTCGTGGATCCTTGCCACATTTGTGCCGCTAGGCGCCGGTGTCGCTGTGTGAACCCGCAGCACGACGCTCCGCGTGCCATCTAGTCTTGCCGTCTTAGCTGTGCCGACCAAGCTGTGCTGGCGAGAGCTGGTGTGCGCGGCGAGAAGGTTTAGTCGGCTGCCAGGTGCCAGGTCGCACCGTCTTTGCCGTCCTCCACCGTGATGCCGGCTTCGGTCAGCGTGTCTCGCAGCTGGTCGGCTCGCGTCCAGTCTTTATCTGCTCGGGCTTGCGCACGCTCGTTCAAAATACCGGTCACAAGATTGTCGAGGGCGTCCATTGCGCCGTTTGATCCGCTGCCGTTCGTGCCTGTCGTTGCTCCAGTTTCCCCGCGAGTGGTGGCCTTCCACTGATCGGACAGGGGATCCACGCCCAGCAGATCCAGCATGGATCGCACGAGGACGTGTTCGCGGCGAATCGCCTCTGTGTCGCCGCTGGCCAGGGCCTGGTTACCGACTTTGAGGTGTTCGTAAATCACGGCGAGGGCGCCGGCGACGTTCAGGTCATCGTTCAAAGCATTGACGAACCCTTCAGGCAGATCTTTCTCCCCCAGCTGCAGTTCTTCGACGGTTGCTTCGCCTGCAGCTTCCGCACTCTTGAGAGCAAAGGTAATGAACTTTTCAGATGCCGCTTGAGCCGCCGGCAACGTGTCGGGTCCCCACTCCAAGGCTGAACGGTAATGCACTGTTGACAATGCCCAGCGCACAGCCAGAGCGGGTGCCTGCTGCGTCAGCGCATCCACGGACAGAACGTTGCCCACGGATTTCGCCATCTTCTCACCCTTAATGGTGACCCAGGCATTATGAACCCACATGCGGGCAAATCCCCATCCGGCTCCGTGTGACTGTGCCTGCTCGTTTTCGTGGTGCGGGAATCGCAGGTCAATGCCGCCCCCGTGGATGTCGAATTCTTCGCCCAGGTAACGCTTCGACATAGCCGAGCATTCCAGGTGCCAACCCGGCCGCCCTCGTCCCCACGGAGAATCCCACGAGGCGGTGGCTGGTTCGCTGGGTTTGGCAGCCTTCCACAAGGCGAAGTCGCGGGAATCGCGTTTGCCTGCCTCGACATCCGCGTCAATCTGCGCGTCATCTTCCGTGGAACGCATATCGTCCAGTTTCTGACGGGTCAGCGAGCCGTAATCTTCTTGCGAATGAACGTCGAAATACACATTGCCCTGGCCGTCCGCGTACGCATGTCCACGTTCAATCAGGCGCTCCACCAGCGCGATCTGGTCAGGGATGTGGGCAGTGGCACGTGGCTCAAAGGTGGGTGGCACCACGCCGAGGGTCGCATACGCATCGGCAAATTCGCGCTCGAATCGAGACGCCCACGCCCACCACTGCACTCCTGCTTCAGCTGATTTGGCGAGGATCTTGTCATCAATGTCGGTGATGTTGCGAATGTAGGTTACCTGCGTGCCGTTGCGGCGCAGCCAGCGGATCAGCGTGTCGAAGGCGACCGCACTGCGCAGGTGTCCGATGTGCGGAGACCCCTGCACGGTAGCACCGCACAGGTAAATCCCGACGTGTCCGGGGTGGACAGGCTCCAGCGGAGCCAGTGCGGCCTTTTTCAAATCGTGCAGATACAGCGTCATGCCTCTTATCGTAATGCGCCGCGCGCGCATTCCTCATCTTCGCCCTGCGATCCGCGCCCGCCCGAGGGTTGCCATATGCGCCACCGGCCCCTCTTCCGCCGACGCGCTGCAACCCACGCGCAATGGGGCTGCCAGATTGTGAAGCGCACGTACCCTCATGGGGTTGCTGCAACCCACGCGGAATGGGGCTGCCCGCGCCCGTCAGTCTCTGGCCCTATCTGACTTCATCCACGCCCCGCCCGGCGCAGCCCGCCATCCACAGACTGTCGCCTCGACCTATTCTTGCGCGCGAGCTACTTCTATCCTGAGCACCGTAAATCCGACCATTGCAACCACATCTCACTTGGGTACACAGTCCAAACCAGAGGAGCACTGATGCCTGCTGTTGCATTCGACTTTGACAAGATCCTGATCCGATCATCTCGCGACAGACGCATCTCGCGAGAAAAAGCCACCTCGATGAATCTCATTGCCTTAGGAAAAGGTTTCTACGTTGCTCGATACATACTGGAGGAGCTACCCGACAAGTGGGCAGTTATCAATTTCATTAATCGGGCGCGAGCATGGATTCTCACGCGCTACCGACACAGCAAATGCATCGTAATTGGCCACGCCGCATGCGTCGTCCACGGCATCAGCACTCTCTCCTCGCTGACAACAATCGATCTCTTGCATCCAGCGCCCCTGAATTCGACCACATCGACAAGTTTTCTGCCCCCAGTCCAGCTGTCTGAAAACGACGTTATCCCAGCGATAACCGTGCGTAGACATCACCGGCAGCTGTTAAGCGAACCGGTCACATTTTCTCATGGGATTCGTTGCTGTTCACTGAAAGACGCCGCTATTTCAACTGGAGTTCTAGACGATACGGCGAATAGTCACGTCGTCATGTGTGGAGTTCTGCGCATCCTGTCTCGCTTCGACCGGCGGGAATACGACATGTCTCGGAAGCGAGAGGATGCAGTCCGCAAAGATCTACTTTTACTCGCACGCAAATTGCCTGAACGGACTCGTAACAAGAAACACCTTTCGCACATCATCGAGGGTGCAGACGCCGCGTGTGAATCCGTTGCAGAACGACACTTGCTATGGATCATGCGTCAAGGTGGCATCACGGAGGTCTGCACGCAGATGAAAGTGCTGCATGACGGCTACACGTTCTTCACAGATTTTGGAATTCCAGACCTTCGTATCGCCATCGAATTTGATGGGCGTTCGAAACACGGAACTGATGCTGACGACATATTCGCAAGCTTGGAGGCTCAGCAATACCGCCAGAAAAAGCTTGAGGCCGCAGGTTTCACCGTTTTGCGTTTTGTGTGGAAGGATCTGCGCTCGCCTGAACGCATCGTGGCTGAAATTCGCCTCCACATGGAGCGGGCGTACGCACGCAAGGTTCTCTTCAGCAGTTCCGCCGATCGCCAGTTTTCCTCAGCACCGCCCGGATAGTGCAGCTCTCCTCAGCAGCGGGCATACCTCCGCTTTTTCGCGCGTCGTGTCGCGCTTTGCTCTTCTCCCTGCGTCTCCGCGACCCCTTTTCTCGTGCGCTTATCCGACAAACCAGCCGCCGATGCAACACAACACCCTAGATCTTCGTGCCTGCGTTGCACATTCCCCTAAATCTTCACGGTCTTGATGCACATTCCCCTAGATTTGACGCGAAAATTGCACATACCCCTAGCTAAAGTCGGCACCCCAAAAGGACAAAACCTATTTCCGCAGGTCAGCTGTCAGTAGCTTCCGGCGGCCTCGAGCCTCACGCGTTAAATCTAGGGGATTGTGCATTTTTACATGACTTTTTAGGGGTATGTGCACGTGGAGGGTTTAAATCTAGGGGTATGTGCACGTGGAGGGTTTAAATCTAGGGGTATGTGCACGTGGAAGGCTTAAATCTAGGGGTATGTGCAC
>NZ_JBWPJO010000009.1:0-89829 GCF_056583835.1 Pauljensenia sp. C0254C2
CGTGCTCACGCTGGGGCGTTCGTGTTCGTCAAGACGCGCCCATATGCTTTCAGCCCCACCATCAAGACCTTGCTCGAGCAGCGTGGCGCGTAAACGCAGCACGTGATCCACCACGTGGGGTGGGCATTGGTGGGGGTGACGGTGGGGTCTGCATGAGCGGGACTGCAGGCCTGTCAGGCCGTCTTGTTGGTAACGCTGGATCAGGGTGTAGACCCATTGGCGTGAGATGCCGAAACGTCTCGCGGCCTCGCTGATGGTCATGCCTGCTTCGATAACGCTGGAGACGATTACTTCGTTTTTGTTTGTTTCAATCATGTGTCAACGATGACGTGACACACCTGTCAACGATGACCCGACACATCGCCTGCACCCCATGTCAACTATGACGTGACACACCTGTCAACTATGTATTGAAACCAGACAAGCGGCCAAGGCGCACTGTGTTTTGTTGGTTGAATCCGACTGGGAGGGCGACTCAGAGAACGAGACTCTGAAATATTGGAGCCAATTTGACGGCCAGCGCGTGATCGTCGGGCTCAGTGATCTGCGACTGCCCACTGACGTCAGCCTGCCTGTGGGCGAGCCTCGCGGCGGAAACAACTACGTTTTCTGGCTGCAAAATTAAGCGGCAAAAGGCGCTAGGCCGTCACCAGCGGCATCGTCACGGCATACTGCGCAGCGTCGTAGCAATGCGTCGCGTACTCGACGATCCGCCCCGACTCGTCATACGACGTTCGCTTCATGGTGACGAGGGCAGCCGACGGATCAACGTGCAGAATCTCCGCCTCATAGTCTGAGGCATTCTTCGCTCCGATCTGCTGATAGCCCGACTGGAGGTGGACACCAGACTGGGCCAGGCAATGGTAGAAGCCGTCGCGTGCCAGGTCGGTCAGCGACGGGGCAATGTCGGAGGGCACGTAGTTCTGCATCAAGGCAAGGCGAGAGTTATCGAGCCACCGCAAACGCTCGAAGAACACAATTTCCGTCCCCTCATCGCACGCGAGTTTCTTACTGATGTCCTCATCAGCAAAACGCACCTCGTAGCGCAGGATTTCCGTGCGGGTGGTGTGGCCGGCTTTGATGAGGTCCTCGTTCAGACTTGACAGCTTCACCTGGCGTTGAACCGGGCTGGGGGAGACCCGTGTTCCGACACCGCGACGTCGCGACAGCAGTCCTTTCGTCACCAGATCCTGGAATGCGCGTCGAACCGTCGGGCGGGAGATCTGCAAGCGGTTCGCCAGTGACACCTCGTCCTCAATTGTCTGGCCGGGCAGGATCTCACCCTTGGTGATCATGCGTTCCAGTGGTACAGAAATCTGCTGATGCAGAGCAACCGGCGAGTCACGATTAATGGTGATTTCGAGGATAAAGGGCTCGTCGAGGTGTTCCTCGTCTGACTTGGTAGTTGTCATGTCAATCTCCCACTGCCTGTTGTCGTGTTCTCGCGGTAAAGGTGCTCATCAGCCACGATGGTGAAGGAGCATTAGCCAGGATCCACGTCATGTTGTGTACACGCTAGTCATGTCAACTCCGAATGATACCTCATTTTGAAGGGGTTGGAGATGACAAATAAAAAGGAAGTTCACCCAGTGTCAAAATCCTCTTGTTGTATCTAACTGCACAGGAAAACCTTAAATTGTACTGACAAAATCTTGACGATGGGAACTATGTGAGAGATAATGAGTGTAGTCAAGAACCAAGAGCCGGACGGGCACAACGCTGGCCCGACCGATCCTGGTGGAGTGACCGTGAGCAATAGGGCTCGTACGACGATGAGAGAAGAAATGGTAGCTATCAGGGAAATTCCCGAGATCAGGATGTATGAACCGCAGCGGATTGCGCAAGCTTTGGAATCACGCAAGCCGGGCGAGTTGAAGAAAGGCGACAAGCTCATGATCATCGCCTGTGACCACCCTGCGCGCGGCGCGCTGGGAGCAGGAAGCGATGACATGGCGATGGCCAGCCGCATCGACGTGCTCGAGCGTTGCGTGGAAGCATTGAGCAGACCCGGTGTCAACGGCTTCCTGGGTACGGCTGACATGATTGAGGATCTCACGTTGCTGGGAGCTCTGGACGGAAAACTTGTCTACGGCTCGATGAACCGCGTGGGCTTGCGCGGCTCGAAGTTCGAAATGGACGACCAATTCAACTGCTACGATCCGGACGGCATTGAAAAGGCCAGGCTGGACGGTGGCAAGACGCTGACGCGTATCTGCCTGGAAGACCCCGCCACGGCCAACACCCTCAAGGCGACAGCCGATGCAATCAACGCAATGTCGGACAGGGGACTGGTCACCATGATCGAACCCTTCATGTCGAAGTGGGTGGACGGCTCCGTCGTGAACGACCTGACTCCTGATGCCGTCATCAAGTCGATGGCTATTGCTTCGGGCCTGGGTCGCACATCCGCCTATACTTGGTTGAAGTTGCCATGTGTCGATGACATGGAGCGCGTCATGGAAGCTGCGACACTACCGTCGCTGATCCTGGGCGGCGAGGTGTCCAAGGATGCTGACGTGACACTGGAGAAGTGGCACGTCGCCCTGCAACAACCGAACGTCTTTGGCCTGGTCATCGGGCGGTCCCTTCTGTTCCCGACCGATGGCGATGTCACCAAAGCTGTCGACAATACTGTGGAGTTACTGTGAACGACAACGAAAAATACGTCATCAAGGCCGGATCCACGGCCGAAGGCAAGTTCCAGACCTCGATTTCCGCTGAACGTGCTGGCTGGGAATGGTGCTCGCTGCGCGTCGTCGCGCTCAAAGCAGGCGAGTCCCAGAAAGTCGACACCGAGGGCGAAGAACTGCTGGTTCTTCCCCTCGAAGGCTCAGCAACCGTCGAGGTCGACGGCGAACGCTACGAGCTAGCTGGCCGAGAATCCATCTGGACCGGAGTCACCGACTACATCTACATCCCGCGCGGCAAGGAATTCACGCTTACCGCAACGACCGACGGCCGCTTTGCGTTGCCGGCAACCAAGGCGACCAAGGATCTGCCCGTGCGGTACTGCCCGGTTGACGACGTCAACAGCGGCATTCGTGGTTCCGGGAACTGGACTCGACAGGTGAACAACTACGCCCTCGGCAATGAGGTGGAAACGTCGCACCTGCTGGTCACCGAAGTGCTGACCCCCGGCGGCAACTGGTCCTCCTACCCGCCTCACAAGCACGATGAGCACACAGAGACCGAACGCGTCCTTGAAGAGATTTACTACTTCGAGATTCGCGAGGGTGGCCTGTCCGGCAGCGACGAAAAAACTGAGGGCCTGGGCCTGCAGCGCGTCTATGATTCGCCGGGACACCCGATCGATGTGTGTACCGAAGTGCGCTCCGGTGACACCGTTATCGTGCCTCATGGCTACCACGGTCCGTCGGCAGCTGCGCCCGGATACGACATGTACTATCTCAACGTGATGGGCGGCCCGGCTGAAGACTCAGTGTGGCTCATGACAGATGACCCGGTCCACACGTGGATGCGACAGGAATGGGAAGGGCTCGACATTGACGAACGAGTCCCGTTCTTCCCGATTAAAGAATCAGAGGTGAAGTAATGGCCAACGAAGAAAAAGTACGCCTCACAGTTGGACAGGCAATCGTCCGCTTCCTGGTGAACCAGTACGTCGAGCATGACGGGGAAGAACATCGCTTTGTCTCCGGTGCATTCGGCATTTTCGGTCACGGCAACGTCCTGGGAATCGGACAGGCTTTGTTGCAAAACGAGCTGAACCCCGAACCCGATGGCGGATCCCTGCCCTACATCATGCCGCGCAACGAGCAGGGAATGGTCAACGCGGCTGCCGCCTACGCCAAGGCGACCAACCGTCAGCGTATCTTCGCATGCACGTCTTCGATCGGACCTGGCGCACTGAATATGGTCACAGGCGCCGCACTGGCCACGACGAACCGTCTGCCGGTTCTGCTGTTCCCCAGTGATATTTTCGCCACCCGTTACCCCGATCCCGTGCTGCAGCAGGTTGAGAACGCGCAGACACTGGATACCTCGGTCAACGATGCGTTCCGCCCGGTCAGCGTGTTCTTCGATCGGATCAATCGTCCTGAACAGCTGCTCCCGTCACTCATGCAGGCTTTCCGTGCGCTGACTGACCCGGCCGATACGGGTGCAGTGACGCTGGCGTTGCCTCAGGACGTGCAGGCCGAGGCGTATGACTTCCCGGTCAAGGCGTTCCGCAAGCGCGTGTGGCACATTCGTCGCGCTCCGTTGGACCCGGCGTCGCTGGATCGTGCGGTTGACGCCATTAAAGCTTCGAAAAAGCCGCTGGTTGTTGCCGGCGGTGGGGTGAAGTATTCCGAGGCATCCCAGGCCCTGCGTGACTTTGCGGCCGCGACCGGGATGCCGGTCTCTGACACTCAGGCAGGCAAGGGTGCGATCAACTTCGATCACCCTCAGGCCGTCGGCGGCGTGGGATCGACGGGCTGCGACAGTGCGAACCACCTGGCTGACGAAGCTGACCTGATCATCGGTGTGGGCACACGCTACTCGGACTTCACGACAGCTTCGCACACCCAGTTCAAGAACCCGGATGTCGCATTTGTCAACATCAACGTCAAGCCTTTCGATGCGGTCAAGAATGCAGGAGAAATGCTGGTGGCCGACGCGCGTGAGGCACTTGTCGCACTGACCGGCGCGCTTGATGGCTGGCATGTCGATGATGAGTACTCGCACAGGATTGCTGATGAGAAGGCAGCGTGGGAGAAAACCACGAAGGAGCTGTACCACCTTGATCATCAGCCATTGCCCTCCCAGCTGGAGGTCTTCGGCGCACTGAACGAGATGATGGGTGACAACGACATTGTCATCAACGCTGCCGGATCTATGCCCGGCGACCTGCAGGCGCTGTGGCAGGCGAAGAACCCGACGCAATATCACGTGGAGTACGCCTTCTCGACCATGGGATATGAAATCCCAGCCGGCTTGGGTGTTAAGCTGGCTCATCCTGATTCCGAGGTTGTCGCAATCGTCGGTGACGGTACCTATCAGATGCTGCCGATGGAACTGGCCACCGTCGTTCAGGAGCGCGTGAAAGTCATCTATGTCCTGTTGCAGAACCACGGCTTCGCCTCGATCGGCGCGCTGTCAGAGTCGCACGGATCCCAGAGGTTCGGCACCCGTTACACGATGGGTGCAGGCAATGCGCACAACGAGCCGGGTGACAACCTGCCGGTCGATATCGCCAAGAATGCTGAATCATGGGGCCTGGACGTACTGCGCGTGTCAACGATGGACGAGTTCCGCGATGCCTACCGCAAGGCCGAAGCATCCGACAGGGCGACGATGATCCACATCGAAACTGACCTGTACGGACCGAACCCGCCGAGCTCAAGTTGGTGGGATGTTGCAGTGGCCGAGGTTTCGCGCATCGATTCGACCACCGAGGCTCGCAAGGAGTACGAAGAGAAGAAGGCAACGCAGCGCCTTTACCTGTGAAGATGACGAGCGGGCGGTAGGGGACTGGGCTCAGTCGCCTACCGCTGCTCGCGTCTTAAGACATAAAGCAAGCGCGGCAACAGGTGTGTTCCTGCTGCCGCGCTTGATGCGTCGTGCGACCAGATCAGATCTGGTCAGCCGCTTTCAGGATCTGGCGGACGACCACGACTGGTGTCAGGATCGAGGTGGCCAGACCGGTTGCGATGGTCAGCGCTGGGTTAACGAACAGGCCGGCGATTGCCAGGACGGCGGCCAGAGCAAGCAGAACCGTCAGGACAATTGTAAAGGTGCCGCTGTGGGCGTACTCCTGCTCGCGGATTGCTGGCATGGTCATGCTGGTGTCAACGAGTGCAGTCATTGTGGAACTTTCCTTTCTGAATATGCCGTCTCAGACTCGTTTTTTCGTGATTAATGTCGTTTCTTCCCTCACGTCTGAGGTTCCAGGCATAGCGGATTCTGTTTATGGAAGTCAGTGGGATGATCTGAGAAAGTGTGCGAGGCCTCGCGGATAATTCGTCTCAGGATCGTCTGCAGCAAGTAGGTGCAGGCGTGAAAGAATGGCGCTGTCCGTGGGATATGGAGCAGTCGCGGCTGAGCAATGAGAGTGAAATCGCTGGGGCATAAGCCTCAGCCTGCATCATCTGCAAAGCGTTTCTCCTTCAACTCGGGCGCGATATGCCTTGGTGGGCATTCGCACCACCTAGTGCATGGCGTGTCCGAGGAGGCTCACCTCGCTCGTACGGTCATTACAGTAACGTATACATCTGGCGATTGCTAGTACAAAGTGTCAATTGTGGTGCACTACTCCAAATTTGAGGCCCTTCATGATGGTAAATAGCCTGATATAGAGGGATTTGGGAAATGTAGCGACAAATGTGTGACTTTCACTTGAATAAGTCAGTGATGCGCGATACACTATTGGCGCGCGCCAAAAGGGTGAAAGAAGAGCGACGTGAGCCCATTCAGGCAGGTGCGCTGAAGAGAAAGGTTCAATGATGAGCGGAAAATCCAGGAACACCGAAAACCCGAAATACTCCAAATTGGTCGTGGGGGTGTGTCCCGACCAGTGGGGAGTGTGGTTTGCCGAAGATGACAAGCAGATCGAGCCACGCCAGGCGATGAAGGAAATGGCCGAGGCAGGCTTTGAGATTCTTGAAACCGGACCGTGGGGATACTTCCCGACTGATCCCAAGGAGCTGACCAAGTGGACTGATGAATTTGGCTTCAAGGTCGTCTCAGGTACAGGGTGGGGCATCCTGCACAAGAAGGAAGCATGGCCAGAAACTGAGCGCCATTTCCGTGAGATGGCGGAAACGGCTGCCGCGGTGGGCGCCGAATACATGGTGCACCTGCCTCCGCTGTACCGCGATGATAAGACGTGGGAATGGACGGATGATCGTGTGCTGGATCCAGACACCTGGAAGCTCTACATCGAAAACGCCAACAAGCTGGGACAATTGCTGCTTGATGATTATGGTCTGAAAATGGTGCTGCATCCGCACGGCGATTCCCACATTGAGACCCCCGAAGAGATCTACCGCATATTCGATGCCACCGATCCTCGGTATGTCAACCTCTGCCTCGATACCGGACACATCGTCTACGGCGGAGGCGACCCGATCGAAATGATCAAGAAGTACCCCGAGCGCATTACCTATGTGCATATCAAGTCCTTCGACATGGACATTGCACGTGAAGCCCATGAGAAGGATTGGCCATTTGGCGAGGCGGTCGCGAAGGGAGCAGCAGTGCGTCCACCTGCCGGCGCCCCCGACATGGTTCAGCTCATTGACGCGCTCTCGGAACTTGATCGAGAGATCTACTGCGTGTGCGAGCAGGACATGTACCCGTGTGCACCTGATTTCCCGCTGCCCAATGCCATTAAGACGCGCGAATATCTGGCCTCCATTGGCCTTGGCACGCTCTAGCAAATCGGAACAAATAGGAGGAAGACGATGACCGTGCGAATCGGTGTGATTGGTTGCGGCGGAATGGGGCGGGCCCATGTCGAGCGCATCATCAATGACTTGTCAGGGGGGCAGATTGTTGCAGCCGCAGATGTCAACCTGGAGGCCGCGCAGCAGGTCGCAGATGCGGTTGGTGGGACAGCGTATGCGTCAGGCCAGGAACTGATTGCAGATCCGAATGTTGATGCAGTGCTGATTGCCACCTTCGGCCGTGTGCACGCCCCCGACGTGATCAACGCGATCGAAGCTGGCAAATATGTACTCTGTGAAAAACCGCTGGCGACGACTACCGAGGACTGTCTGGCCATTATGGACGCCGAACAGAAGGCAGGTAAGCGCCTGACTACCGTGGGATTCATGCGCCGCTTCGATCCTGCCTACAATTCGATCAAGGCTATTGCCGATGCCGGTGAAAACGGTCCGATCCTCATGGTGCACAACAGGCATCGCAACCCGAGTGTGCCAGAGAACTACTCATCGCGCATGCTCATCGATGACACGGCAATCCACGAGATCGACACCATGCGCTGGATGACGGGCGAAGAAATCGTGGAGGTTCGCGTCGATCCGGTACGTCAGACCACCAAGGCGCGCGAGGATCTGCATGAGCCCATCGTGTTGGTCATGTACACAGATACCGGCATTCGCCTCGATGATGAAGTTAACGTCAGTCTGCAGTGGGGATACTCCATCGAGTGTGAAGTCGTCCTGGAGACGGCGGCAGTGCGCCTCGGAGATCAGGAGGGCATCCACATCCGCGACATGGCTGGCAACCGTAATCCGATCTGTCGATCGCACATTGATCGCTTCCAGACAGCGTTCAACGCGGAAGTACAGGCGTGGATCAACGCAGTAGCGCGCGATGAACACACTGGATCGACGGCGTGGGACGGGTACGCGGCAACTGCCGTTGTCAACGCAGCACTGGAATCGCAGGAAAAGGGCGGGGAGGTTGTTCGAGTCAGCATGATCGACAAGCCTGATTTCTACGCCTGAGACAGACAGTGGGGCGCTCACCGGATCTGTTTATACCTGGGAGCGCCTCGCTAACTCGCCGCGCTATTGAAGTTCGTGTGTAAAACAGCTACATTGGAACTATCGATTTAACGCGCGTTAATGCAGGACCGACAAACGGAGTCAGATCCTTACACCGCACATTTTTCACATCGAAAGGGACGCAATGGTTCACATCGCACTTGATCCGAACATGTATTACCGCTCCATGTCAACGGCTCAGACCCTGCATAAGGCTCGTGAGCTTGGTTTCAACTACGTCGAGCTATCACCCAACACAGAGTTCCACTTTTGGCAGCGCCATCCGAAGTGGGATGACGACCTCATTGACGAGCTCAAGAAAGCTGAAAAAGATACGGGAGTGAAGATCGAGACTCTCAACCCGGTCTTTAACTGGTCATCTGTTGACGAACAGGAACGTCAGGCGCAGGTGCGCAACTGGCGCTCCCTGCTCGAAGCTGCTGACCGCCTGGACGTGCGCAAAATAGTCTCCGAGTTCTCCGGCAACCCCAACACCCTCGTCCAGTGTGAACACCAGTGGTACAAGTCGATTGACGAGCTGTCTGGTGACTTCGAAAAATACGGCATCCAGCTGGCGATGGAGCCGCACCCTTACGATTTTGTCGAAACTCACGACGAGGCCTATTCCATCATCCGCGGCGTCAACAAGGACTGGATCGGCTACGAGTACTGCGGGCCTCACACATTCCATATCTCCGAAGGCAAGGGCGACATCGAACGGATGATCAAACACTGCGCACCGAAGCTGCGCGAGGTGCACGTGGCCGATGCCTACAACCGCGCGGCCAATGACGGTAACCGCTACATCGTCAACCCGCCCGGTGTTGACGCCCGAGTCCACCAGCACAATGAAATCGGCCAGGGCGAGGTCAACTGGAGCGAACCGTTCGACGCACTGCGCGAGGTCAACTTCGATGGAGTCTTCTCCGTGTGCATCTTTGGGTGGCATGAATGGGCCGATGAGATGAATACGCGGGTCTTGGAGCGTCTGCGCTCCGAGTTTCCGGATGCTCGATAAGCTGGAGGACAGTCCAGACTCACAGGAAGGCCCCCGCATGCGGATCACACAGACAGATGTTGCTCGCATGGCGGGGGTTTCCCGTCAGACAGTCTCGCTGGTTGTCAATGATGATCCGAGAGTGGCGCCCTCGTCACGCCAGGCAGTCCTCAAGGCGATAGAAAAGAGCGGATATCGCGTCAATGCGACAGCACGCTCCTTGGCGACAGCATCCAGCGGCGTCATCGGAATGCTGCTCCCGAACCTCAACAACCCGTTTTATGCCGTGTTGGCTCAGCAAACGCGCGAGGCGTGCGACGCTGAACGCCTGGGGCTGTTTATCGCCACCTCCGATTCTGCACGCGAAAAATCCGCGATCGAACGCTTCCTTGACTTCGGGGTCGACGGATTATTGCTCGTGTCGCCGCGCCATAAAGCTCACGAACTGGCCGCATTGACACGGGGAACACCCGCTGTGATCCTCACAGCCTCGTCAGCGCCTGCCGGTATCGATCTGGTTCGCGCAGATGACGAGGGCGGGAGTGCCCTCGTCACCGGGGATCTGATGGACGAGGGATACGCACCCGTTATCCATATTTGTACCGACATCGATATGGAGAGTGAAACGGCCTCACTGAGGCAGGCGGGGTACGCGTCAGTCGTGACATCACGCGGACAGGACGTGCTGACCCGTGTGGTCTCAGATCAGGACATCGTCACCACCGTAAAGGACATCATCGCTCGGTATGGCTCAGGCTTTGGAATCGTTGCACACAACGATATGACGGCGTTCCGCGTCATCTCTGTCCTGCTGCAGGCAGGGCTGACGATCGGCCAGGATGTTGGTGTGGCCGGATTCGACAATACATATTTGGCACGTTTCCCTGGAACCGAATTGACGTCAGTGGATCAGGAAGCTGAGCAGCTCAGTAAGCTGGCTGTTCGGCTGGTATTGGAACGCCGCGAAGGCCGGACTGATGACGTGGAAATAGCAGTGCCGACCAAGTTGGTCAAGCGTGCATCGACAAGCAGGGGAGAAGTCACATGAAACCGGTTCGGCAAGCTGATGTCGCCAAAGCGGCAGGCGTTTCACGCGGACTGGTCTCCCTCGCACTGTCAGGCTCTGGCCGCGTAGCGCCAGAGACCGTGGAGAGAATCCAGAAAGTCGCGCGAGAACTGGGCTATAGCCGAAACTTCACGGCCGCGACTCTGGCATCAGCTCGAAGCACTCTGGTGGGCGTGGTGCTGCCCAATTTGCGCAACCCATATTTCGAATCGCTCGTCTCCGCCTACCAGAATGAAGCAGATCGGCGCGGTTTGCTCACCTTGGCCGCGACAGCTGCCGGGCATCTGGGGCGTCTGGAGCGGTTGCTGGACCAATTCGATCAGTTACGTGTGCGTGGCATCATCCTGGTCACCCCCGATCAGGACTCCCAGATCTACCAGTCGATTGCCGAACGCTACCCGGTTGTTGCCGCCGGTGTTCCCTTGACGCATGAGCTCATCAGCACGGTTCATATTGATGAATTCAAAGCAGCGCGCCTGATTGCGCACCACGCGGTCGACACCGGCTGTACGCAGGTGGTGTACGTGACAAATGATCAGACCGATGCGTCTACACGCTATCGTCTTGCTGCCATCGAGCAGGAAACAGATGCGGCTGGGCTGCAACTGGAGCACTACACGATCCGCGATGGGCGTTTAGGAGAACTGACGTCACGCGAGGCGACGTGTTATCTGGTTCAAAACGATCTGATGGCCATCGATGTTGTGGCGTATCTGAAGGCATCTGGCGCCAGGCCGGGTATTGACTTCCCGGTCATGAGTTACGACAACACCTATCTGGCGGAGAATCCGCAGTTCCTCCTCACCTCGATCGACCAGGAGCCGGCGCAGCAGGCGCAGCTGAGTTTTGACCTGATCGAGGCAAACCGGCAGGTCGGAACCGAACGCGTCGTTGAGCCGCGTCTGATCGTGCGTGCCTCCTCACGCAACCTCGCCCGCCCGTAGTGCGACTCACTTTACGATTCGCCTTGACAGTTGTGAGAACAAACCATACTATTACTCGTAGTTAACGCGCGTTAGCGTATGAATAGCGCCGTTAATTCACCGCTTGCGTAGCTCGGGGCGGTGACTCACCAACAGATGATCGACGAGGGAGTCATGATGAATGGTCACACAATTTCAGTAGCTGTTATCGGCGCAGGAATGGCTGGTCGCACGCACGCCAACGCGTGGCGGCAGGCCACGACTATCTACGATCCACATAAGCTGCCGCAGCTTCGATATGCTGCAATCTGCGATGCCTATGAGCCATTCGCGCAAGATGCCGCACGCGCATACGGATACGACAAGACCGTCACTGACTGGCACGAAATTGCAGAAGACCCGGAAATCGACGTGGTCTCGATCGTTGTCGCGAATGCACTGCATCGTGAAATCGCCCTGGAACTGATCAAGGCCGGAAAGCACGTCCTGTGTGAGAAGCCCTTGACGGACAACCTCGACGATGCCCGTGCAATGGCAGAAGCTGCTGCTGCGGCCGACGTCGTTACAGGCGTTGGGTTCGGATACCGTCGCCAGCCTGGCATCGCTGAAATTGCCAAACTGGCCGAGGATGGAGCGCTGGGCGATATCGTCCATTTCACCGGTCGCTACACCTGCGACTACGGAGCCGATCCGAACACCCCGATCGCATGGCGGTACAAGGGGCCGATGGGGTCAGGCGCCCTCGGAGATGTGGGGTCACACCTGATCGACACCGCGGAATTTGTATGCGGGCAGATCAAGTCCGTTTCGGGTGCCGCATTCGCCACTGCGATTACCATGCGTCCACCGGCAGTGCAGGGTGTGTCCGGAGGTCGAGGGATTTCCACCGATGCGAAGGCAACCGAAAAGGTGGAAAACGACGATGCGGCCATCTTTACCGCGCACTTTGAATCCGGCGCGGTCGGATCGCTGGCGGTGTCACGCATCACTGTGGGCGATCCGAACCAGCTTGAATTCGAAGTCAGCGGCACGAAAGCCAAGGCAGCCTTTGATATGTCACGCGCAGCAGAAATCAAGCTGGCTGACAACGCAGGAGCGCGCGGCCTGACAGGATCGCGCCGCATACTGGTGGGACCCGACTTCCCGTACTTTAAGGATGGCTCCTCGATGGCGTTCGCAGGCGTCGGTGTCACCCAGATCGACCAGTTCACCTACCAGGCACGCGCATTCCTTGACCAGGTTGCCGGCATCGACGAGGGACTTCCCGAGGTTCCCGGATTCGACCACGGCTACCGCGCCATGCGTATCCAGGCAGCTGTCGCAGAATCTGCCGCGAATGGCGGCGCCAGCGTCGACATCAAATAGTCACAGTAATTCTCAACGACCGGAAGGAACACCATGTCTTTAACACTGAGCTTCTACACGCAGTGCCTCGGCTCCTACCCGTTGGCAGAGGCACTCGATATCGCCAAGTCAATGGGATTGAACGGTGCCGAGGTCAACGTCGGCGGCTTCGTACCCAGCCCGCACGCGCATGTGGATCTGCTTCTGAGTTCGCAGACGGCACGCGACGAATACCTCGGCATCTTCGCTGACAGGGAGATGAAACTTGCCGGACTCAATGCAAACGGTAACCCCGTCAACCCTTTGCCCGACGTCGGTCCCAAACATGACTACGACCTCAAGCGAGCCATCAAGTTAGCTGGTCTGCTCGGCGTCAACGAGGTTGTCACAATGTCGGGCGCACCCGGCTCTGATTCCAGTGCACGCTATCCCTCGTGGGTGGTCAACCCGTGGGACGGTGTGTATGGGGAGGTGTTGGAATACCAGCTGGATGTCCTTGCCGACTACTGGAAGGAGATGGATCAGCGTGCTGGTGACGCAGGCGTGAAGATCGCCTGGGAACTTCACCCACACAATACGATCTTCACCCCACACGGATTCCTCGACTTCGTCGAGCGTACAGGTGTGCGCAACATTGGTGTGAACTTGGATCCTTCCCACCTGATGTGGCAACAGATGGACATCCTCGCGTGTATCGACCTTCTTGGCAAACACATCCTGCACGTCCATGCCAAGGACACGAAGATCGAGTCTGGCGTGGCAACCAAGGGCGTCTTGGATACAGGATTCGGCCATTGGCCGGAAAACGAGGACGATCGTTACCCCAGTGCAATGGCACACTGGTGCCAGGTCTGGCCACAGGATCCGGCATGGCGCTTTGTCTACCTCGGTGGTGGCAATGACGTCAGCTTCTGGACGCAGTTCTGCCAGGCAGTCGCCGCGATCAACCCGGATATGAATGTCTCCGTCGAACATGAGGACAACCAATACGACATGGTCAAGGGACTCGAGATGAGCGCCCAGACGCTGATCGAGGCCGCCAAGGGCCTGTGAGACTGACTGATCACGGAACAAAGCCGAGCATCGTCACTAAATGTAGTGACAAATGCTCGGCTCTGTCGTACACTGGAAGTGTCCAAGCTGAATAGCACGACGAAGTGAGGAGAAAGGTCATGGCAGTACACGACGTTCTAACCGTTGGCCGCAGTGGCGTGGATGTTTACCCCCTTCAGGTGAACACGCCCCTTGATCAAGTAAAGACGTTCCAAAAGTTCCTCGGCGGATCGCCCATGAATGTCGCGGTGGCAGCGGCAAAACTGGGTGAAGATGCGGCAATCCTGACAGGTGTGGGCGACGATCCATTCGGAAAGTACGTTCGCGACGAAATGCGTCGTCTGGGCGTCAGCGATGAATTCGTCATCACTGATCCTAACCTGAACACGCCGGTGACCTTCTGTGAGCTGGTTCCCGACGCGCCATTCTTCTTCTACCGTGAGCCGTCGGCTCCGGACCTGCAGATCAAGACTTCCGATCTGCCCGAGGAGACCGTGAAGAACTGCAAGATCTTCTGGTTCAGCGGCACCGGCCTGTCGGAGGATCCTTCCTACACCACGCACATTGACGCACTGAAGATGCGCGGCCACAAGCCATACACAATTTTCGATATGGACTGGCGGCCCATCTTCTGGGACGACATTGAACTCGCTAGACAGCGTTACGCCGAGTGTCTCGAATACACCGATGTGGCAGTGGGTAACCGCACCGAATGCGAAATTGCAGTAGGGGAGAAGGACCCCGAGCGTGCTGCAGATGCACTCTTGGAACGCGGCGTTAAGATCGCCATCGTCAAGCAGGGACGTGATGGCGCACTGGCCAAGACGGCCGACGAGCGCCTGGTTGTGCCTGAACTGCCGTGCGTGCCCATGAATGGCGCAGGTGCTGGTGACGCATTTGGCGGCTCGCTGGTGCACGGTCTGCTGCAGGGCTGGGATTTGGAGAAGATCATTCAGGGCTGCAACGGTGCCGGTGCGATCGTGGCAGCGCGTCTGGAATGCTCCACGGCAATGCCGACCGAAGAAGAAATCTGGAAGGCAGTCAACGCAGGAACGTGTGACGTTCTGAACGAAGACAACTGACTCAACTCAGTCAATATGAGACGGTGGGCTAGCGGCCGATTTGCTTCGGCTCTGGCCCGCCGTTTCGTATGTCCTCCGAACAGCGGATCGGTAGACTCCCTCGGTAATCGATAGTTTGTACGTTCAATTCCATTTACAAATGTTACAAATGAGGATAGAATTGATGTACGGTCCGGAAAGCACAATCCGGTGCGTCGGCAGTGAGAAGTGTCTGAATCCAATGGAGGAAAAATGTCAGAGGCAATTCCAGAAACGATGAAGGCTGCGGTACTGCGTGACCCTGCCAAAGGCATGCAGATAGAAACGATCAAGACGCCTAAACCACGGAGCCGAGAAGTTCTGATCAAGGTCGCAGCATGTGGCATGTGTCATTCCGATCTGCATGTTATTCACGGCAAAATCGCCTTCCCGTACCCGTGCGTACTCGGCCACGAAGTGACCGGAGAAATTGTTGAGGTAGGCCCCGACAACGACCACACTGACCTGGAAGTGGGGCAAAAGGTCGCCGGAGCATTCCTGATGCCGTGCGGCCAGTGCGATCACTGTGCAGAAGGCCGTGATGACCTGTGCGACACGTTCTTTAACCTCAACCGTTTGGAAGGAAAACTCTACGACGGTCAGACTCGACTGTTCGGCACCGACGGCGAGGAAATCGCCATGTACTCGATGGGCGCGCTGGCTCAGTACTGCGTCATTCCGTCGACATCGATTGCCGTTCTGCCTAACGACGTTGACCTTGTCCCAGGCGCGATTCTGGGGTGCGCGGCGATGACGGCCTACGGTGCGGTGCGCCGCGGAGCAGACCTGCGCTTTGGTGAAACTGTTGCCGTCGTGGCGACCGGAGGCGTTGGCTCCAACATCATCCAGATCGCTAAGGCATTCGGCGCCAGCAAGATCATCGCGATTGACGTGGCCGACGACAAGCTCGAAGCGGCCAGGCAACTGGGTGCCACGGACGTTGTGAATTCCACCAAGGAAGATGTTCACGACGCAGTCTTCGCACTCACCGACGGCAAGGGCGTCGACGTTGCATTCGAGGCACTGGGACGTCCCGAAACATGGGAGTCCGCACTGAATGCTCTGTCAGATGGTGGGCGGATGGTGCCGATTGGGCTGGGCGCCGGTGTGCAGACCGCGGGCGTTGAAATCAACCGCACGGTGCGCCGCGGACAGTCTATTCTCGGCTCCTATGGTGCACGTACACGAGTTGATCTGCCCAAGGTTGTCGAGATGGCCGCCAACGGCTACATCAACTACTCGCAGATCGTCACCAGGCGTTTCTCGCTCGAAGATGCAGGCAAGGGCTATGACGAATTGGCTGTCGGCAACATTCAGGGTCGTGCAGTGGTCGACATGTCGTTGTGACACCAGACATCGAAAAGGCTGTGGGATCATTTCGATCCCACAGCCTTTCTGTATAACGTCAGGTTTAGCGTGTACGCTCCGTTCGGTAACGCCAGCTCTGTGAATAGTTTTCCTTCATTTCCTCTTCGATCTCTTCAAGCGACTTGCCGGACGTTTCCGGCATGAAGAAGTAGAGCCCGAGCAGAACCAAAGCGTTGATACCCGCAAACACTGCATATGTCACCATTCCGCCGAGATTCGCCATGAGCCAGGGGAATGTGGTCGTCAGGATTGCGTTTGACACCCACAGGCAGAAGACGGCAGTGCCATTCATGAGACCGCGGAAACGAGCGGGGAACATCTCGCCCATCATGGTCCAGCACACGACACTGTTTCCGGACTGGACGAAGAGCATGAAGATTCCCATGCACCCGAGAACTCCGTAGGCGGCGATGGGATCCGGCAGCGTTCCAGCTTCAATATGAGGTTCGATCAGCGTGCCGAACAGGATTGATATCAGGAGCAGTGAAGCCGCGATGCCCGCCACGTTCCACGCCAGCAGTCCGCGACGAGAGAAGCGATAGATCAGGTAAAGGCCCAGCGATGACCCGGCGACAGACAAGATTCCATTAAGAACCTGGGCGGTAATGGCTACAGCTGTTGACATGCCGGCAAGTTCGAGGACCTTCGGCGCGTAGTACATAACGGTGTTGACGCCGGTGAGCTGGTTGCCCACTGCAATGAGGATGCCGATCGCCAGGAGGCGTCGAAGCCACTTGGTCCGGATCATCTCACTCCATGTGCCCTTCTTTATATGGACGTCACGCTCGGTCGCGGAAACCATTTCTGTGAATTCCTTTGAACGCGGCTCGTCGCGATCATCACGAACCCGCTTAAGAGCACCGGTTGCTTCAAGGTACCGCTGATTTGCCGCGTACCAGCGCGGCGACTCCGGCATCAGACGCATACCCAACCACAAGGCGATTGCGGGTATCGTGCACAGAACAATCATGAAGCGCCATCCGGACCCGTTTCCGGACGTGAGAGTGAGCGAATCTGCCCACGCAATCAGGTCTGACTGAGCGTTGAGAGTACAGCTAGCACTGACCTGTTCCTTGAGGTAGATCCACGAGGAGATGTCCTGCCAGTTGTATGTTCCGGGCTCGATGCAGCCAAGCGGATCGGCCTGCACCGTCAGCTTTGGGCCGCCGAGAACCTGATTGATGACGGCGTTGAATGCGAACGCAGCGAGCTGACCAGTTACGATCATCAATTGGTCAATTGCGACGATTGTTCCACGAATTCTTCTGGGAGCCGTCTCAGCAAGATATACCGGTACGGTTGCTGATGTCCCTCCGACGGCCAGGCCAAGGATAAATCTGGACACGTACATGAACCACAGGCTGGGAGCGAGGGTGACCATTAAAGCGCCTGCCAAGAAAAGAGCGGCGAGCAGCATGATGTTGTGACGGCGTCCGAATCGGTCAGAAAGTCGTCCGCCCAACAGTGCACCAATTGCCGCACCGATGAGGAGGGTCCCGCCGATCCATCCCTCCTGGATGGTGTTCAGGTGCATTCCGCCTGCATCCCACGGCAAATGCATGTAGGGGAGAGCTCCGGAAATCACTCCCGTGTCGTAGCCGAACAGGAACGAACCAATGGTCGCTACGGCTGCAACGCGCCTATACCGCGGTGTTTACCTGATGCTGGAGTTTTCTCGACAAGGTCCTCGATCTCACGAGGCGAAAGCTGAGGCGATTGATTAGTCATGTATCCACTCTCTTCGTTGTGAGTCGCATTCTCGAATATTGTGCGAAGTACAACATCTATGTTAACGCGCGTTAATACCCGATAGGAATGAGAGTAGCACACTCTTGTAAGCTTCGTAACAGTCTTGTCATGATATCTGGAGGTTTTGGCGGCAGAAAGTTCTGCAAAAGATCGTATTCGCACACTAATGTCGTCACAAATGCATGAAGAAACAAAGGGGTTTGTGTGAATTGGTCTCAGAGGTGATAGATTGCCTGCGACGAAGAGGTGTGTACTCGCATGTAAGATCTACCATTATTTGTGAGGACAAAGCGATGTAGGGAGGTGAAGTCAGTTGGATCTGTCAGCGGGAGCGTGGATCGTCCTAGCGATCGCGTCGATATTTGTAGGTCTGGGTAAGACTGCTCTGCCTGGAGTGGTCAGCGTGGCTGTTGCAATGTTTGCGGCAGTATTACCGGCAAGGGAATCGACGGCCGTCCTGCTGATTCTGTTGCTGGTAGGGGACATAATCGCGGTTTGGGTGTACTTCAAGACATGTGACTGGCGAACCCTTTTTCGGCTGATCCCATCTGTCATCATCGGTGTGGCTTGTGGTGCGGCATTCCTGTACTTCGCCTCCGACACGGTTGTGCGTCGCTCCATCGGAATTATTGTCCTGGCACTGACATTCCTCACGCTCGCGCTCATGCACGCCTATGGGGAGAAGATGAAGAAAGCGGTCGCACGAAGCGGCGTGCGCGGAATCTATGGCGCGTTAGGTGGTTTCACGACGATGTCCGCGAACTCGGGTGGGCCCGTCATGTCGATGTACTTTTTAGCCTCCGGTTTTGATGTTCAGAGGTTCCTGGGAACCCAGGCGTGGTTTTTCTTTCTCATTAACCTTGTCAAGCTGCCGTTTTCAGCAGGAATAGGCCTGGTAACGCGTGAGGTTGTGACAATAGCGCTGATTCTGGCTCCCGTCGTCATTGCGAGCTGTGCCGTTGGCAAGCTGGTCGCCAACAGGATCAATCAAAATGTCTTCAACGCCATTGTTATTGTCCTAACTATTGCTTCTGCGGCATATCTACTTGTGTAGAGGATCTCGCAAAGACCTGTCATCTGTCGTCGATTCGGTGCCGAAAGACGCCGAATCGGGGTTTAATGTCAGAACAAGCCGTGATAGGATCGTGGGATAGAGGCACAACGGGATAGCCAACGCCGGTTGTTCATGACAATAAGGAAGGTCTTATTATGGTCAATATTGGTCTCATCGGTGCGGGACGCATCGCACACGTGCATGCCAACACCATCGCTGCCAACCCCAACGCACAGCTTGTGGCAATTGCTGATCCGTATCAGCCGGCAGCGCAGGAACTGGGTGGGCGATTCGGCGCAACGGTTCTGTCCGACGCGCAGGACCTGTTCGCCCTCGACAACCTAGACGCAGTCGTCATCTGCTCCCCGACACCGCAGCACCCACAGCACATCATTGCCGCCGCCAAAGCCGGCCTGCCCGCACTGTGCGAAAAGCCGATCGCCCTGGATTACGAGGCAGCTAAGCAGCTCGAGAAGGACCTCGAAGGCCTCAACCCGACCATCATGCTCGGATTCAACCGCCGCTTCGACCCGTCCTTCGCCGCGATCAAAGCCCTCGTCGATCGGGGTGAGATCGGCCAGGTTGAGCAGGTGACCATCACCTCGCGTGACCCTGAAGCTC
The DNA here is from genome assembly GCF_056583835.1 of Pauljensenia sp. C0254C2. Lineage (NCBI taxonomy): Bacteria > Bacillati > Actinomycetota > Actinomycetes > Actinomycetales > Actinomycetaceae > Pauljensenia > Pauljensenia sp. C0254C2. Next base: position 19,726 of record NZ_JBWPJO010000009.1, read on the forward strand.
CCAGCCCGCAGTACGTGGCCACCTCAGGCGGCATCTTCAAGGACATGACGATCCACGACTTCGATATGGCGCGCTTCTTCCTCGGCGACATTGTCGAGGTATTCGCCTACGGCCAGAACTTCGACCCGGAGATCAAGAAAGCCAACGACTTCGACGCAACAATGATCCTGCTGCGCAACGCCAACGGCGTTGTCGCGACCATCATCAACTCGCGCCACTGCGCCCCCGGATATGACCAGCGCCTGGAAGTCTTCGGTGCCGACGGTGTGCTCAATGCCGACAATGTGCGCGCCACAACCGTTGAGCTGTCCACTTCGAACTTCTCCGCATCGAAAGAGCCTTACCTCAACTTCTTCCTGGAACGCTACGCCCAGGCATACAGCAATGAGCTCAACACCTTCCTCGACGCGATTGCACACGGCCAGACACCGACCCCGAACGTCACCGATGGGATCAAGGCGCTGCAAATCGCTGAAGCAGCACAGGAATCCGCTCTGACCGGCACATCCATTACATTGTCCTGAATCGCCCGCATATCCACACGACATGAAAGGTTGACACGATGAAAATTGCAGGAGCCCCGATCAGCTGGGGTGTATGTGAAGTTCCAGGCTGGGGATACCAGATGAGCCCGGAGCGCGTCCTAACGGAAATGAAGCAGATCGGTCTGACCGCCACAGAATTCGGCCCCCAGGGATGGCTGCCGCTCGAAGCAGAAGCCCGCGCCACCGAGGTCGCCAAATACGAACTCGACGTCGTCGGTGCATTCTTCCTGGCCATCATGCATGACCCTGAAACCGACCCGATTCCCGCCGTCCAGAAAGAACTCGATGCGTTCGAGGTCGCAGGCGGCAAATACTTGATCCTCGCAGCTGACTCCGGCGTTGAAGGCTATGACGAGCGTCCAGTCCTGGACGAAAAGGGCTGGGAAACACTGTTCACCAACCTTGACCGTATCTCAGCCGCATGCGCCGAGCGCAACGTGATCGCGTGCCTGCACCCGCACTGGGGCACCATGGTGCAAAACGTTGACGAAGTCGAGCGCGTCCTGGACAACTCGAAGGTCGGCCTGTGCCTGGATACCGGCCACCTCGCCTGCGGTGGCGCAGACGTAGTCGAACTGGTCAACAAGTACGCCGACCGCGTCGACATCGTCCACGCCAAGGACATCCACAAGGAAATGACCGACAAGCTTCTGCCCGGCGAACTCACATGGAGCGAAGGCGTCAAGGCCGGCATGTTCGCACCCATTGGCGAGGGCGACATCGATTTCGCCGAGATCGTCAACAAACTCGACGAAGCCGGATTTGACGGATACTACGTCCTGGAGCAGGACATCATGATCGATGAGGAACCACCGGCAAACGGCGGTCCCGTCGTTGATGTCGAGAAGTCGCTGGAAGCACTCAAGACTCTCGACAAGTAAGACGAGTCTATTCATGAGGCGTCTCGCGCTGTCTGGCGAGGCGCCTCATGAGCGTCTAAGGCGCGATGGTTGTGCCTGTCGTCTCCCTTTCGATCAGAGATGGCGACACGACCACATGGTGTGGCTCCCCGTCCGGATCCTCCATCCGCTCCAGCAAAATCGACGCCGCGCGCGTCCCCATTTCCTCCACGGGCTGCGAAATCAAAGTCACCTGAGGTGACACCATTGTCGTCCAGTCAGCATCATCGGTGCCGATCAGTGACACATCCTCGGGCATGCGCCGCCCACTTTCCTGCACCGCCCGATACACACCCATCGACAGCACGGCGTTCGCCGCGTAGATAGCGGTCGGCGGGTGGGCTCGAGCCAAAGCGGACGCGGTCGCCTGGCGGGCTCCTCCGGCGTGAATATTCGTCTCCACCAGCTGCAAACCATGACGATCGCGATGCGCCTCCGTCCATGCGGCCTGGAAACCCAGATAGCGGTCAAACGTGGTGGAAGCTGCAGACGGACCAAACAAGCACAGAACACGCTGATGCCCGCGTTCAATCAGATGATTCGCAGCCAACCGGCCGACAAGAACGTTATTCAAGAGCACCGAGTCGCCCTCGTACGATCCGACACGCCGGTCAACGACGACGGTGGCAATGCGGGCCCGGGTCAGCAGCTCAACGTTCTCATCAGCTTCCGACGCCGCGGTCAGGATCACTCCGCACATGCGCTGTGAAATGGCATTGGCAATAAAGCGGCGCTCGCGGTCCAGATCTTCACCCGTATTACACAACACGATCGACAGGCCGTTGGCGGTGGCGATCTGCTCAATGGAGGCGACCAGTCGCGAAAAGTACGGGTTCTGAATATCCGACACGATGACAGCCCACACATCCGAGCGCTGGCGGCGCAGGGCGCGACCTGTTGAATCGGGGACATAATGCGTGCGCCTGACAGCTTCCATCACCCGTTCAGCGAGGTCAGGCTTAACGGTGCCTGCATTGCTCAACACGCGTGAGACGGTCGCCGTTGACACCCCTGCGGCGCGAGCGACATCGATCATGCGCACGCGTTGGGGAGCATCGATGGATTGATGTTTTCTTTTCATAGTGTCTTTTCCGCAAAATGCCAACCAGTGTTGCTGTCAAGTGTAATGACTGCGCCACTGCAGACCCGTCTTGACGTGGACTGTCAGCAATATTAGCCTAAAATGTAATCGATTGCATGAAAGGCCGACGATGACCACCCCACATCCATTCACTGCTCTGCCCCTCGGCGGGATCGGAACGGGAAACCTGGCGCTCGCTGCGGACGGATCACTCAAACAATGGCAGCTGCACAACATCGGAAATCACACGGGAACGCTACCCGGATCATTCTTTGCCCTACGCATCAGTCAGTGGGAGCCGCCTTTCAACGAACAGTGTGTCCTGATCGCCCAACCAGGTGAGCCGCACGAACCAACAGTCCTGGTCAACGATGATGACGTACCGACTTGGCAGCGCGACCTGCTCGAGGACTTCTCACCGATGGCCAGTGCCTCCTTCGAAGGACACTATCCATTTGGCACCGTGACATTCGATGACGACACACTGCCGGTGAAAGTCACGCTCGACGCATTCACCCCGCTCATCCCGCTGAACGAAGATGACTCCGCACTACCTGCCGCCCTTTTCACCTTCACCTTCACGAACACTGACCCCAAGACCGGGCTCAACGGCTGGCTCGGCGCAGGTCTGCAGAACGCCATCGGTCATGACGGCATGACCAACCCGGTAGGCGTCCACTCACCGCGATACGGCGGCAACGTCAACACCGTCCACCGCGCAGACGGTTGGACCGAACTCACCATGACCAACCCCTCCTTAAACGAATCCGCCCCGCGCGATCCCGGCGCAGGCACCATGAGCCTGAGCGTGTCAGGCACGCGCGTCAGCTCCCTTCCTCAGTGGACTGATCCGGCGCAGTTCATGGACTTCATGGCGACACGCCAGCCGGTGGGCCCCGACGAATGGAACGGTGTTCCAGATGACCTGCCTGACCCGCAGCCCAACGGCATCACAGCGCGTCCCATGCCCAGCCCGTCAGGATCAACATGGAACGGGGGAGTGGTCTCGCAGTTCTTCCTTGAACCGGGTGAAACCACCACAGTGCGCGTCGCGATCACATGGCACTTCCCGAACAGATACGTCAACTTCGTTCAATTTGGAGGCGTACAACCCACCTACGCTCCGGCCACACACTGGCTGGGAAACCGCTACACCACACGCTGGTCGGATGCCTCACAGGTCACCGCGTACGTACACGAAAACTGGGACACCCTCGAACACCACTCACGCGCATGGGTGGATGCCATGACGAACTCTGACCTGGCCGACGAACCGGGCGGCGAAGTCGCAGATCGGATGCTCACACAGGCCGCAATTGTGCGCTCCCCGAGCTACTTCCAAAGTGCTGATGACCGCACATTCGCCTTCGAGGGAGTCCTGGGCGCATCCACGCCGATGTGGGCTGGATTCGTCGGCGGGTCATGTCCGCTCAATTGCACGCACGTGCACGCCTACGCGCAAGCCACAGCCAAGCTCTTCCCACGCATGGAACGCTCCATGCGCGAAACAGAGTTCACCATCACGCAGGCACCCGAAGGATTCATCCCGCACCGCGTCCTGCTGCCACTGGAGACGCCACAGATCTGGGATCGGGAAATCGGAGGACCGGGCGATCCGGCGCTTGACGGAATGCTGTCAATCGTTCTGCGCACCTACCGCGAAGCCCGCTACCAGGCGGGCAGCGCATGGCTGGAGCAGTACTGGCCGAACCTGGTGCGGCTGATGGACTACATCGAAAACACATGGGACCCCGACTCAACCGGACTGCTCCACGGCATTCAGCCCTCCACGCACGACATTGACCTGTGTGGCATTAACTCCTACATGGGAAAGTACTGGCTGGCAGCACTGCGCGCGATGGAAGAGATTTCCAAACTTCTGGGCGACGATGAGCGCGCCAGCCACTACCGCGAACGCTTCGAGGCATCCTCACGTGCCTACGATGAGGCGCTGTTCACCGGCGAGTACTACCGCCAGGTCCTCGAAGAAGGGGATCGCGACGACTTCCAGTGGAAGGACGGGTGCCTGTCTGACCAGCTCATCGGCCAATGGTGGGCGCACCAGCTTGACCTGGGATACCTGCTGCCACGCGACCACGTGGTGACGGCGCTGAAGAATGTTGTACGCCTGAACCTACGCACCGGTTTTGACGACTTCGAGCACCCCTACCGCTCATTCGCTACCGGCAAGGAAACGGGTCTGCTGATGTGCTCATGGCCGACCGGTGGGCGACCCGATGTGCCCACACGATACTGCGACGAAGTGTGGACGGGCATCGAATATCAGGTGGCGGCACACTGCCTGCACGAAGGGCTCACCGACGAAGGCTATGCGGTCCTGCACGGACTGTGGGCGCGTTACGACGGCACGACACGCAATCCGTACAACGAAATCGAATGCGGTGACCACTACACGCGCGCGCTGTCCGGTTGGAGCGTCTTCGATGAGCTCACAGGGATCACGTGGAACCAGTTCACCGGCGAACTGAGGATTGCCCGCGAGCCGCGCCGCAGCCTCGTCGTGATGACGGGCACCGGTTGGGGCACGCTGACGCGCGACGAGGGAGGCCTCACACTGACCTGCCTGTACGGCACCATCGATGCCACGACCGTGACCGTGGCAGATACCCTCGTGGCGCCGGAAGGAGTGAACATCTCAGCTGGAGAGAGCGCTAAACTGTCTGCAGCACAGGAAAGTTGATCGAAAGGCGCCCAGTGACATCTGCGAAGCGTGCAGGAATCCCGACCACCATCATTGTCGTGGGGTTGATGCTGTTCTCCATGTTCTTCGGAGCGGGAAACCTGGTCTTCCCTCCACAACTGGGACAGCAGGCTGGAACGAACTACTGGCCGGCGATCCTTGGTTTCCTGTCAACCGGTGTGGTTCTGCCGATGCTGGCGATTATTGCGGTGGCAGTGTCTGGCGCCGGGCTGGGAGATATTGCCAAGCGAACCGGCAAGGTTTTCGCGATGATCTTCCCGGCACTGATCTACCTGTCGATCGGCGCGTTCTACGCGATCCCGCGTACTGCGAACGTTGCGTACGAAATGGGGTTTGTCGGGCCAACCGGAATATCGGGCACAGTGGCGCTGCTCCTGTTCGTCGTGGCGTTCTTTGCTCTGAGCCTATGGCTGTCACTGCGCCGCGCCGGCATCGTCGACGCGCTGGGCAAGTATCTGACTCCTGCCCTTCTGACATTGATCGTCATCCTGGTGATCGTGGGATCCGCGCGCCTGAGCGCTGCTCCCAGTGCGCCGAGCGAGGAATACGCGTCCTCGCCTTTCACGTCCGGCATCCTGGAGGGCTACCTGACGATGGATTCGCTGGCTGCACTGGTCTTCGGGATTGTTGTCCTGCTGTCGCTGTACTCGCGTGGAGTACCCGCGGGGCGCCCCTCCGTCATCGCCTGCATCATGTCAGGTGTGGTCGGGGCAGTACTGCTGGGACTTGTCTACCTGGGGCTGGGGCATCTGGGTCGCTCCGTTGGCCAGCAATTCAACAACGGTGCAGAACTGCTTGCCTACGCTTCGCACGTCGCCCTCGGATCAGCAGGATCGTGGGTGTTTTCCGGAATCGTCCTTCTGGCATGTCTGACGACGGCGGTTGGCCTGATCACCTCGACCGCCTCCTATTTCGCGACCCTGATCCCTGCTGTTGACTACCGAGGGTGGAGCATCATCTTCACCATCATCGGCGCACTGATGGCGAACCTGGGCCTGACCGTCATCCTCGACATTGCGGCTCCTCTCAACGCGCTCCTCTACCCCGTAGCCGTTACGCTGATTTTCCTCACGCTGATCCAGGCCGCACTGCGTTTCCGCCTGGTGTGGGCCTATCGCCTGCCGGTTGCGCTCGCGGCGGTTTTCGCACTCAACGACCTTCTGCGTTCCTTCGACATTGAAATTGGTCGGGCGATCCCCGCCATCATGAAGCTGCCGCTGTATGGTCAAGGACTGTCATGGATCCTGCCAGTTGCCATCCTGGCTGCTATCTGCATCGTGATCGACAAAATCCGAGGACTGCCAATTCAGAGCCCCTCGGAGATTGCCCGCCGGTCAACACTGCTGCATGACCTGCCCGAAACGGGAACTACCGCGTAATCAATCCGGCGTACTCAAAAGCGCGCGCCAGACCATCCTCGTCAACGGGGGAGGTCACCCACGAGGCGATCGCCTTGACGTCTTCGCTTCCATTGCCCATCGCGATACTCGTGCCCACACCCGCCAGAAGCTCACGGTCATTGGGGGAGTCACCGATTCCTACAACGTCACTGATGCTGATTCCAAGGTGACCACACAGCACATGGGCGCCCGTCAGTTTGTGACACTGTGCTTTGAGGATTTCACCGACGCGCGCATCGGCCGTACCCACCGATCCACCGATGATGTCGAAACGCTCATCCAGCTGGCTGCTCATCGCCTCAAATATTCCGGCGCGAGGTGCCAGGAACGCACATTTCGAGGCCGAATCGGGTATCCCGGAGCGCAGGTACGGTTCGATCTGGCGCATATACGGCACCCAGTCGGGATCTTTGCCGGGGAAAACTGACAAATAGTCGGCAGACGGATGCATGGCCTCGGAACTTTGCCACACCCACAAACACTCATTGCGGCTCAGCACCTTGTTGACTGATTCAATGTCCGCACGGTCGATGCGTTCATCTCGGATCACCTGACCATCGACCTCAACGTAGGCACCTGATCCGCCGATTACTGCGGAAAAGCCCAGATCCCACAGCCACGGGTAGATTTCTGGAGTGGATCGGCCGGTGCACATGGCCAGAATATGTCCGGCCTCGCGTGCCTCGCGGCAGGCAGCTTGAGCAGATGGTGGCACGTCCTGCGTCCGTGTGAGCAGCGTGCCGTCAAGATCAATCAGAACGAGTCGAGCCACGGTACCTCCTTCGTATTAGGCAGTGTGTCATACCTGTGGAAGAATGGTCAGCTGAAATAAGGAGAAGCGATGGCGTATATCGGAACCGATGATTCCTCGGGCGACCCGGTCTTTCAGGAAGACTCGGACGTTGAAGTACGCACCTACCAGCGCGGTCGTATCCGCATGGTCTACGCCATGCGTGATAACCGCGTCGAGGAACATGCGCCGGATCCTTCCCGCCCTGTCTTCGTCATGATTCACGGCGTGGGGATGGGCAGGCGAGCACTGGCTGGACTGGCCAGGGAACTGGCACCTCACGGCACTGCCTATACGGTTGACTTGCCAGGCTTTGGTGATTCACCCACTCCGAAGCGCCCCCCGTCGATGGCTCAGTACGGCAAACTCGTTGCCGCTTTCATACGGGACAACAAGCTGCGTCACGTGATCGTGATTGGTCACTCGATGGGCACCCAGGTCGCAGTGGAGGTGGCGCAGCAACGGCCCGACCTGATCGATCAGCTGGTTCTGATTGCTCCGACCATCAACCCCGCCAGGCGGACCCTCCACCAACAGGCATGGGATCTGATTACTGACTTTGCCGACGATGGGCTGCACGTGATGGCAGTGGGTGTTGCGAATTATCTGCGTGCCGGCCCAGTCTGGTTCTTCCGAACGATTCGCGCCATGATGGATCACCGCGTTGAACGCATCTACCCGCAGGTGCCCACACCCACACTGGTCATGCGCGGAGAAGACGACCTGGTGTGTCCGCACGACTGGACGAAGCGCGTGGCACAGCTGCTGCCACACGGCACGTACGCGTCGATCGAGGATCACGGCCACGAAGCTGTGCTGCGAGATGCCGTTCCTGCCACTCAGATCATTCTCGATCACGTACTATGACCGATGTGGACATATCTCATCAGCCACTGCTGAGCGTCATCATCCCGGCGTATAACTCGCAAGATTATCTGCGCCGATGTGTGGAGTCCCTGATCGGCTATGCGCACCCCATCGAAATCCTCATCATCGACGATGGATCGAGTGACAAGACTCCCGAGCTTGCCGACAAACTGGCGCGCAGATTCCCTGAAATCCGCGCAGTCCACCAGGCTAACGCAGGGCATGGCGGCGCCCTCAACACCGGCATCCGCGAGGCCACTGGCCGTTACCTGAAAGTCGTGGACTCTGACGACTGGCTCGACCGGCGCTCGCTGACACGCGTGTTGGATCAGATGGCCGCAGACCAGGACCGCGGCGACGACGTCGACATGTACGTGGCGAACTACGTCTACGAGAAACAGGGAAAATCTCATAAGCATGCGGTCCGCTTCCTCAACGTTCTTCCTGCTGATCGCATCATTGGGTGGGATGACATGCGTGCGTGCCGCTACGACCAGTACCTCATGATGCACACGCTCATTTTTCGCACCGAGCTGGTCAGACAATCCGGGATGATCCTGCCGGAGCATACCTTCTACGTGGACTACCTGTATTCCTACGTGCCCTTGCCGCATGTGCGAACGCTGCGCTACATCGATGCGAATCTGTACCGCTACTTCATTGGCCGCGATGACCAGTCAGTGAACGAAAAAGTCATGATTTCACGTATCGACCAGCTGCTGCGCGTCAACGCGGGGATGCTTGCCGGCACCCCTGACGAATCCACTGTCCCTGCACACCTGTATCGCTACATGATTCACTACCTGCGCATCAATTTCATCGTGTGCTCCCTGATGTTGTTGCTCTCTGGCACACCAGAACACGTCCAGGAGAAAGAACGCCTGTGGGCGGAAGCTGACCGAGACTACCCGCAGGTCACTCGGCAGGTCAGATCAGGTCTGCTCGGACGGCTGATCTCGCTGCCGGGAACGCCCGGACGCGTCATCCCGCTATCGATCTACCGCATCGCCCGCGCCGTCCTCGGCTTTAATTAGAATGCGAAAAGAATCTGCCCGCCGGGCTCGGTGATCGTGACGTGCGGCGCGTCAGAATCATGCAGGTCGAGAAAAACGCAGATCGTGTGTCCATCCGCGCTGGAGCGGTACGACAGCTGCTCGTTGGTTACCTCGCACACCTGCGTGCGCGCATGGACAAGCCACGGATGCTGGCGACGCAGCGCAATGAGCGCCTGGTGGGTCTGGAACACTGATTCGCCCAGATTCGACAGGTGGTCGGGCAGATCAGGGAACGAGGGACGCACCTGATCGTCGCCGCCGAGCTCCTCGGTCTTGATTCCGGTATAGCCCTGTTCGTCGCCATAGTAGATCGATGGGATCCCGCCGACAGTCATGACAATGGCGAGAGCGACGCCGACATGTTGGCTCCCGATCTGCGAGGCAATTCTCGTGACGTCGTGGTTGCCGATGAATGTCTGTGGGGTGAAGGAATCGAGGAAATGGTTGTGACGATCGAGGCACCACTGCAGCTCAAAGAAATTTCGATCCGAGATACTCGACCAGATTGCCTTCCACAGTTCGTATTGGGTCAGTGAATCAAAATGGCACTGCTCGATCATGTCGTTGTAGTCACCGTGGATTACTTCACCCATCAGCCACGCTTCAGGGAAACGCGCCCGAACGGGGTCGATAACGTCGCGCCAAAAATCGCTCGGCACAGAGTAGGCGGCATCCAGACGCCAGGCGTCGATGCCGCGTTCAAGCCAGTAGGTCATGACGTCGGTGGCGTATGCGCGTGCCTGTGCACCGGCGTGATTGAGCCGAACCAGCTCACCGTGACCTTCAAAGATGCGTGGAGTCGGACCTGCGGGATCCTCCCAGTCAATGTCGAATAATTCCGCGTGCTCACTGCCGGGGCCGGCAGTGAGAACCTCGCTGACCAGCGGGTGCCGAGAGCTGACGTGAGAAAAGACACCGTCACATGCCACGCGGATGCCGCGCTCGTGGCACGCGGCAATGAGGTGATCAAAGTCAGCTTCATCTCCCAGGCGCGGGTCAACTGCGAAGTGGTCAAGAATGTCGTAGCCATGTGATGTTGACTGGAAGATCGGGCCCAGAAGCAGGCCGTTGGCTCCCAGCTCGATCAGGTAGTCCAGCCAGTTTTCCAGCATGGTGATCCGGTGCGCCGACGCGTCGGCCCCGAACGGAGGACGAATGGGGGCGCCGCACATTCCCAGCGGGTAGACGTGCCACCACACCATGTGATCAATCCATGACATGACTTTCGCTTTCCTGGTTGTGGCCATAATGTAGACGCGTGGGACAAGTCATCGAGGGCATCGCGGTCATCGCAGTCATTATGGCTGTTGGATGGATCGCGCGCGCAACGAAGATCCTCAAGACCGATGCTACTGGACACATCACTGACCTGGTGTATTGGATCGCCGCGCCCGCACTGCTGTTCTCCACGATCGCATCAGCTGATCTTGATGTCGTCATCGGCCGTCCCCTCGTCGTGGCAGCAGCAAGCGGTGTCGTCACCGCCAGCGTGTTCGCTCTGATCGCTCGCCTGACGATGCGGCCGGCGGTTGGCGATCTGACGGTCGGCGCAATGTCGTCCTCGTTGAACAACGCGGCCTACGTCGGCATCCCGATCGCGATTTACGTACTGGGGTCAGCGGTTCACGGAGTGCCGATCATGGTGTTTCAGCTGGGCTTCTTCACCCCGATGTTCTTCGTCCTCATCGACCTGTGTACGCCGGGTATCACGCTGTCGATTTTGACCATCGTGCGCTCCGTGGTGACCAACCCGATGGTGATCGCGGCGTTCCTCGGATTCCTGTGCGCAGCGGTGAGCCTGGATGTGCCGCCACTGATCGCCAACGCGACCGAGATGATCGGGCAGTCCGCGCCGGCGCTGGTCCTGATTAGTTTTGGCGCTTCCTTGGTGGGGCAGCGCCTGACTGTGCGATCCCAGGACGGGCACATGGTGATACTCGCCAGCTGCTTCAAACTCATGGTTCAGCCGGCGTGCGCGTTCGGAGCAGGACTGCTGCTGGGCATGGACGGGCACGCGCTGTTGGCAGTCACGGTGATGGGCGCGATGCCCACCGCGCAAAATGCCTTCATCGCCTCAGCGCGGGCAGGCGTCGGCAATCACATCGCGCAGGGCACTGTGCTGATTACCACGATCATGTCACTGCCGGTGACCGTGCTGATCGCCTGGCTCTTTCACCTTGCGGCTCTGGTTTAGACAGATCACGACAGCGCGGCAGCGACCGCCAGACGCAGCGTCGTCTCAAACTGTGTTTCACGTTCCTGCGCCGTCATATCCGACGACGAGTCAAGCAGGTGATCCGAACACGTCAACACGGTCAGTGCCTCTCGGCCGCACTCTGCCGCCACGCCATACATCGCGGCAGCTTCCATATCCACGCCCAACACACCATAGTCCGCCAGGCGTTGTGTCTGACCGTCGGGCGCGAAGTAGAAGTGGTCACGCGAAATAATCGTTCCCACGTGAACAGTGTCGTCTTCGGTTGCGGCCTCGACGGCGGCTCGCGCCAGGTTGAACGAGGCGACCGCACTGAAATTGACACCGGGAATGCGCAGCTGATTCATTACGGAATCCGTGTGTGCACCGATCGCGACGATCGTGTCGCCCACATGAACTTTCGGTGAGATTCCGCCGCACGTGCCGACGCGGATCACGCGCTGAACGTCGAAGAACTTCATCAGTTCGGTGACGTAGATCGTTGCGGAAGGCTGACCCATTCCCGATCCCATCACCGACAGTGGCTGACCGTCGACAGTGCCGGTGAAGCCCAGCATGCCGCGCACATCAGTGACCAGGCGTGGTGAGTCCAAAATTGTTTCAGCAATACGCTGGGCACGCTTCGGGTCACCCGGCATCAGGACTGCGGGGGCGAAATCACCTGGCTCAGCTGCAATGTGTGGGGTCGACATGGGCCTTCCTTCGTTCTCGTGTGGCGCGAGACCATCCGATATGCGGATACTTCTTCACCGCGCGCTGACAATACTCTAGCGTGAGCTTCATCCCGTAAGTGATGGAGTGACGAAAATGAGCTCACAACAAACCAAACCGCGTCGCGAAACGTGGTCCGGTCAAACAGCGTTCCTTATCTCAGCCATTGGTTCAGCTATCGGCCTGGGGAACATCTGGCGTTTTCCAGGCGTGGCCTACGCCAACGGTGGTGGCGCATTCCTGGTGCCGTACCTCGTCTCACTCGTCTGCGTCGGTATCCCGATCCTCTTTCTTGACTACGCGATCGGTCATAAACTGCGTGGCTCACCGCCGTGGGCGCTGCGCCGCATGACAGCCGGCGGAGAATTCCTCGGCTGGTTCCAGGTCGGCGTCTGCTTCGTCATCTTCATTTACTACGCAGCGGTGGTTGCCTGGGCGGCCAGCTATGCGTGGCACTCCATCACCCTGGCATGGGGAGATGACTCGCAGACCTTCTTCCTCGAAACGTTCCTCCAACTCGACGGATCAGATTCAGTGTCATGGACACCCGTCCTGTCAGTGTTGGTCCCCCTGGCCGTGATCTGGCTGTTCGTCCTGTTCATCGTGGGACGCGGACTGACCAAGGGCGTGGAACTGGCGAACCGTATTTTCCTGCCGTTACTGGTCATCCTGTTCGTGGTGATGGTGGTGCGCGCACTGTTCCTGCCTGGCGCCATGGAAGGACTTAACGCTTTCTTCACCCCGCAATGGGATCAGCTGACGAATCCGCATGTGTGGCTGGCAGCGTTTGCACAGATTTTCTACTCGCTGTCAGTGGGCTTCGGCATCATGGCGACCTACGCCTCCTATCTCAAGCCCAAGTCAAACCTGACCGGAACCGGCCTTGTTGCAGGTTTTGCCAACTCATCCTTCGAGCTGCTCGCCGGCATCGGCGTATTCGCCGCCCTCGGCTTCATGGCACATGCTCAACACGTTGGCGTGAACGAACTGGAAGGCCTTACCGGCCCGATCCTGTCGTTCGTGACCTTCCCACAGATTATTTCGATGATGCCAGGCGGCCCCATCTTCGGCGTCCTGTTCTTCACGTCCCTGACGCTGGCAGGAATCACCTCGCTGCTGTCACTGTTGCAGGTTGTTTCCGGCTCCATCCAGGACAAGTTCGGAGTCACCCCGCGTAAGGCTGCGATGATTATGGGCGTGCCTGCGATGGTGCTGTCGCTGGGACTGTTCGGTGTGCGCTCGGGGCTGAATGTCCTCGACGTCATCGACACCTTCGTCAACAACATCGGCGTGGTTGCCTCCGCCATGGCGCTGTGCTTGCTTTCCGCGTTCGCCGGTCCGCGCCTGAAGGGACTGCGTGCGCACCTCAACTCGGTCTCATCGATCCGAGTTCCCGCTTTCTGGGACCTCGTCGTGGGTGTAGTCAGCCCGATCGTCCTGGGCTTCATGCTTATCAGCGCACTCATCGACTATGTGATGCACGGATATGACGGGCATGCTACCTCCTTTGTCGGCATGTTCGGCTGGGGAATGCTGCTGGCAATCATCGTCTTCGCCGTTATCATGACGGTGACCAAGTGGCATCACTCCCTCGACTCGCGCGCGAAAGGACTGGAACAATGACAGCGAGCGCACTCATCTTGATGGTCATCTCGATCCTGCTCGTGTGGGGAGGCCTCGTCGCCTCGACCGTCGCACTCAAGACCCTCAAGCAGCCTGACGTTGACGACACCATTGAGGAGCCTGTCGAGTGAAACTGGCAGCTTTCGATCTGGACGATACGTTAGCCCCCTCGAAGTCGCCGCTCCCGTCCCTGATGGACGAGCGCCTGTGCGCGCTCCTCGACGTTGCCGACGTGTGCATCATCTCCGGAGGACACATCGGCCAATTCCGCACACAGGTCCTGGCGCACCTGCACGCTGACGACGCGCAGCTTGAGCGCCTGCACCTGATGCCAACGTGTGGAACCCGCTACTTCAGGTATCGCGACCAGCAGTGGCACCAGATCTACGCGATGGATCTGAGCGCAGACGAGCGCCAGCGGGCCATCGAGTCCCTGACTCGGCACGCACACGACCTGGGAATTTGGGAAAGCCACACCTGGGGAGACATTATTGAAGATCGAGGATCACAGATCACCTTCTCTGCCCTGGGGCAGGAAGCGCCCCTGGAGGCCAAGCGCGCATGGGACCCGGACGGAACGAAGAAAGCTGCACTGGCTGAGCGGGTCGCCCGCGACGTTCCTGAGCTGTCGGTACGCGGTGGCGGGTCCACATCTGTCGATATCACCCGGCAGGGCGTTGACAAGGCGTTCGGCATGCGCCACCTGGTCGAGGCAACACGTATCGCCGCCAGCGACATAGTGTTTGTCGGGGACAGGCTTGACGAGGGTGGCAACGACTACCCGGTGAAAGCCGCAGGATTCACGACGATCCCAGTGTCAGGATGGGAGCAGTGTGCTGAGGTGATCGCGCAGCTAATTGAGTGCGCGAGTCGCCCAGAAGAACACTGCTGACGCAGCAGCCACATTCAGCGAATCCACTCCGCCGGCCATCGGGATACGCACCGTCAGATCTGTCTGCTCAATGGTGCGGCGCGACAATCCGTCGCCTTCAGTACCGAAGAGCAATGCCACCTTCTTGTCCGGAGGGTTCGCCACGAACTCATCGAGACTCAGTGAGTCATCACTGAGTGCGCAGGCGACCGTGCAGTAGCCCGCCTCGCGCAGCACGTCAACGGCTGGCCAGGTATCCAGCCGAGTCCACGGCACCTGAAAGACCGTGCCCATGGAGACACGGACGGAGCGCCGATACAGCGGATCACAGCAGCGAGGTGTGACGATGACCGCGTCAACACCCAGAGCAGCTGCAGAACGGAAGATTGCACCGACATTCGTGTGATCAACCAGGTCTTCCAGCACAGCGATCCGGCGCGAACGTGCCAAGAGGTCCGACACGTCCGGCAGCTCGGGACGCTGCATAGCGGCAAGAGCCCCGCGATGCAGGTGAAATCCGGTGATGTGTTCGAGCACCTCTTCGGAGGCGATATACACGGGCACGTCACCACCGTCAACACTTCCTGTCGAGGATGCCAGCAGATGCTCCATCTGCTCGAGCCAGCGCGGCGCCATGAGGAATGAGCGCGGGTGATGCCCCGTCTCAAGTGCCCGCATGATCACATTGTGTGATTCCGCCATGTACAGTCCGCGTTCCACTTCCAAGCTTGAACGCAGCTTGACGTCCGTCATGCACGTGTAGTCAGCAAGCGCACCGTCCGGTACGGCTGCTTCCACGTCTTCCAGGCTCTGACATGCGGTTAAATCGATGATCACACCCGCCATTATGCTCCATCGTTTATCCACAGCGCACCGTGGGTACCCTCGTCAATCCACAAAGCCCAGGCGCGTGCTGGCACAGGTCGATCCTCATGCGGTGAACTGCACGCACCGACACAGAAGGAGGACATCATGCTGACCGAGCAGACGAAGGTAGAGGGAATGTATGGGCCTACAGGGTGGCTCGACACGAGTGGCATCACAGTTCTTTTGGCTCCTTACATGGAGCTGGATGATCACGATTATTGTCGCTTCACTATGGTTGGTGGGGACGATGCTCGCGAGCTGAGGAGCCTGCTGAGTGTAGAAAACCTGCAGTGTTCGCAAAATGGAGGGCCGACGGTTGAAGCCGCGCTCGATGCTGCGATCACTTTCCCTCAGGAGGTGTACGTGAGCGGTTATGTCATTCGCCAGCCGCGACGAGACGAACGAGTCAGTGTCGATGCGCTCGTGATACGTCACTCATTACCGGACGGTGTGACGCGAGCCTGGCCATATCTGCGCGACAGATACGCGCTGCATTGTCTGGCACCCGACGAATGCGACCGCATCTTGTTGGATGATCCGGTCGGGCATCTGGCGTGGTGGTTATGGTGGGACTAGAGACGCTAGGCTAGATCCATGTCCGTCTACTCATGGCTTTTTCGCAGCGTCATCCACCGCACTGATCCTGAACGTGCCCACCATGCAGGCCTTAACGCCGTTGCGTGGGCAGGACGACACGGCTTAATCCGCGCACTGATGCGCGCCACCATCGGATACTGGGATCCGCATGCACGCTCCATGCTGCTGTGGCCCACGCGCTCCCTGCCGACAATCGGTGAGCGCACCGTGCACGGACGCCTGGGTCTTGCAGCCGGAATGGACAAAGATGCACGCGCCATTGAGGGCATGTGCGCGCTGGGATTCGGATTCGTTGAGATTGGGACGATCACACCCCGACCGCAGCCAGGGAACGACCAGCCACGCCTGTGGCGCCTCATGGACCAGGCCGGCCTGCGCAACCGGATGGGATTCAATAACGAGGGTGTCGACCAGGCTGTTGCGCAGCTACGTGAGCTGCGATCCACCCGTCACGGCAGGCGCTGTATCGTCGGGGCGAATATCGGAAAGAACAAGGTCACTCCACTTGACCAGGCGCCTCGTGACTACGAGATCTGTGCCCAGAAAGTTGCGCCGTGGGTGGACTTCATTGTCGTCAACGTGTCCTCACCCAACACTCCGGGACTGCGGGACCTGCAGGCTGTCGATCAGCTTCGCCCCATCCTGGAGGCTGCGCGACGCGGAGCCGATGCGGCGCAGCAGCGCCGTCACGTGCCGTTGCTGGTGAAAATCGCGCCCGACCTGAGCGATGACGACATCATCGAGGTGTGCTCCATGAGCCGGGACATGAAATTGGACGGGATAGTGGCCACCAATACGACGATCAATCACGAGTGGGGAGAAGGTGGCGTTTCAGGAGCCCCGCTGTTCCCGCGTGCTCTCGATGTGGTGTCTCTGGTTGCTGAGCACCTGGACGACCATCAGCTTCTGATCGGCACGGGCGGGATCTTCACCGCATCTCAGGCTCAGGCCATGCTGGATGCCGGTGCCGACCTCGTTGAAGCATTCAGCGCATTCGTCTTCGAAGGGCCGACGTGGCCGGGCGCGATGAACCGCGCCCTGGCCCTGAACTAGTCTTTCTGTTTCTTCGACCCCTTCGGGAACTCACCGCGTCCCACCTGAGGAGCCGGCGAGCGCCAGCGGCGTGCCATCAGCATGCGTGAAAATGCGTAGAACCACGAGCCGCGCGGGATCACCTTGTCAGGGAAGCGCTCGCGGATACGACGTTTGAGGATCTGCCAGACGATGACGCCCTCAATAATGCAGAGCAGCAACGCGCCGTAGAAGAAGATGAACATCACCATCATGACGACGGGGAGCTGACCGTTGGTTTGCTGCGCCGGTGCGATGAAGGAAAATGCCAGCGACAATGCGATGAAAACCAGCATCACCGGCATCATGAACTCGCAGATCGACCAACGGGCATCCAGGTAGTCGCGGATGAAACGACGGATAGGGCCACGATGCTGGGGCGGCATATAGCGCTCGTCTCCCGTCGTCATCGCTTCCTGTTCACGGCGGAAACGCTCATCACGCTTCTCTTTGGCCTGACGGCGGGCTTCCTTACGGTCAGCCGGCACCAGCGGACGATTCCTGCGCGCCTCAGCCTGTCGGCGCGTCGGCGTCGGACGGCCCTTCTTTGCGCTCGCTTCATGCGTCGGCTCGTCGACGGGAGCGGCTGTCGTTGACTCTTCTGAAGATTTCTTACGGAATAACACACCTTTAGGGTAGTTGATTGAGACCCACAAGCCGAACTACTAAACTCAGTGATATGACTACCACTACTCATGATGACCTCACGCCCTCAGTCCAGGAGCTGCGTGAACGTGTCGATCAGCATTTCGACGAGCTGCTCGACGAACTCAAGACACTCGTATCCATTCCGTCAGTTTCCTCCCTTCCGGAGCATCAGGACGACGTGCAGAAATCAGCTGAACACGTCAGCAAGCTCTTCAACGATCTTGGCCTGGAGACTGAGATTCTACGTGCCGACTCGCCTTTCGGCGGACAGGGTGAACCAGCCATTGTTGGACACACCCCCGTCATCGAGGGAGCGCCCACCGTCCTGCTGTATGCACACCACGATGTTCAGCCCACTGGTGAACTCGACCGCTGGGACGGTGACCCGTTCGACGCCACCGTTAAGGGGGACAGGCTCTATGGCCGCGGCGCATCCGATGATGGCGCCGGCGTGATCGTCCACCTGGGCGCTCTGCGCACCCTTGCCGATGATCTGGGCCTGAACGTGCGTGTCTTCATCGAAGGTGAAGAGGAGCTTGGTTCCCCCTCGTTCGAAAACTTTCTGACGACCCACGCTGACAAGCTGGACGCTGACGTCATTGTGGTTGCTGACGGTGACAACTGGAAACCGGGGATTCCCGCGATGACTGCGTCACTGCGTGGCAACGCCGTGGTGACCGTGGACGTGCGCGTACTCGAGCACGCTGTCCACTCCGGCGCATTCGGCGGTCCGATCATGGATGCTGTCACAATCGCTGCGCGCATGATTGCGACCTTGCACGACGAGGACGGCAACGTGATTGTCGAGGGCCTCAAAGCCACCGACACGTCCGATATAGACTGGCCTGAAGACGAGTATCGTGAGGCTGCTGGCGTCCTTGATGGAGTGACGCTTGCCGGATCGGGTGACCTGGCGGCGCGCGTGTGGACAAAGCCATCTATCAACGTTATTGGCATGGACGTTCGCTCTGTTGCGGAATCATCCAATACGATCGCCCCGCACGCACGTTTCCGCCTGTCGATGCGCGTGGCCCCCAACCAGGCCCCGGCCGAGGCTCGAGACAAGCTGATCGAGCATCTCAAGGCGCATGTTCCGTTCGGCGCTGCCATCGACATTTCAGTGGAAAAGTGCTCACCGGGATTCCTGGCCGACCTTGATTCCGAACCTGCCCGCGATCTGCACTGGGCGCTGGACATCGCGTGGGACACTGACGCGGTGAATAAGGGTGTGGGCGGATCAATCCCGTTCATCTCCCACTTCAAGAAGCACTTCCCGCAAGCAGAGGTCCTTGTGACGGGCGTGGAAGACCCCTTCACGAATGCCCACTCCGAAAACGAGTCGCAGAGCATCCCCGACCTGAAGGCCGCGATCCTGGCAGAAGCGCTCCTGCTGGCCCGCACTGCCAAGCGCGCACGCAGGTAGTGCGCGTCCTTATCGTCGGACACTGGTTCGCCCCGCGCGCCCTCCCAGCACTGGAAGCGGTCGCGCGGGGTATTCAGCGTGTGCGCGACGCGGCATGTGAGCCGATCGTGTTCGGACCCGGCCCGTTCGTCACATCCGATCGCCTCATCGTTCGTGTCCCAGATTCCGCGACGAGTACACGCGACGCAGGCCGGGAACTTCGCCGCCTCCTCGACCAGGGCGATACTCCCGTGCTCGAAGGTGGTCATACCTCCTGCACAGACGGGGGAAGCGAATTTCTCAGTGCCATCACCTCGCTGCCTGTCGACACGTACGAGCAGATGGAACAGGCATTGCACTGCGCGCAATCGGACCGCAGGCTACGCGAGGTGGTCGCGCTCGCCTCGACCAGGCGCAGCTTGCTCGGCTTTACCTCGGTACTGTCGACACACGCAGACGGGACGGCTCGTCATGACCAGAACCTGGGTTTATCGAGCCGCCTGACACGCCTGTTTGCCACACATCGGGATACAACGGACGTGTCACGTCTGGAAGGCAGTGGCGCGGCAGGAGGAGCGGCCGGCATGCTCGCCCTGTGTGGTGGGAGCATCGTGCCCACAGGCGAGGCCCTGGCCAGAACCCTCAATCTTGACCATCGCATGGAGCAGGCGGATCTGGTCGTCATCCTTGAGCCCTACGCGCACGACCCACTGCTGCATGATACCCTCATCGACACGCTGACCGACCATGCTGGTTGCCATGCGTTGCCAGTCGTCCTCGTGTGCGAATCGACGACACTGTCAGCACCGGAAAAAGCGCAGTGGGGGATCCACGGGATAATTGACACGCATCCTGGAGCACTCATGCCGACCTGTATCGCTGAGAACGAACAGGATGATTACGAGATGCTTGAAGCTGCTGGAATGCGCATGGCGCGCACGTGGATACCCGGCGTGGAAAACACCACGATATGAACACGGTCATGGCGCGTTGCCCATGAGCGTCGTAGGCTGGATCTACGAGTACTGAAATGATGAGGAGCAACATGTCTGACGTTGAGACACAAACCCCGGCCCACGAAGTGACCTTGACTGACGCGGCTGCCGCGAAAGTTAAGAGCCTGCTGGACCAGGAAGGCCGCGACGACCTGCGTCTGCGCATCGCCGTTCAGCCAGGGGGCTGCTCGGGTCTGATCTACCAGCTTTACTTTGACGATCGCCTGCTTGACGGCGATGCCATCCGTGACTTCGAAGGAGTCGAAGTTGTCGTCGATCGTATGAGCGTTCCCTACCTTGCCGGAGCCTCCATCGACTTTTCAGACACGATCGAACGCCAGGGATTCACGATCGACAACCCCAATGCGCGTAACACCTGCGCATGCGGAGAATCCTTCCACTAAACCATTTCCCACCTCAAACAAAGGTCCTGTACGTGAAATTTCAGCGAATCACGGCGGTTGTCGCTACCCTCTTTCTGGCCGCAACGATGAGCGCATGCTCGTCCGGCGACTCCTCACAGTCCGGTCAATCAGGCCAGGCAGCAAGCCAATCCGGTGATGAGAACCGTCCTGCTCCCTCCGATGAGCCAAAAGTTGACCGCTCAGGCACGCAGACGATTCCCGAGGTGAAAGGTGATTTTGGGGAAGAACCTGTTATTACCCCGAGCACCGGATCCGAACCCGTCGACTCCATCATTGCGACAACACTTGTGCAAGGTGACGGCCGCGAAGTTCAACCCACCGATGCCGTGCAGGTGGCATACAAGGGTGTTCTGTGGGACGGAACGGAATTTGACTCCACCTTCAAAGAAGGCGGGAAGCCCATTGCGTTCTCACTGGATCGCGTGATTGTCGGATGGAAAGCCGGACTGACAGGTCAACACGTGGGGGACCGGGTCGAATTGGTCATCCCATGGCAGTGGGCATACGGGGAGCAAGGACAGGCTTCGATTCCGCCCAAGTCAACTCTGACCTTTGTCGTTGATATTCACAATGCGGTCGACACCGCCGATGTGGACCAGCTCAAGAGCGCCACGCCTACAGACGCAGCGTTGCCCGACGGTGTCACCGTGGAAGGTGACTTGGGAACTGCTCCGAAACTGACGCTGGCCGAAGGCGCGAACCCCGAACCAGGAACGTACCTCATTTCCGAGGGAACAGGTCCTGAACTGACCAAGGACAATTACGCTGTCCTGCGTGCCGTTGAAGCAGTGGTGGGCGTGCAGAATGAAGGACAGACGCAGATGTGGGACGTCCCGAACCTTGCACCGGTCGCCAAGCTGGTGCAGCTGGAAGGTCACAAAGTCGGATCACGACTCATGGTCGTCATCGATATGGCCGATCCGCGTCCGACCTCGGATCAATCACAGTCAGGCGAGGTTCAGATGCTGCGCGACGTGGCCATTTTTGATCTGGCTGGATCGCTCTGACCTGTAAACAGATAGAATGACTCGAAGTCGACTTCCGTGACTAAGGAGCTATCGTGACCGAACAGAATGTGAACGTCCTTGTCTTCAGTGATGATGTGGATACCCGAAAAGCAGTCATAACGGGGGCGGGCGTGCGTCCCGGTCGAGACACTCCCACCGTCACATACGTTGAAGCTGCCACCGCTTTCGGAGCCGTTGAAGCAGTCAAAGATACTGAGTTTGCGGCGTTGATCCTTGACGGTGAGACCGAAAAAGAAGGCGGTATGGCTGTCGCCAAACGCCTGCTGACCACCATGGATAATGTTCCACCCATCATTATGATCACGGCACGCCAGCAAGATGACTGGCTGGCGCAATGGTCCGGTGCAGCGGCCACCGTTCCTGAGCCAATTGATCCCATCGTGCTGCAGGAAACTCTGGCACGCCTCCTTCAGGAGTGATTTGCATGGAGTGGACTGACATTATTGAACGCCTCCTTGCCGGTGAGGACCTGAGCTACGAACAGACATATGCGGTCATGGACCGTGTGATGACGGGCGAACTGGGCGACGTGAAACTCGCTGCTTTCCTGACGGCACTATCGGCTAAAGGTCCCTACGTCAGTGAGATCCGCGGTCTGGCTGACGGCATGCAGGATCACGCCGAACCTGTCGATGTTCCCACCGATGTGCTCGACATTGTCGGCACGGGCGGTGATGGGGCACATACGGTGAACATCTCCACCATGTCAGCGATTGTCCTCGCCGCTGCTGGAGTGCCCCTGGTCAAACACGGTAACCGCGCGTCAACCTCGTCGTGCGGATCAGCTGACGTGATCGAAGAACTGGGAATCAAGATCGACCTGTCGCCCAGCGGTGTGGCTCAGGTGTTCGACGAACTGGGAATTACCTTCCTGTTCGCCAACAAGTTCCACCCGTCAATGCGTTTTGCCGCAACTGTGCGCCGCGCTCTTGGCTTCCCAACAGCGTTCAATATCCTCGGTCCGCTGACCAACCCTGCCAAGCCTGAAACATCTGCGATTGGTGTTGCCAACGAAAGTCACGCACCGCTCATGGCAGGAGTGTTCGCTCAGCGCGGCCAGTCGGCTCTTGTGTTCCGCGGAAAGAATCATGGCCTGGATGAGCTCAGCTCAATTGAGCCTGCTCAGATCTGGGCAGTGCACGACGGTGAAATCACCTTCAGCGAAATCGATCCCGTCGCAGAGTTCGGCATGAAGCGTGGAACGCTTGAAGACCTGCGCGGTGGCAAAGCCGATGAGAACGCGAAAGTGGTCTACCGCATCATGGACGGAGAAGAAAGCCCGATCCGTGACGCCGTGCTGCTCAACGTCGCAGCCGGACTGGCAGCATTCGGACGTCACGATGGCGTCGGCCCGACCCACGGCTCACTGACCGACCGTATGCGCATCGGCATCGACATGGCGCGCGAGACGATCGACAGTGGCAAGGCAGCTGATCTGCTCAAGCGGTGGATTGAGGTCTCCAAGACGGCCTCACTCAAGGCCTAGGTGGAACGCCTCTTCAAGGTCCTGGGATGCGAATGAGCGGAACGCGATATGCGTACGCATCTGAGTGACACCCGGGACCTTTCCCAGCTGATCTGACACGACCTCGGCAAGGTCTTCGTACTCGCGGACCTTGACGAGGGCGACCAAGTCGATATCACCGGTCACTGAATACACATCACTGACGCCATCCAGGTCAGCAAGCGCCTGTGCAACCTCGGGAATTTTGTCGATCTCAGCGTTGACAAGAACAATTGCGGTCAGCATGGTCATCCTCTCCTGTAGGTTCCTAGTTCATTGTGGTCTCTGGACGTCTGGCCTGTCCAACGGCGCGGATGAGCGTGTCGCGTCGAAGCGGTGACGTCCACGTTGAACCGAGCGGCACGACCCCATCCCATTCAATCAGGCGTGCTCCCGGCCTGGTCAGATCGCGGTACAGCACTCGCGTCTCCTCCCACGTCGTTCCCGCAAGAAACACGTCTGGGCGAGCGGGGACATCCTCGTCATGGAGCATCTCCACCCACGGCAACGGTGACGTACCCGGCGGCGAGACCGCGACGCGTACCAGGCGCCCGAACGAAGTCAGCGCGATCTCCCACCCGCCTTCACTGCGATGGTGCGCCCATACGGCCCGCCGAGCCAGCCCGAGCGCCCGGACAATTCTCTGCTGCTCAATGCCGCGAATATACGTTCCGAGCAGGGTGCGCAGACGTGCAGCACGCTCAAAATGCTCATCGCCTGCAGCCTGATTCATCTGCTCATTCAACGCATCGATGACGCTGCACTCGTCACAATCCATCGTGTCGGCACCTGCCTGTTGGAGTGCGTCGATCGCCTCACGTGCAGATGCGTGCGTCGAATACGGTCCGAGGGCGTCGAGGGCTTCGTGCGATTCAATCACCGGCACGCATTCAAAACGATCGTGGCGCCGTACCACCCAGTGCGTGGCTTTTTGACGGCGCGAAGCGGAGTTGAACAGGGGAGACAGGGTGCGGATCAGACGCAGTTCCTCCACGCGTGCCTCAAGTTCAGTAGACGTGGACTGAGCCTCCACGCCGGTGGCGACCGCCAGCATTCGTCGGACCTTCCGGCGCGTCTCAGTTGCCGTGAAGTAGGTGCGTACGCGTGAGCGGATATTGCGGGCAGAGCCGACGTACAGCGTTCCGCCGGCATCATCGACGAAACGGTAGGTGCCCGGTGTTTGCGGCAGAGAATCAGCGAGTGTGGATTTTTGACGTGTGCGTGGGGGAACGGGGCGCCCGAGTGTGACCAGATCCTCCACTGTTGATGCGCCGGACTTGCTGACCAGGTCGCACAAACCGTGGAATACCTGCACGGTCGCCAGTACGTCGCCGAGTGCGCGATGCGCGTCGTAGTCGCTGACACCAAAATGCGCAGCAAGGGTTCCCAGCTTGTGGTTGCTGATCATGGGGCGGGGGAGTGCGAGGCGTGCCAGAGCCAGGGTGTCAACGATGCGGATGCGCGGCCACGTCATGTCACACGCATTGGCGGCGCGGCGCAGGAAGCCGACGTCGAAACGTGCGTTGTGGGCGACAATGATGGGCTGCTCGTCAAAATCTGCCCACTGGTGAAACTGTGGATAGACGTCTGTTATCAGTGGGCACTGCGCCACCGACTCATCGCTGATGCCGGTCAGAGCAGTGATGGATGCTGGGATGGGCTGGTCTGGATTGACCAGGGTGTGAAACTGGTCGGTGATGCGCCGACCGTGCACTTTGACAGCGCCGATTTCTGTGATGGCGCTGCGCGTCCCGATGCCGGTAGTCTCTAAGTCAACGACGATCCACGTTGCCTCATCCAGCGGCGTGCCCAGCTGGTCGAGGCCAACCTGGACTCCAACGGGAACAGCTTCAGCCAAACGGCGTGCAACCGGGGAGTGAGGATGAAGGTCGACCTCGCCATGGCCATCTTGAGCCGGATGAGTCGAAATCGTCATACAGTGGATCCTAGTCGGTTGATTGCCCATCGCAGATGCCAGGAGGATTCGTGGCTTTCTATCAGACATTGAAATTTGCCGGTGGTCCGATTCTTCGCACCGCATACAAACCGTGGATTCGCGGAGAGGAGAATATCCCCAGCGAGGGGCCCGCGATTTTGGCGTCTAACCACAACGCTGTGTGGGATTCAGTGTTTCTGCCGCTCATGATTGACCGCGAAGTGGTGTTCATGGGGAAGGCTGACTACTTTACCGGCACCGGTTTCAAAGGATGGGCTACCAAGGAGTTCATGCGCGCAGTCGGCACGATCCCAGTTGACCGCTCTGGTGGGCGAGCGTCGGAAGCCGCGCTGCAGGCCGGTGTGGACCGCCTGAAGGAAGGGGAACTGTTCGGTATATATCCCGAGGGGACCCGCAGCCCTGACGGGCGTCTTTACCGCGGTAAGACAGGTGTGGCCCGTTTAACACTGATTTCCGGGGCGCCGGTCATCCCAGTGGCCATGATCGGCACGCACGATGCGCAACCCATTGGGCAGCGGATCCCCTCGCGTGAAGACATCGGAATGGTCATTGGTGAGCCGCTCGACTTTTCGCGTTACCGCGGACTTGACCGAGACCGCTACGTTCTGCGCGCTATCACCGATGAAATCATGTACAACATCATGCTGCTGTCGGGCCAGGAATACGTCGACATGTACGCAGCCGACCGGAAAGCGCAGCTCGCGCAGGAGGGGAATTTTGATGGGCCTGTGCCCTCGAACGGTCGGACAGGTCCGGGCGGGCGCAAGGCTCCCGACGTGTCTGTGCCGAAACGCCCAGAGGATTCATCTGACGATCCCGTAGACTAGAGACGTTCAGTTTTCATCGTCTGAAAGGTGTTTGTGCCATGTCGGTTCGTCGAGTAGCTTTGCTCACTGCTGGTGGTTTTGCCCCGTGCCTGTCGTCGGCTGTTGGTGGGCTCATCCAGCGTTATACCGATATTGATCCGTCCATTGAAATCATCGCGTACCAGCACGGCTACCACGGGCTGCTGACTGGCAACTACGTTGTCGTCGACGAGGAGGCCCGCAGGAAGGCCGGCATCCTTCACCGTTTCGGCGGTTCACCGATCGGCAACTCGCGCGTCAAGTTGACCAATGCGAAGAACCTGGTCGAGCGTGGCCTGGTCAAGGAAGGCGACGACCCGCTTCAGGTTGCGGCCGAGCAGCTGCGCAAGGACCATGTTGACGTTCTGCACACCATTGGCGGTGACGACACGAACACGACCGCCGCCGATCTGGCACAGTATCTGCACGATCACGACTACGACTTGACGGTTGTCGGCCTGCCGAAGACCATCGACAACGACGTGGTTCCGATCCGTCAGTCACTGGGCGCCTGGACCGCCGCTGAGCAGGCCTCGGTCTTCGCACAGAACATCATCGGTGAGAACCGAGTGGGACCACGCATGCTGATCATCCACGAGGTCATGGGCCGTAACTGCGGATGGCTGACAGCAGCCGCTTCACGCAAGTACACCGAGTGGCTCGACCAGCAGGAATGGGTGCCGTCGCTGGGACTGAGCAAGGAACACTGGTCAATCCACGCGATCTTCGTTCCTGAAATGGCAATCGACCTTGACGAGGAGGCCGACCGCCTGCGCGCCATCATGGACAAGCAGGGCAATGTCAATATCTTCCTGTCTGAAGGTGCCGGCGTGCGTGAAATCGTCGCTGAAATGGAAGAACGTGGCGAAGAAGTGGCGCGCGACCCGTTCGGTCATGTGCGCCTTGACGAAATCAACCCCGGACAGTGGTTCGCCAAGCAGTTTGCTGACCGACTGGGAGCTGAGAAGGTCATGGTACAAAAGTCCGGATACTTCTCACGTTCAGCTCGCGCAAACCAGGACGACCTGCGTCTGATCCAGTCGATGACAGACCTTGCCGTCGAGTGCGCACTGCGCGGCGAATCCGGCGTGATCGGTCACGATGAGGAAAACGACGATCGTCTGTGCGCCATCGCCTTCCCGCGCATCAAGGGTGGCAAGCCCTTCGATATCTCCCAGCAGTGGTTCGTTGATCTGATGGATCGTATCGGACAGCCACTGGCGCCGACGCAGAAGTAAGTATGCGACAGCCTGAAGAGCTCGAACCGGTTGCTGGAGGGTGGAATACGTGGAGACAGTATCCCTCCCTCCAGCAACCGCACTATCCAGATGAACACGCGCTGCGCGCGGTGACCGCTGAACTGCGCAGTCGCCCGCCCCTCGTCTTTGCTGGCGAGGTGGATGACCTGCGTGACGAACTGGCCGCTGCCGGACGCGGCGAAGCTTTTGTGCTCACTGGTGGTGACTGCGCGGAAACCTTCGCAGAATCCACTGCTGATCACCTTCGCCTCAAGATCCAGACGATCCTGCAGATGGCCGTTGTCCTGACGTATGGAGCCTCGCTGCCGGTCATTAAAATTGGCCGTATCGCAGGGCAGTACGCCAAGCCTCGTTCATCGGATATCGAAAAACGCGGTGACGTGACCCTGCCGTCGTATCGCGGCGATGCGGTGAACTCGTTTGAATTCACCGAGGAGGCGCGCACACCCGACCCCGGTCGACTGCTGGGCACCTACCAGCATGCTGCCGCCACGTTCAACCTGATTCGCGCCTTCACGAAAGGTGGCTACGCTGATCTGCGCTTGGTCCACCACTGGAACCGCGGCTTCACGTCCAACCCGGCGTATGCGCGCTACGAATCTCTGGCCTCGGAGATCCATCGCGCCGTGAAGTTCATGGAGGCAGCCGGAGCTGACTTCGAGTCGCTGCGACAGGTCGACCTGTTCTCCTCCCACGAAGCGTTGCTGCTCGAATATGAAGCAGCGATGACGCGCGTAGATTCACGAACCGGCGACCTGTACGACACGTCCGGCCACTTCCTGTGGGTGGGGGAGCGCACGCGAGACCCGCAAGGCGCGCACGTGGAGCTGCTCTCACATGTGCGCAATCCTCTGGGGGTGAAGCTGGGGCCGACTACAACCCCTGAAGAGGCCATTGCACTGATCGACCGCCTCAATCCTGACGGCGAACCTGGACGATTGACGTTCATCGCCCGCATGGGGTCGAAACATATTCGCGATGCGCTTCCACCTCTTGTGGAAGCGGTGAAAGCTGATGGCCGTCCGGTGATCTGGACAACCGACCCGATGCACGGTAACACGATCACGTCCTCAACAGGCCTGAAGACCCGCCAGTTCGAAACGATCATGGACGAGGTACGCGGGTTCTTCGAGGTTCACGACGCCGCCGGAACAGTTCCCGGCGGCATCCATGTGGAGCTCACCGGTGATGACGTCACTGAAATTATCGGCGGCTCCGAGCATCTGGATGAACAGTCCCTCAAGGACCGCTACGAAACCCTGGTTGATCCGCGCCTCAACCACCAGCAATCGCTGGAAATGGCGTTCCAGGTGGCTGAACTGCTGCGCTAGACAACGGTGATCGTGACAGTCGATCCCTTCGGGATCATCTGTCCGCTCCCGGGGTCGGTGGAGCGCACGGTGCCGAAAATGCCGCCGAGGATCTTGTTGACCTCCACTTTGAACCCGGCATCGCGCAGCGTCTTTTCAGCCTGATCGAGCTGCTTGCCCACCAGGTCGGGAACCTCGACCAGTTCGGGACCTTCCGAGACAACAAATGACAGCGTGTCACCGCGCAGCAATGTCGATCCGGCCTCAGCTGACTGAGAAATGATCTGGCCTTCGGGCACGGCGTCCGAATGTTGCGATGTGGATTCAGCAGCCAGGCCCGCTTCTTCAACGGCAGCGCGCGCCTCCTCGCCAGTCATTCCCGCTAGGTCTGGAACCGTGATCGGCTCACGACCTTTCGACACGACGAAATCAACCGCCGTGTCGTGGCGCACCTGTGCGGCAGCCTCCTCTGATTGTGAGATCACCTGTCCCTTGGCAACGGAATCTGAGTATTCCTCGCTCACTGTCCCTGCGGCCAATCCGGCGTTGGTCAGTGCCCCACGAGCCTGGTCCGCACTCAGGCCTACCAGTTGCGGCACAGCGCGCATATCCACACCTTTGGAAACGACGAGGGAGACCTCGCCGTCCTTATGGATCTGCGACCCGCTGGCCGGATCGGATCGAATGATCAACCCGTTCTTGACGTCATCTGAAAATTCTTCATTGAGCGTGGACGATAAT
This sequence comes from Pauljensenia sp. C0254C2, assembly GCF_056583835.1. Lineage (NCBI taxonomy): Bacteria > Bacillati > Actinomycetota > Actinomycetes > Actinomycetales > Actinomycetaceae > Pauljensenia > Pauljensenia sp. C0254C2. The sequence goes on from NZ_JBWPJO010000009.1 coordinate 49,154, forward strand.
CCCAGAGCTTCGAGTTCTGACTGAACGGCTTTGACGGCGCGGCCGTCAGTTTGCGGCATCGTCAGATAGGATCCTGGCCCGTACTGGCTCCACCACCACCAGCCGCCGCCCGATCCGACGATCAGCAGCACGGCCAGCAGAGCGATGACGGTTTTCAAACGCGAACGCGACTTCTTGTGTGGCCGGTCGGTACGCGGCAGCGATCCCGATGCTTTGACGACGGTTTGTGACGAGGGCGTGAGGACGCCGCCAGGTAGCGCTGTCGTGACCGCGTGGAACTCGATGGGTGCCGTGGGCTGGCCGGACTGCACCGGCTGGACATCGGCGCGACGCTCGGCAAGATCGGACGGCAGGGAGGCGCGCACCCGTGCCACCAGTTCCAGTGCGTCGCGCGCATCCCGGGGACGTTCTGCCGGGTCGCGGGCAGCGAGCGTAGCGACCAGTTCATCGATCTCGGTAGGAAGCCACGAACACTCTTCAGATGGGGAGGGAACATCCTCGTTGACATGGGAGTACGCCATTTTCATGGCGGGCGCGCCATCCCAGGGCACGTGGCCCACGACCATCTCGTAAAGCATCATGCCAACGGAGTAGATGTCGGTGCGCGCATCGGTGTGACCGGTGGTTGCAATTTCAGGAGCCATGTAGGCGACGGTGCCGAGCATGGAACCAGTGGTGGACATCGATACTTCGGATGCCGCACGTGCCAGGCCGAAGTCTGTGACGCGCACGTGCGAGTCCTCAGAGATGAGGACGTTTTCCGGTTTCATGTCGCGGTGGACAACGCCGACACGATGCGCGGCGTGCAGAGCATCAAGGATTTCCTGCGTGTAGCGCAGTGCCTGCGAGAGAGTAAAGGCGCCCTGCGAGGTGAGCAGCGTGCGTAGATTCGGACCGCTCACGAGTTCCATGACGAGGAATCCCTGCCCGTGCACGATGCCCTGGTCAAAAACGGAGACAACGCCGGGATGAATGATGCGTGCAGCGGCGCGGGCTTCGCGTCTGAAGCGGGCGACGAAGTCGGCGGACTCTGCCAGGTGCGGATGCATGACTTTCAGGGCGATGGGCCGGTCCAGTCGCTCATCGTGCGCGATGTAAACAGTTGCCATCCCGCCGCGCGCAAGTTTGCGGTCGATGCGGTAGCGCTGGTCGACGAGCATCCCGATGAGCGGGTCAGTCACTGTTTCGTGGGTATCAGAAGATGGCGCGTCAGGTTCTGACGACGCTTTCTCATCTGTGTTTCTGGTACTCACGTCTTGGATTGTACGGGATGCGGGCTACATACGACTGCGGCGCGCCCGATGAGACGCCGCCCAAAGGCCGCACGATCATCTAGGCTAGCGACCATGAACGAGCCTACTGACCTCATCAGCGTGGACGCTGCTGCACAACTGCTGGGTATTGAACCGCGCCGAATCAAGCAACTGGTGCGTGACCGCATCCTGTTCACGGTGCCCGGAGAAGACGGCAAACCTGCCATTCCGCGCGAGATCATCGTCAAGTCCGAAGGCAAGTGGGAGCCGCTGGACACGCTGCCCGGCACGCTGACCGTGCTGGCTGATGGCGGCTTCAGCCCCCGGGAAGCTGTGGCCTGGCTGTATACGCCCGAAGCTGAGCTGGGGCAGACTCCGATGCAGGCCCTCCTCGAAGGGCGTCAGCACAGGGTGAACGCCATCGCCTCTATGCTCGCCTGGTAGTCAGCATCGGCTCCATTTCGCTCAGGAGTGTGCGCGAGTGCTCATCAAGTGCGGCCAGTGCATCGCGCCCCTGCTGCGTCACTGTGTCAATAAGCTGTTCGTGGGGCTGCCGCCCGACTTGCTCGATGATGCCTTGAAGGTCGATTACGCCGTCGGGGCTGCCAATCAGTGTGGCGATCGCATGGCGCTGCTCGGCTGATGCGTGCTCCCATGTCAAAGCCAGCAGTGCCGTTCGTTTACCTTCGATCAGGTCTCCGCCTGCCGGTTTTCCGGTGGTCTGGGGGTCACCGAACACTCCGAGCTCATCGTCGCGCAGTTGGAACGCAATGCCCCACGGTTCGATGACGCGCTGCACTGTCTCGACCATGTCTGCCCGGCCGCCGACAAGCAATCCGAGGACCGTGGGGTGCACAACCGAGTAGCGCGCTGACTTGCGGCGGATAACTTCCATGATGACGTCCAGGTCGAAATGGTCCAGTGCCGGCTGCTCGTTGACAATATCGAGGTACTGGCCGAGGGCGACTTCAGCATGCATGAGAGTGAGCTGGCGTAACACGGCTGGATTCGCAACTCGTGTCGCCGTAAAGTCAGCGGCCGAGAGCAGGAAATCGCCCACCAGAAGTGCGCCGGCTGTTCCAAATTCGCCGGCATCCCCGGTCCACCCCTGGTCTCGATGCATCTGCGCGAAAACAACGTGAGCGGTGGGGCGCCCTCGTCGAGTCTGTGCATGGTCGATCAGATCGTCGTGAGCCAGTGCGGACGCTTGGTAGAGCTCGGCGGCACCTGCCAGGCGCGCAATCGAATCATCACAGTCACCCCACGCGCGACCAGTGGCGAGCGCATACCCCAACATGACCCACAGGCCACGCAAACGCTTCCCACCTGCGATGGCGTCACGTGCGGCAGTAACGAGGGTGTCAGCCGGCTCCTGGGTGGGGCCGAGGGTGTTGATCAGGTCGGTGAGCGCGGCTTGGGTGTGGTCTCCAATGCGCTCCACCATGTCGCCTACTGTGAGATTCTCCATGCGCCAAGCGTATCGAATGAAGTGCTTCTAAGATACAAACATCCGCTGGAACAAAGGATTGACCGATATGGCAATTGTGTTGAGCTATCACGGTAACCGTGAATCGGAAGCAGCTTTGCAGGAAGCGTTGAGGCTCGCTGATGTCAGGCGTACATCTGTGGTCGTGGTGTTGGCACGTCGAGAAAGTGAAGATGACGCCCGCACCGCTGAAGATGCCGAGGAGCTGTTGTGGTCGCATCTGCGCCATGCCGACATTCCCTTTGAAATCCGCCACACGCAGCATGAGCAGGAAGTAGCCGACGCGGTCTTGGATGCGGCAGAGGAAATTTCGGCCGACTTGATTGTGCTGGGGCTTCGGCCGGGCGGGTCCGGGCGCACCACGGTCGGCCCGAATGCCTCGCGCATCTTGCTGGATGCCCCGTGCCCAGTGGTAACGACCACTACACACCGGTGATTATTGTTTCCAACGGGCGTTTTGTCGGGGACGGATTATAATGGTTCAGGTTCTTTCACACCAGTGTATGAAGCAGATCTGAGGAAGGGAATCAGCGTGAGCGCAACCCGCCCCAAGAAGGCAACGGCCGAAACGGCCGCGTCAAGCGACTCGAAGAAGGCCGCGCCTCAGTCGAAGTCGACCGCAAAGAAAAAAAAGAGCACAACTGCCAAAAAGACGACAACTGCTAAGAAGTCAGCGACCGCTAAGAAGCCCGCGACTGCGAAGAAGACGACGACCCGTAAGAGTGTTGCCAGGAAGTCCACAACGTCGAAGCGCACCGCCATTAAGAAGACCAATGAGAAGCCCAGGAAATCGGTTCAGGCGCACGACGAAGAAGAAGAGATGCCTGAAGATGACGACATTGATGACTCGAACATTGATCTGAGCAACGAGGAAGAAATCGACGTCGATGAGGCGGATGATGATTCGGACGATTCATCCGAATCGGACAATGAGCCTGAAGACGAGGACGAGGACGACGCCAAAGGGGCTGCCGCGGATCTGCGCGAGCGCACCTCTCAGGGCATCCATACGCGCGGCGGGTTTGTCGTATCCGACTCTGATGAGACCGATGAGCCTGTCCAGAAAGTCACCGTGGCAGGCGCTACTGCCGATCCGGTCAAGGATTACCTCAAGCAGATCGGTAAAGTCTCCCTGCTGAACGCGGAGCAGGAGGTGGACCTGGCGCGGCGCATTGAAGCCGGCCTGTACGCCGAATACAAGCTCAAGAACGAGTCGGACACGATGACGTCGAAGGCGCGTCGTGAGCTCCACTTCATTGCACAGGACGGCCAGAACGCCAAGAACCACCTGCTGGAAGCTAATTTGCGTCTGGTGGTCTCACTGGCCAAACGATACACGGGCCGTGGGATGCAGTTCCTAGATCTGATCCAGGAAGGAAACCTCGGTCTGATCCGTGCGGTCGAGAAGTTCGATTACACGAAGGGCTATAAGTTCTCCACGTATGCCACGTGGTGGATCCGTCAGGCTATTACCCGAGCGATGGCTGACCAGGCGCGCACGATCCGCATCCCGGTTCACATGGTGGAAGTCATCAACAAGCTGGCCCGCGTTCAGCGTCAGATGCTGCAGGATCTGGGCCGCGAACCTACCCCGGAAGAATTGGCCAAAGAGCTGGATATGACGCCGGAGAAGGTTGTCGAGGTTCAGAAGTACGGTCGTGAGCCGATTTCACTGCACACGCCTTTGGGTGAAGATGGCGACTCAGAATTCGGAGACCTCATTGAAGACTCCGAAGCGGTCGTTCCAGCCGATGCCGTTTCCTTCACGCTGCTGCAGGAACAGCTCCACCGCGTCCTCGATACGTTGTCGGAGCGTGAAGCTGGCGTCGTGTCGATGCGCTTCGGACTGGGTGACGGCCAGCCGAAGACTCTGGACGAAATCGGTAAGGTGTACGGCGTGACGCGTGAACGTATCCGTCAGATCGAATCCAAGACGATGTCCAAGCTGCGCCACCCGTCACGGTCGCAGGTTCTGCGCGATTACTTGGACTGATCCATCAGGTGGCGCTCGTCGTCGATGCGCAGTGCGGAATCCCGCAGGGCGTCCATGTGAAGGCGAGCGTGGTGTGCGCAGAACAGGAGTGGCCCTGAGGCCATAGTGACGCGCACCCATGCACGGGCGCCGCATGCGTCGCATCGGTCTACTGCGCGCAATGTCGGTTCCGTCGTGTCTGGTCGTGTCAGTGTCGCTGCGTTCATGGTTCCATCACAGCACACCGGTCGCTCGCCGTGCATCTTCTTTCGCCAGTGGCACAATCTCGGCGGTGCAATCCAGGAGCTTGCGGTGCTGCACCCTAAAATAGGGTGGTGAGTTCAGACGCTTCAACCTATTCCGCACGGCACCTGTCAGTCCTGGAGGGGCTGGAAGCTGTGCGCAAACGCCCCGGCATGTATATCGGATCCACCGATCACAGGGGGTTGATGCACTGCCTGTGGGAAATCATCGATAACGCAGTCGATGAAGCGCTTGAAGGGTACTGTGACCGCATCGAAGTGCGCTTGCACCCGGATCATTCCGCATCTGTCCACGACAATGGTCGAGGCGTCCCTGTCGACACGGTTCCATCAGTTGGCTTGTCCGGTGTGGAAGTGGTGTACACGAAGCTGCACGCAGGCGGTAAGTTCGGCGGCGGCTCCTACGCCTCGTCCGGCGGTTTGCACGGCGTGGGCGCATCTGTCGTCAACGCCTTATCCGCACGTATGGATGTGCAGGTCGACCGCTCCTCGAAGACCTATCAGATGTGCTTCAGACGCGGCGAACCAGGGGAGTTTGATGATTCGCGCCAGCGCACCCCGAACTCACCGTTCAGCCCCTATACGCAATCCTCGCGCCTGCAAACTGTCGGTAAAGTCAAGCGCGGTGTGACAGGCACGCGCGTGCGTTTCTGGGCAGATTTTCAGATCTTTCCTTCCTCTGAAGGCTTTTCGTGGGACAACCTGATTGCCCGCGCACGCCAGACCGCGTTCCTCGTTCCCGGCCTGACGATCGCCTGCTGGGATGAGCGCACCACTAACGAGGACGGCGAACCGCTGCACGAAGAATTCCGTTTTGACGGCGGCGTCGTCGACTTCGTTGACTGGCTTTCCACCGACGGGCCTGTCACCGCAACGTGGCATGTCACCGGCGAGGGAACCTATAACGAAACCGTCCAGCAACTCGATCCTGACACCGGACACCTCGCACCTGTCGAAGTGGAGCGCACCTGCCAGGTGGATTGCGCATTGAGGTGGGGAATTGGCTACGACACTCAGGTGCAGTCTTTCGTCAACATTATTGCCACACCGAAAGGCGGCACTCATCTGGCCGGTTTCGACCAGGCACTGTTGAAAGTGATGCGCGCCCACGTTGAGAAGAACGCGCGCCGCCTGAAAGTGACGGCCAAGGACGGTCGCCTGGAGAAGGACGATGTCATGGCGGGGCTGACCGCTGTGGTGACTGTGCGATTCCCCGAGCCGCAATTTGAAGGCCAGACCAAGGAAGTTTTGGGTACTCCGCAGATCCGCACCGTCGTCAACCGCGTGGTGACCGACGCTCTGGAATCCACGTTGAAATCCAGTAAGCGCGACGTGAAGCAACAGGTGCAGGCTCTGGCTGAGAAAGTCGTGGGTGAGATGAAGGCGCGCGTGTCGGCGCGTGTTCACAAGGAAATTTCGCGGCGCAAGAACGCTCTTGAAACATCGTCCCTGCCTGCCAAGCTGGCAGACTGCCGCTCCGAAGATGTCGAGCACTGCGAACTGTTCATCGTCGAGGGCGACTCGGCACTGGGCACCGCGAAAGCGGCGCGAGATTCACGCTTCCAGGCACTGTTCCCCATTCGTGGCAAGATCCTCAACACGCAGAAAGCATCGACTGCTGAGATGCTCTCCAATGCTGAATGCGCGAACATTATCCAGGTCATCGGTGCTGGCTCCGGCCGCACATTCGACATTGACCAAGCACGGTACGGCAAAGTCATCCTCATGACGGATGCGGACGTCGATGGCGCGCACATCCGCACGCTGCTCCTGACGCTCTTTTTCCGCTATATGCGTCCGATGGTGGAAAGCGGGCGAGTGTACGCGGCCGTGCCGCCGCTGCATCGCATCGAGCTGCCCGCACACGGCAAGAAGCCACGAGATTACGTGTACACCTATTCCGAAGAGGAACTGCACAGCACACTGCGTGAGCTCAGGAAAGTACGGCGCACATGGAAGGAACCTATTCAGCGTTACAAGGGCCTGGGCGAGATGGATGCTGACCAGTTGGCTGAAACCACGATGGATCCGCGTCACCGTTCTCTTCGACGTGTCACGCTGGCCGACGAAGAGGCATTGCGTGAAGCTGAGGACGTGTTCGAATTGCTCATGGGGTCGGTGGTCGCCCCGCGGCGTGACTTCATCGTCGAGGGTGCACATCAGGTTGATCGTGAGCGAATTGACGCGTGAGCCAGCTCATCCGATTCTGAATAGGACTGAAGTCTCGGTAAAGTAGAGATATGACTGGTTTGGCTGATCGAGTCTGTCCACCTGCACAGGCTTCTTACCCGGGTCCTCACCTGGGACTTCGATGGCGTTCGATTCTTCCTCAGGACGGTCCCGCCGTGTACCGACTGATCCTCGAAATCGAAGATCATGACCATGCCATCCACCGCACGTCGCTTCGCGACGTTGCGGATATGATCGCCGGCTGCACGGAAACCGACTGGCTGGACGTCATCGTCGGATTGGATGCGCAGCGCACGATTGTTGCCATTGCATCTGTTCGTGTCATGGGTAACCTCGACGGCGTGGCCACAGCCATCGTCAACGCGTTCGTTCATCCGCATTGGCGAGGGCGAGGCATCGGCCGCTCACTGTTGTACTGGCAGGACGCACGTGCCCGCCAGATGCTGGTCGAACACTTCGGGGCCGATTCGGATGCGCCCGCCTACATCGCCAACGGTGTCGATTCGCATATGACGGATCGCCGTAGGCTCTACATCGCCGCAGGCTATTACGCCTGCCGCACATTCCAGCTTATGTACCGCGAGCTTGAAGGCTCCGAGCAGCTGCCCACCCCGCGCGACGGCTACACGATTGTTCCGTGGGGCTCGGTGCCGACCGAACAGGTCAAAGCGCTCCACATGGATGTCTTTACCGCTCACTTCTGGCCGCATTTTCGCGAGCAGTGGTGGAACGAGGCAATGGATGAACTGGTTCCGTCATGGTCATGCCTGGCGCTTTCCCCTTCCGGTGAACTTGCAGGCTATCTGACTGTTGGCAGGCCTGATCTGAGATGGGTCCTGGAGGGACGCAAGGAAGCGTATGCGACACTGTTAGGGGTCAACCCGGACCACCGCGGGCACGGTTTGGCGGGCTTGCTGCTGCGCACCGCGATCGTGGCGGCGTCCCGCGCGGGGATGACGCGTTTCGGTCTGGATGTGGACACACACAACGCGTCACATGCTCACGAGATCTACGAGCATTACGGGTTCGTGGACGAGCGAGCGGAAGTTGTGTATGCGATTGAGCACTAGATCAGAAGGAGGCAGCAGTGGTTGAGCGCGACTCGGATATCGTGACATGGAGAGCTCTCACGCCTGATCATGCTGTCGCACTGGCCGATCTGATTGCATGCATTGAGCGTGTCGACGATCCTCCATACCGCACAAGCCTCGACGAAATTGTCGAGTTGCTGTCCAACATGTCCAAGTGGCGTGGCGTCATTGGCGAGCTCAATGAGACAGGCACGTATGTCGCATTCTCGATTATCACCACGCGTTTCGTGGGTGTGCCTGAGTGCGTGTGCCAGGGCGGCGTTCACCCGGATTTTCGCCGCCGAGGCATTGGCCGCTCGCTCATCGAATGGCAAACCCGCACCTCGACCGAGATACTCCGTGTCCTCGCGGAGCGCAAGGAATTACCGGACGATGAACCCGTGGGAGTTCATGTTCCGCACGTCGAAACCGGCATGGACACGCCTGACAGTGATGTCATCGGTCGTATCGTGACGCACGTGGATATGGGGCACGAGGAACTCGAGGAACACCTGCGTGAACTCGACTACCACTGGTCGAACACGTATTTTGAACTGCGCGCAGATTTGGAATCAGTGCCGCAGATGCCGGAGTTGAACGCCTACCTGCAGGTCGCCCCGTGGGATGACATGTGGGAGGACCCGGTTCGCCGTGCCGCTAACCGTCTGGCTGACCAGGAATGGGGGAGGCCCCCTCAGTCAATGGAGCAGTGGCTGATGGGGCGCACCGCGTTCGCGCCGCAGTGGTCGTTTGTCGCCCTCGACCGTTCAGGTGACCGCCCGCAGGTGGCGGGTTTCCTGTTGGCCTCGCGCTACGAACAGGACTGGGCGGCACTGGGATGGTCAGAAGGGTACATCGACCAGATGGGCGTGCTCGAAAAGTGGCGTAATGCCGGCGTTGTCGAGGCGTTGATCATTGCCTCCATGCGTGCGCAAAAAGACGACGACATGGATAAGACGGGAGCCGGACTGGGATCGGCTAACCACTCAGGAGCACTGGCCGTCTACGACGGGCTTGGTTTTCACGTGGTGGGCGAATCTCGGCTGTACGCCTTGGATGTCTAACCGATTGTTGCGATCGCGTGCTTGATGGGCTGGCCGGAGCCGTCGCGACGCTCATCAAGCTCGGGCAGGTCCGTGGGCTGACCGTTCGCTGAAGCTGCCCGAGGCGGGCGAGGCCCGACCCACGCAGTGTCCAAGCGTGCTTCTCCACGCAGGAAACGGTGCGCGCGAACGCCTTGCGTGCCGCGGCCCTTCATCGGGAAGACCTCAAAGGGGCTGACTTTGACGGTTGTCTGACCGGTGCCGGGCAGTGCGCCTTCAGCTCCCGCAACCGTGACCACGCACGCTTCACTCGGATCAGCAACGACCCATAAGCCGATCACCTCGGCATCTGCTGCCAGCTTGATGCCAGCAACACCACCGCCGGTTCGTCCCTGCGGACGTACCTTCGACGCATCGATGCGCAGCAAGTGAGCATCTGAGGTGACGAATGCGATTTCGTCTGAGTCGTCGCACACATCGAAGCCAACCAGGTGGTCGCCCTCGTCCAGCGAAATAACCTCCCACGAATCGCGTTGCAGCACGTCAGGGCGCAGACGCTTGACCACGCCGTGCGCCGTGCCCATCGCCATGATTGCGTCGCCGGTCGGATCGATCAGCCCAACGGCCGTTTCTTCAGAGTGCACAAGCAGTCCGGCAGGTGTTGCCGCAGCGAAGGACAAGCCGGTGTCAAAGCGCGGCAGTCCAGGCAAGTCCACGACATCGATGCGGTGCGCAACACCATCGCTCATCACCACGGCCACCTGTGAGCGGGTGGTCGTCGGGATCTGCATCTTCCAGCCATCGAAATTGGCACGCGCGCCGCGTTCGAGCACGTCACCGCCCTCCACCCGGGCCAGTCCGCCAGTTGCCGTCAGCACCACCACGCACGGCTCGTCCGGTATCTCAAGAGCAGGGGCAGATGATGATCCACTCTGCGGAGCAGATGCGGCCAAAACGGTGTCGCCCTCGCCGGCCGATGCGAGCAGTAATGTGCGCCGAGGAGTGCTCAGGCGGGCGGACACTTCCTGCAGATCTGATTTGACCATGTCGCGCAGCAGCTCATCGGAGCCGAGGACTTCTTCGAGTTCAGCGATTTTCGCGCGCAAGTCATCCCGCTCAGCTTCCAGTTCGATGCGCGAGAATTTCGTCAGGCGTCGCAGGCGCAATTCCAGAATGTAATTGGCCTGCGCTTCACTCAGATCAAAGGCCATCATGAGGCGCTGGCGCGCTGAGTCGACGTCGTCGGATGAACGGATAATGGCGATAACGTCATCAATATCGGCGATCGCGATCAGCAGGCCTTCAACCAGGTGCAGGCGCTCTTGCCATTTGCCCACGCGGAAGCGGCTGCGACGCGTGGTGACCTCGATGCGATGGTCGATAAAGACCTGCAGCATTGCCTTGAGCGACATTGTCTGCGGCTGCCCGTGAACCAGTGCGACGGCGTTGACAGCGAACGATTCTTCCAGGGGCGTGCGCTTGTACAGTTGCATGAGGACGGCCTCGGGGTTGAAACCATTTTTGATTTCAACGACCAGACGCAAGCCGTGGTGGCGATCCGTGAGGTTTTGAACCGCGGAAATTCCCTTGAGTTTGCCAGAGGAAACGCTGTCCTTGATTTTCTCCATGACGCGTTCAGGGCCGACCATGTAGGGCAGCTCCGTGATCACCAGTCCGCGCTTGCGGGCAGTGACACGTTCAATCGACACTTTCGCGCGGGTCTTAAAAGATCCGCGACCGGTCTCGTAGGCTTCGCGGATTCCGTCCAACCCTACAATGACGCCGCCTTCAGGCAAGTCCGGTCCGGGCACGTAGCGCATCAGGTCATCGACGGTGGCATCCGGATTGTCGAGCAGGTAGATGCACGCGGCGACAGCTTCACCCAGATTGTGCGGTGCAATGTTGGTCGCCATGCCGACGGCAATGCCGGACGAGCCATTGACAAGCAGCTGTGGGAAACCGGCGGGCAATACGTCCGGCTGCATGAACTGGTTGTCATAGTTGGGAACGAAGTCAACGGTGTCCTCGTCCAGGCCTGCCGTCAGATCCAGCGCGGCAGGAGCCAGGCGTGCTTCGGTGTATCGAGGGGCTGCCGGCCCGTCATCGAGTGAACCGAAGTTACCGTGACCATCGACGAGGGGAACCCGCAGGTTAAACGACTGCGCCAGACGCACCAGCGCGTCGTAGATAGCGGAATCTCCGTGCGGGTGGAGCTTACCCATCACTTCACCCACAACGCGCTGAGACTTGACATGGCCCTTGTCGGGCCGCAGTCCCATCTGTTCCATCTGGTACAGAATGCGTCGCTGGACGGGCTTGAGTCCGTCACGGGCATCAGGCAGTGCGCGCGCATAGATCACCGAGTACGCGTATTCGAGGAACGACCCCCGCATTTCTTCGGAGACATCAATCTCAGAGATGGATTCTTCAAAGTCCTCCAAACGAGGCGTGGTCGTGCGTCGCATGTTCGCATTGTGCCGCGAACCACCTGTGGAAAGACGCTTCCCACGCCGCAACAAGGCACAATTGGAGAATGGACACACACGCTTCAATCCGGCAGCACGGCTTCTATCCGTCCCTCGTGATACGCGCCTTGGATCGCGTTCTCGGCGACGAAGAACCGCTGGCTATGGTGTCTCAGCTGGAGGCGGCGTTTGACCGTTCCAGCATGTTCCGCCACCTCACGGTTGCCGTTCTGACACCGACCACGTTGATCCAGATCCACGTTGACGAACTGGACCGGGGTGGCGCCATGACGAACACGATCATCACCCCGACCACTCGCATCCACGGAGCTTCACTCACTGAGGTTGTAACCGACGCGATCCATGATGGCGGCAGTCAGCTGAGCGAGCTGACCATGGCGATCAACTGCGGCAGCCAGCGTCGCGGTGAAGTGGAGCTCAACCAGTGCGATGACCCGCAGTGCACCGCTGACCACGGCTTCACCGTCCACACCTTCCCGGAGGATTTCTCGATGCGTTTTTCGGCCGCCGCTGATGGCGAGGCCGCCCTCGCCAATGCTGAACGATTCGTCGACGCGACACTCCAGGTCATCAAGGAGAATCATGCGCATTAACGAGGGCGACCCGCACCTGCCTGGTCCGAGCGATCTGCGCATCACTGACGTCTTGGGCCGGTGGATCGACGGTGTGGGACGGTCGTATGAGCAGATGGTGGTGATCCTGGCTGATGGTCTGGGGGCGGTGCCGCTGGCGGATCACTTCGGCCATGCGAGCGTGCTGCGCGGATACCGCGATGAGATCGAGCAGGCTTTCACCACTGTTCCCTCGACAACAGCCGCAGCGATCACCTCATTCGCGACGGGAGCGCTCCCTGGCGCCACGCGTATGGTGGGATACTCGGTGGCGTATCGGGGCAGGGCAATGAATCTGCTGGCCTTCGAGAACGGACCGGATCCGACAGTCTGGCAGGAAGTACCCACCCATTTCGAGCGCCTGGCAGATCGCTCAGTGTCCTCAGCTGTGATTTCACCTCCGAGCTTTGCCGGCTCAGGTCTGACTCTGGCCGCGTTGCGCGGGGCGCGTCATGTGGGCGCGGTATCGATGCAGGAGCGCATTGACGCTGCAATGTGCGAACTGCAGGCAGGCACCCACATCGTCTATTTCTACTGGTCAGATATCGACCACGAGGGCCACAGGCATGGCGTCAATTCCGAGCAGTGGCGCCGCGCGCTTGAAGAGTTCGATGCGGGTATCGGGCATCTGCTGACGCGCATTTCTCATATGCGTTCGGCCGATCGAATCGCCGTGATGCTCACCGCTGATCACGGAATGGTGGATGTGCACCCCGATGATCTGATCGACGTGGCGCACACGCCTGAATTGCGCGAGGGGGTCGAGCTGATCACGGGTGAAACACGCTCGGTTCACCTGCACGCGCAGCCGGGTCGAGCCGCGGAAGTCCTCGTCCGGTGGGAGGAGTATCTGGGTGAGCGTGCCTGGATCGTGCCGGCGGACGCGTTACCAGGCGTGATAGGTGAGGGGCCAGGCGTGCAGGTTGTCGGTGATGCGATGGTGATGTCGCGCGGCAGGTACGGCATCGTGGATTCTCGTGTGCAAAGTGAGGGCGCAATGGCGCTGATCGGGGTGCATGGGTCAATGACCGAGGCTGAAATGATGGTGCCGGTCGTGCGCCTCGCTTAGGATTTTGAGCCGAAAACGATCTCATCCCAACTGGGTACCGAGCGGCGACGCGTGTTTTTCTTTGGTGCTTCAGCCTTGGGCTCAAGGTCTTCCATGCCGGGAAGCGCCGAGGTTTCCGGCTCGTCGGGCTGTTCGGCGGTGGGCGTTGCCATCACGGAACTCCACAGATCCCGGGAGGTCCCCGGCGCCGTCGAGGGTGCCTCTTCTTCGGGTGTTTCGGTCACGATGTCATCATCGTGGGGGTCGATCACTCCGGTCTCCATCGGTTCGGGTTCTGTCGTGTGCGTGCGTGAGCGAGCCAGGGAGTAAATGCGCGCTGACAGTGAATCGCGCTGGACGCGCTCATCTGGATCCTCAGTGTCGTCACCTTCACCGTCGATCACAATTTCCTGACGCTTGCCGCGCTGAGCGTTGAGCTGGTCGAGCAGCTCGTCATTGACCGGCGTGGGAGCCGGCTCGCTGTCATCTTCGGGATGCAGGGGAGTGAAGACAGCAGAGACAGGGGAAGATGGAGTGGCGTTCTCGGTGAGCCACCGGGCTTCCTGATCGATTGCTTCCGCGCTGGATTCGGAATGATCCATGCGCCAATGTGCGGCGTGTTCGGCTGCGCCCTGAATGAACGTCACGAAGACTTCCCACGGGCCGTCCTGCTCACGCCTGGCTGACCAGATGATTGATTCGGGATCCACTCCGCGAGCCGCCAAGCGGTCGACAACGAGGTCACCCATCAGAGGTGAATCCTTTTCGCCACCCACATGCGATTCGCGTGCACGCTGAATGGCCCACGCTTTTTCTGCGTCGATCGGTGCTTCGAAACGCTCAATCAGCGCGATATCCGTATCGTATTCAGTGGCGATTTCTGATGCTGACATGCCTGAGCGCAGGAGTGCCTGAATGTCACGCGGACGCAGAGCCCTGGATTGGATGGGTTCAACTCGGGGACGTCCACGGCGAACTGACGCGCGCAATTCGTCAGTGACTGCCACGCGGTAACGTTCACCGTCTGCGTCGGTGAAAATCAGCGATTCATTGTCACTGCCGACACCGAGCAGCTCAAGATCGATCATGAAAACCTCCCGAATACATCTGATTGAAATCGTCTCAAAGAAGAGTGAAGATCGGTGGCGCTTGGCGCGCGTGTCTAGTAAACGATCGGAATAAAACAGTGTCAGTATGGACGCCATAATGCGCAGAAGCGCAATGAGTGTTACTATCCCTGCGCTGAGCAAGATTTGACCCGCAGGCTGTGCGAGGAGGAGGAACCGTGGCAACTGACTACGATGCCCCACGTAAAAACGACGACGATGTGGCGGAAGATTCCATCGAAGAATTGAAGGCTCGCCGCAAGGACGCCGGTTCGAATGAGGTAGACGAGGACGAAAACGAGGCGGCGGAGAATTTTGAGCTGCCGGGCGCCGACCTGTCGAAAGAAGAACTGACTGTGCATGTGGTTCCTCGCCAGGATGATGAGTTCACGTGTACGAGCTGCTTCCTGGTCCATCACGCATCGCAGCTGGCTTATGTTGATGACAACGGTCAGCCTGTGTGCACGGAGTGTGCTGGGTAGCTATGGGCTGGTTGAAACGTCGACGTCGCGATGATGAAGAGCAGGTCGAACAGCACGCACACGACGAGTCACAGGACAAGCGGCAGGCCGGTGATGACGCGGAGATCTGGGATGAGCCAGGTCCGCGCACTGCCGAGGACGTGGACGTCTCCCAAGGGTATGTCGACCTGGGTGCGCTGAAGATTCCGGCGATCAAGGGCATGCAGCTGCGCACGCAGCTGGCTGACGACAAGCGCACCGTGTTGCGCGTGTTGATCGTGCTGGGCAATTCGGGCCTGCAGATTTCAATCGCCGCCGCTCCGCGTTCCGGTGGAGTGTGGGACGAGGTGCGCGAAGAGATTCGTGAATCGCTGACATCCAACGGCGCCAGCGTGGAGGACGCTGAGACGCGCTATGGCGCCGAGCTGCTGGCTGACATGCCGGTGACCTTGCCGGATGGTTCAAAAGCGACGTCACGGATGCGCATCATTGGCCGTGAGGGTCCGCGCTGGTTTGCGCGCATTGATGTGTTGGGGCCTGCAGCTCAGTCAAGCGAAGCGGGCGAAGGAATTGAGAAGGTGATTGATCGCCTCGTGGTTGAGCGTGATGACCGTCCCCGCGCGCGCCTTGACCTGCTGCCGATGCATGTTCCTGACAATGCCGTTCAAGCGCCGATTGTGCCGCAATGAGTGACCCGAGCGAGGTTTTCCCGAAGCGCTCGTGGTGGCATAGATTGAGCGACGCGTGGCATTTTTCGACCCCTGAAGCGACTGAGGCCGATGATGAGCAGCGCTCTCAGCGTTCGCGAGGCACTGTGCCGATCAAGGACGTGCGTCCGCGTGAAAAGGTGGTTATTTCGGGTGTTCTGAGATCGGTGACGCTGTATCCGCAGGAGGGTCCTGATCAGCTCGATGCGACGTTGTTCGACGGGACCGGTTCAATCGTGATCAGGTGGCTGGGTCGGTGTGAGATCCCTGGCCTGCGCGTGGGGCACCACGTGGAAATCGAAGGAACTGTAGGTGTTGATCACGGAATCTACGTGATTTCTGACCCGCTGTACCGCCTGCTGGCTGGAGAACATTCGTGAGAGTTGTTGATTCGCTTCAGGACGAGGAATTTTCTGTCTGGTCGGCGTTGGGCGGCTGGCGGGGTATCGTTGAATCGGTCGCTCCGATCATCGTTTTTGTCACGACGTATATCGCGACCCACGAACTGACGTGGCCGCTGATCGCCTCCGGTATTCTCGCGGGCCTCTTCGTCGTTGCACGCCTGGTGTCCGGCCAGCAGATCACCCAGGCACTGTCGGGTGCCATCGGCGTTGCACTGTCGTGCGTGTGGGTGGTGTTCTCCGGTCGAGGGCAGGATTTCTTCATCGTGGGTATCGTCACGGCAGCGGTTCTGAGTGTGGCGTTGCTCGTGTCGATCGTGCTCCGGCGTCCTGCGGTCGAACTTGTGTTGAACATGTTCTGGGAAAAAGGCGCAGTGCCGCGCCGTGTATGCACCACGCTCACGTGGGTGTGGTTCGCACTGTTCTTCATTCGCTTCGCAGTGCAGGTGCCCCTGTGGTGGGCAGGTCAGATTGCTGCACTGGGGGTCGCGAAACTCGTACTTGGATTGCCGCTGTTCGCCGTGGCATGTTGGATTACGTGGATGACGCTGAGGCCCTTCGTCTCACTCGCGTCGGTGGAAGAACGTTCGACCGTTGACAACGGTGTAGATGAACCCCAGAGGTGAGT
Organism: Pauljensenia sp. C0254C2; assembly: GCF_056583835.1. Classification (NCBI taxonomy): domain Bacteria; kingdom Bacillati; phylum Actinomycetota; class Actinomycetes; order Actinomycetales; family Actinomycetaceae; genus Pauljensenia; species Pauljensenia sp. C0254C2. The sequence goes on from NZ_JBWPJO010000009.1 coordinate 65,879, forward strand.
GCCACTCATAAATCCCCGTAGCGACCTGCTCAAGCCTCCAGTGGGCGTGTGTTTTTGCGCGGTGAACGCTTCGCGAGAGTGGACCGAGGTTGTCAAGGCGCGTCTGCCCGGATAGCCCATCTGGATCGAACGCCTGGGTATGGTCGATATCGCAGCTTCGCGAGCGAACATTCGAATACGGGAAGACTTCATAGGGTTCGCGCGTCTGGAGCGCCAGTCGCATATCGCCAGACGGATCATGGCGATCAATCGGCGTGAGAGCCCGCGGATCAAGAACGGGCCGGATCGTGACGCGAGTGTGAGCAAACATCTGCCGCAGCTGTTTCAGCCCGACACTGCCGTGCCCGTCAATCTGCGCGACGGGGGAGTCATCAACGTGGACGATCACAGTGGCAGCAGGCTGGAGTGAGCGCGAAGCGGATCCTTCGTCCAGAAGCCTGGCCGCGTAGTGCGGCGTTGCGAGGATACCCAACGCCTGTGAGCGTCGTTCATCGATGCTGAGTTCGTCAGCATCTGCGAGCAATCCAGCTAAACGCGTGATCGTATTGTCCAGTGCAATCGCGTCAGTCGCACTGAGTGTGGCATCGACAGAGGCGATGGAACTGGATTCTTCATGCGTGATCTGAACGCGGCGCGTGGACTGCGCTCGCGCGCATTGCGCGTCGAATTCATCGGGATTAATACGGGCGATGAGGTTGTCAACATGTCGACAGATGCGCGCCTGAGACCAGGCAGCAATAGCCCCGAGGAAGCAGTCAATCTGACGGCAGTCAGCCTGACTGAGCAGCGTCGTGCGTTCAGCGACCGTCATCGCTTTCCACACGGGAACTTCTGCAGCGACAACTTGCTGCCACAGGCACGGCAGTCTAAAACTCAGGTCAAGTAAGGCTCCCATTTCATCGAGCATTTTGGCAGGGGACAGCCCTAACGCAGCAGATAGCTCAAGGTGTGCGAATTCGGCAATTCGAGGCACGCCCTCACCGGCTCGCTGCACCAGGTCCTGTTCGCCTTCAACAGCTTCACTCACGGCAAGAACAGCGCGGACAACCATCTGGGCACGCCGAGCCTGCGCCACACGCACCGCACGATCCGCGTCGCGGGCAGCGTTGACCAGCTCACGAGCCGTGGCCTCAGGAGTGTCACAATCTCCTGCACTTACCGCAATGTCGAACATGTGTTCTATTGTGGCAGTGGGCACGGGCATCTGCGTTCCATCCACAGGCTCACAAGCAGCCCATGAAAGTGATGTACCTCACATTAAGCTGTGGTGTTTGGAGCATCAGCCTGTCCGGTCTCCGGCACAACGCCATTGACCAGCGTCCCCAAATGCTCCAAGTGTTTCCCGCGCTTTTCGGGCACCAGCATCAACAGTTCATCGCCTGATTCGAACACGTCGTCAGGTTGTGGATTCACAGGAATCTGGTCGCGCAGTAACGCCGCCAGGACCGTTCCTGCAGGGAAGTCAACCTGACCGATTCGCTCGCCCACCAGGGGCGAATCCTCCGGAAGGACAATCGCATACATTGCAACATTGGCCTTGTTGAACGTAAACAGCGGGATGGGAGCGCCCTCGGAAACAGCTTCCTCAACCAGGGCGGTCATGATGCGCGGCGTGGACACCGGCACGTCAACACCCCACGCCTCGTTGAAGAGCCATTCATTGCGCGGGTGATTAATACGGGCCACCACGCGCGGCACGCCGAACTCGGTCTTCGCGAGCAGGGAGATCACCAGGTTCGCCTTGTCGTCGCCCGTTGCGGCAACCAGGACATCGGTTTCTCGCACTCCCGCGTCGGCGAGGACGTCCGGTGAGCACGCATCGGCCAGCACCCAGTCCGCATCAGCCACAGTTGCCACACGCATCTGGTCAGGATTGTTGTCGATCAGGGTGACCTCGTGGCCATGATCCAGAAGTTCGAGGGCGACGAAGCGTCCCACTGAGCCAGCACCGGCAATCACGATTTTCATCTAGTTCTCCAATCTCGGTGCAGAGGTGAGCACATTGCGCAGCGCAAGCGAATCTGTGCCTGACACGGCGAAAATCAGCTCATCATGTTCCTGAACGACGAGGTCGTTGCGCGCAGGCTGGATCACGCCCAACCGAGACACAAAGGCGAGTCGCTCGCCGGTCAGTTCCTCAACGACTGGCAGCGGAACGGAGGTCCACGACGGGTCTGGGATAACGTTCACGAGCGACACCAAGCCGGTCGAGTGCGTCCAGGTCACGTGCGCATTTGGCGGCATCATCCAGCGCAGAACAGCCTCGGACGTGCGGCGAACCGCTGCTACCGTGGGGATGCCTAAGCGCTCATACACCGCGGCTCGCGAGGGGTCGTAGATGCGTGCGACCACGCGCTCAACATGGAAAGTCGTGCGAGCTACTCGGGCCGCAATGATGTTTGAATTGTCGCCATTGGAGACCGCGGCGAAAGCGTACGCATCCTTGATGCCCGCCTGACGCAGAGCATCGCGATCCATGCCGACGCCTGTCACACGCCGACCGGAAAAGTCGGATGACAGGCGTCTGAAAGCCTGAGCGTTCATATCAATGACGGCAACTGAATGGCCCTGTTCATCAAGTGTCGAGGCGATCGACGCGCCGACCCGGCCACATCCCATAATTACGAAATGCACAGGTTCAAAGGTACTCGGTTTTCCTGTCGAAAGGGTAGTAGGCTAGACCATCGTGTTGGAGGCTTTTTCTCGCGCCAAGCGCGTACTGATTGGGCGACCCATGCGTTCAGACGCCATGGGGCACCAGTTATTGCCCAAACGGATCGCATTGCCGATCTTCGCATCTGATGCGCTTTCATCCGTCGCTTACGCGCCAGATGAAGTTCTGCTTACCCTGGCAATCGCCGGAGGAGTTGCAGTAACCCAATCCGTGTGGGTGGGGCTGGCAGTGGCGGTAGTGCTGCTGGTCGTCGTGCTGTCCTACCGCCAGACCGTACACGCCTACCCGTCAGGCGGCGGAGACTATGAAGTCGTGACCAAGAACCTCGGACCGTCGTGGGGACTGGTCGTCGCATCTGCGTTGCTGGTGGACTACGTGCTGACGGTGGCGGTGTCGATCTCCTCAGGGGCGCGCTACGTGACCGCCGCAATCCCACAGCTGGCAGGCCAGGAAGTGCCGATCGCAGTGGCCGTTGTCATCGTGCTGTGCCTGTTGAATCTGCGCGGTATGCGCGAGGCAGGTTCAGCTTTCGCTATTCCGACATACATTTACATGGCTTCAATTGGTATTCTCATCGCGGTCGGCATGGTCAAACTGGTCACAGGCCACCTCGGTCAGGCACCCTCGGCAATGTATGACCTTGTCCCGCAGGCCTCTCACGTATCGGGCCTGGTCGGACTGGGCGGAGCGCTGCTGGTGATGCGCGCATTTTCCTCGGGCTGCGCAGCGCTGACCGGAGTCGAAGCGATCTCCAACGGCGTGCCCTCATTCCAGCGCCCCAAGTCCCGTAACGCGGCGACAACTCTCGCGATGCTCGGCGGGATCGCTGCCACCATGCTGATTTCAATTCTCGTATTGGCGAGGGCGACCGGCGTGAGAATCGTGGAGGATCCGGCCACACAACTGAGTCTGAACGGGGCGCCAGCAGGCGATGTCAGGCTCGACCCGGTGATCGGCCAGTTGTCTTCAGCAGTATTCGGACACGGATCGATCCTGTTTTACCTGATCACGATTGTGACCGGATTGATTTTGGTGCTGGCAGCCAACACGGCGTTTAACGGTTTTCCAACCTTGGCCTCGGTACTGTCACGCGACTCGTTCCTGCCGCGTCAGCTGTACCGCCGTGGAGACCGGCTGACATTCTCAAATGGCATCGTTGCCTTGTCGGCCGCAGCAATCGTCCTGATCATCGCGTTTGATGCGCAGGTTACCCACCTGATCCAGCTCTACATCGTCGGCGTGTTCATCTCTTTCACGCTCAGCCAGGTGGGCATGATCCGCCACTGGAATGCGAAACTGCGCAATCCTCAGCGCGCCGACTCGCGGGCCTCCCTGCTGCGCTCGCGGCTAGTCAACATGATCGGATTCGTGCTGACGGGAACGGTGCTGATCGTCGTACTCGTGACGAAATTTACCCGCGGTGCGTGGATCACATTGCTGCTAATGGGGCTGGTGTTCCTGACTCAACGTGCCATTCGCCATCACTACGACACCGTTGCGACGCAGCTGCGCGTGGAGGACTACTCGACTCGGCGCGCACTTCCGTCGCGCGTGCACGCATTAGTGCTGGTGTCGTCAATGAGCAGAGTGACGATGCGGGCAATTGCCACTGCCCGCGCGACGGCGCCCTCGTCACTGCAACTGGTGAGTGTGGTTGCCGACCAAGCTGAAGAAGAACGGATCATCCGGCAGTGGCGGGCCTCCGGCCTGCCGATCCCGCTGACGATTCTGTCAGCACCTTACCGGGATATCACGCAGGTCATCGTCCAGCACGTGCGTTCCCAGCGACGCCGGTCACCTCGCGAAATGGTGGTTGTGTACGTGCCGCAGTTCCTCGTGTCGCACTGGTGGGAAAATGTGCTGCACAATCAGACGGCACTGAGGTTGCGTCAGGCACTGCTGCGGATTCCGGGCGTAGTCCTCACTCTTGTACCATGGAAACTTGGGGAAGACAGCCAGGTGGAGGGTGAGCAGCCCATCAAACGCCAGCTGATTAACGACCCGTTCCGTTCACGTCAGAAAGGTCCTCATGACTCCGCCTCGTAATCGCGAAGAATTGACGCTCACGCTGGGAGAACCTGCACACGGTGGAGCATGCGTCGCCCGAGACGACGACGGTCGCGTCGTTTTCGTGCGACATGGGCTGCCCGGTGAGAAAGTCGTGGCACGTGTGAGTGCCACCCGCAAGCGCCTTGCATGGGCCAATGTAATCGAGGTGCTCGAGGCAAGCCCTGACCGTGTCGAGCCGGCATGGCCGCAGGCTGCTCGCGAAAAGATCGGTGGAGCCGAACTGTGCCATGTGCGTCCCGCAGCCCAGCGCACCTGGAAGGAAGACGTGCTGCGTGGACAGATCCGGCGCGTCGGGGGAGAGGGCCTGGCACAAGCCGTCGACTCGATCGGAGGCGTCCACGTGCAGGCGTGCCCGGGCGATGAGGATCCGGACGACTTACTGCTGCACAGGCGAACACGCATCGAGCTGGTGGCTGACAAGGACGGTAGGCTGGGCATGTCGCGCTACCGGTCGAACCAGGTCGTTGCATTAGAGTCAATGCCGCTGGCCGTAGACGCACTATGCGAGATCGGCCTGTTTGACGGGAACGATTCACGGTGGCTGACCGCGTGGGGGCCGCGTGATCGTGTGCGAGCAGTCGCCTCAACGGGCGGTGACATCGCCGTGGTGACGCCGTCGGGAACGTACGACGGGCAGGGCAAGCCACTGGACCGCGAAAAGTTGCGGTGGGTCGTGGAGCCCGATCCCGAACCGTTCAACGTCCGTCCCTCGGGCTTCTGGCAGACGCATGTACGCGGTGCGCAGGTCCTGTCCGATGCTGTACGCCGTCTGGCTGGCCAGGGCAGTGCGGCAATGGAACTGTATTCGGGGGCCGGATTATTCACACGCTCGCTTGCGGGCGCGTTCGGACGCGTCGTGTCGCTCGAGGGTGACGACGGTGCCGTGGAAGATGCCGCGCTGAACCTCGGGGGAGCGGCACATGTTGAAACGTTCATCGGGGATGTTGATCATCAGGGGATCCTCGATCTGTCCAACGAGCTGCAGTCACATGCCGATGTCGTGGTGATGGATCCGCCACGCTCGGGTGCGGGCGACGAGGTATGCCAGACGGTAGCCGCGCTTGGTTCGGAGCGAATTGTGCTCGTTTCATGCGATCCGGCGGCAGGTGCCCGTGACCTGCGGACTTTGACGGAGGGCGGATACCGCCTGACCTCCCTCGAAGAGTGGGACTTATTTCCGCACACTCACCATGTCGAATTTATCGCCGCGCTGGAGAAGGACTGAGTTTCTCGGCCCGGTGGCCGCAGACGGGTTTTTCGCGCGACACTGCGATTTCCTGCGTGCTCTGCGCGTGATTTTCGTGTTCTCCTTGCAGCGTCCCCGCCCTCTGATATCTTGATATCGAGACATTAGGGGGATCACATGGCTTTGCAAGGCAGTTTCGATGCACGCTCCACGCTCACAGTGGATGATTCGACGTACACCATCTACCGCCTCGATGCGGTGGACGGATTTGACCGGCTTCCATACTCACTGAAGATCCTGGCTGAAAACCTTCTGCGCAACGAAGACGCTGTCAACATCACCGCCGACCAGATCAACGCGCTGGCTAGCTGGGACCCGAAAGCACAACCCAGCACCGAAATCCAATTCACCCCTGCGCGCGTTGTCATGCAGGACTTCACCGGCGTTCCCTGCGTCGTCGACCTGGCCACCATGCGTGAAGCAGTGGAGGACCTGGGCGGCGACCCCTCGAAAATCAATCCGCTGGCGCCAGCGGAAATGGTTATTGACCACTCCGTGCAGATCGACGTGTACGGCACGCCGGAGGCGTTCGAAGCCAACCAGGACAAGGAATACGAACGTAACCGTGAGCGCTACCAGTTCCTGCGCTGGGGACAGGGAGCCTTTGAAAACTTCCGCGTCGTCCCACCGGGCACCGGTATCGTCCACCAGGTCAACATCGAATACCTCGCGCGCACCGTGTTCACACGCCAGGACGGCGAAGACACGCTCGCCTACCCGGATACCTGCGTCGGCACCGATTCCCACACCACGATGGTCAACGGTCTGGGCGTACTCGGCTGGGGTGTCGGTGGTATTGAAGCCGAGGCAGCCATGCTCGGCCAGCCAGTTTCCATGCTGATCCCGCGCGTCGTCGGTTTCAAACTCTCCGGCGAGATCCCCTCCGGCGCGACCGCGACGGACGTCGTCCTCACCATCACGCAGATGCTGCGTGAACACGGCGTGGTCGGCAAGTTCGTTGAATTCTACGGCCAGGGTGTCTCCGCTGTGCCGTTGGCAAACCGAGCCACCATCGGCAACATGTCGCCCGAATTCGGCTCAACCGCCGCGATCTTCCCGATCGATGACGTCACCGTTGACTACTTGCGGCTGACTGGACGCAGTGAAGAAACGCTCAAACTGGTCGAAGCGTACGCCAAGGAACAGGGGCTGTGGCACGACCCCTCGCGCGAGGCAGAATACTCCGAGTACCTGGAACTCGACCTGTCCACAGTGGTGCCTTCCATTGCCGGCCCGAAGCGTCCGCAGGACCGCATCGAACTGAGCGCCGCCAAGGAATCATTCCGCGCCACGCTGCCGAACTATGTCAGCGAACACGAACAGCACTCCGCTTCAGAACTCGATGAGGCACTGGCTTCCACCTTCCCTGCATCAGATCCGGTCGATCCGAACGCCCTCGACCATGAGGACGATGACGAACCGCGTATCGCTTCGACAATCGACGACCGACCGCACCACATCGTGGATGTCACGTTGGCGGACGGGACGGAAACGAAACTGGATCACGGTGACGTGGCGATCGCCTCAATCACTTCATGTACCAACACGTCCAACCCGGCGGTCATGATCGCGGCCGGTCTGCTGGCACGCAACGCAGTCAAGCGTGGACTGCAGTCCAAGCCGTGGGTGAAAACCTCACTGGCCCCTGGTTCACAGGTCGTCACAGGGTACTTCGAAAAGGCCGGACTGTGGGAGGACCTCAACGCACTCGGGTTCAACCTGGTGGGCTATGGGTGCACCACGTGTATCGGCAACTCCGGCCCGCTGCCGGACGAAATCAGCAAGGCCGTCAATGACAATGACCTGGCTGTTGTGTCCGTGCTGTCGGGTAATCGCAACTTCGAAGGTCGCATCAATCCCGACGTTAAGATGAACTACCTGGCATCCCCGCCGCTGGTCATCGCCTACGCGCTGGCCGGTACGATGGATTTCGATTTTGAGACTGAAGCGCTGGGGCAGGACCAGGACGGCAAGGACGTGTTCCTGCGTGACATCTGGCCTGATGCGGCAGAGGTGGATGACACAATCAACTCGTGTATCGACCGCTCCCTGTTCGAGCAGGACTATGCGGACGTGTTTGCTGGTGACCACCGCTGGCAGGGTCTCGATACTCCCGAGGGTGACACGTTTGAATGGGACGAAGATTCCACCTACGTGCGCAAACCACCGTACTTTGACGGAATGACTATGGAGACCGCTCCGGTTGAGGATATTCACGGTGCGCGAGTGCTGCTCAAGCTAGGCGATTCGGTGACAACGGATCACATTTCGCCGGCAGGCTCCTTCAAGCCGGATACGCCGGCAGGCAAGTACCTGATTGAGCGAGGAGTGGAACGCTCGCAGTTCAACTCCTACGGGTCGCGTCGCGGTAATCACGAAGTCATGATCCGAGGCACATTCGCAAATATTCGTATCCGAAACGAAATGGTGCCCGGCGTGGAGGGCGGATTCACCCGCGACTTCACGAAGGACGATGCGCCGACCGTGCCGGTATTTGATGCGGCGATGAGCTACAGCGAAGCAGGTGTGCCACTGGTGGTTCTGGGCGGAAAGGAATACGGATCAGGCTCCTCACGTGACTGGGCAGCCAAGGGAACAGTGCTGCTGGGCGTACGCGCGGTGATCACCGAATCATTCGAACGCATCCACCGTTCGAACCTGATCGGCATGGGCGTGCTGCCGTTGCAGTTCCCTGAGGGCGAAGATCGTAATTCCCTGGGTCTGGACGGCACGGAAGTAGTCGATATCACCGGCATTGACGCGCTCAATGATGGGTCGATCCCGAAGACAGTGCATGTCAGTGCCACCCGCGAGGGTGCGGACCCCATCGAGTTCGATGCGGTCGTGCGGATTGACACGCCTGGAGAGGCTGCCTACTACCGTAATGGCGGCATTCTGCAGTATGTGTTGCGTCAGCTTGCCCAGCAGTAGAGGCTTCTACTGTCCGGGCGGATACCGGTGAGACAGTGCGACGATCGTGGCGCCAAGCTCCGAATCGAGCGGCCACGAGCGCGCACACTCACGGGCCGCATCGCGCAGGAGAATATGCGCCTGGTCCGGGTCGGTGCCCACGCACACTGAAGCCTGAGTGAGAAGCTCACGCACCTTCGGGTCGTGAGCGGCTTCACGGGCAACGACTTGCAATGCGTGCGCCGTCAACGGATTGACCGGCCGATGTCGGGTGGGGTGCAGCAGGGGAATGCGGCCATTGCGGATACGGCGCTCCAGTTCGCGCATGTATGCGACGAATGTTTCATCCATCATGCCGGTTGCATGCCACGTGATGCGCCGACCATGCACATCCGTCACAGTGACACAGGTTGAAGTCTGTGCCGGGCGGATTGAAATCGTCACGATGTCAAGCAGCTCAACTGTGCGCGTGCCGCGCACGGATCGCACAGCGAGGTAATCGGGCGTCAGATAGAGCCTGCGCGGAACTTCAACGATGAGCAGAGCCAGCCCCAGCACGCTCAACCCCAGCGCCACAGCGATGATCGCGACGCGTGACTGAGTGGTGAGTTCCCGCCACAGAGCCCACGCACCAATCAGCACCATCGCGCCGTAGCACGCGATCAGTTCCAGCGGCGCGTACAGGGTGAGTGGAAGCGTGGTTGCACGCAGACGTGCCACATGATGACGCCAGAGTGCAGCACAGATACACGCGATGAGGAACGCGATCGGTATCACAATGGCCCACGCTGGCATAGGAGCAGTCTACCCGCTAGCTACGACGACGAGGATGACGCTCACGCCACCGCGAACCGAAAGAGGATTCGATACGTGCGTCGAGCGCTCGCCGTTGATCGCGATACATACGGTCAACCAGGTCGCGCCCGCTGATCCAGCCGACCATGTGGGCGGGCGCACCCTGCCCGTCGTCATGCAAGACGGGAATCCCCTCGACGCCACTGGATGTCAGCACGCGCATGACCGTGGACGGCAGATCCGTGTCAACCACGTGCACATGTCGCAACGGCAGAGCTTCCAACGCGGTGTCATGCTCGACCCCTTCTTCACGCCAGGAGGCAATATCCAGGGCGCTGACAACACCGGACACCACGCCGTCCGCATCGACCACGGGGAGTGCCTGGGCGTGCGCTTCGCGCATTCGGGACACCGCGCGCATGATGGTGTCTGATGGGTTAAGAGTGGCAGGAGCTGGCTGCATGAGCGCCCCGGCCGGGTTGGCACCCAGCAAAGTGTGGGACACGGGATCATCGAGGATATCGCCACGCCTGCGCAGCTTTTCCGTGTAGATCGTGGAGCGTGTCAGGAACCGTGAGCATCCTGTTGCGATCACGACAGCCAGCATCATGGGAAGAATCAGCGAGTACTGGTCCGTCATCTCCACGATGATCAGAACCGCTGTCATGGGTGCACGCGCAGCCCCAGCAAAGGCAGCACCCATGCCGATTACTCCGAACACCGCTATGGACGAATCAGTGAGCGGATCAATCAGATGTCCGATCGCGCTGCCGACCATTGCACCAATGAACAGCGTCGGAGCGAACACGCCGCCCGAACCGCCCATTCCGATCGTGAAGGACGTGAAAATCATGCGACCCACAGCCAGCGCAAGCAGCGTGGCGATGGGCAGTGCGCCATGAAGAGCCTCGAGCTGGATCGGGTAGCCCGAACCGTACATGGCGGGGAAGAAAAACAGGCCAATGCCCAGCACGACTGACATGAGAGCTGCGCGAGACCACTGCGGAAACGCGATAACTGCCGTGAGACGTTCCCACCCCCAGTCGAGCCAGTCTTCCATCGCATACAACAATTTGGAAAAGGCCAGCCCGCACAGGCCGGCAATCAGGCCGACGAGGGCGGCCCACCCTATGTCAGTCAAGGAAGCCAGGTCCACGCTGTAGTTCAGGTCAACCAGGGGCGCTGACCCCTGAAGTGCGCGGGCAACGATCGATGCCATGACAGACGATATGACGACGTAGCCGAATGTCTCTGCGGTAAAGCGCACCAAAATCACTTCGAGCGCAAAGATCGCACCAGCCAGCGGAGCATGGAATGTGGCGGCAATACCGCCGGCAGCACCGCAGGACGCGAGCACCACGACGCGTGTGGTGGGAAGACGCACCCACGATGCGATCGTGGACCCCAGGGACGCACCGACCTGAACGATCGGGCCTTCACGGCCAGCCGACCCGCCGCCACCGATTGTCAGGGCGGAGGAGACCAACTTGACCACCGCGACGCGGCCAGGAATCTTGCCGCCCCTTCGGCGCACCGCCAGCATGACCTCAGGGATGCCGTGTCCTTTGGCCGTGGGGGCCCATCGCCAGATCATCGGCCCATACATGAGTGCTGACACGACGGGGACGGCAATGATCAGGATGTGTGTCCACGCCGGCCACCCGTGGGGTGCTCCGCCTGTTACCGAATAGTCCGCAGCGCCGGTGGTGGCGCGCATCCACACGGCGATCAGCCAGTTGAAGATGACGGCTGCCAGTCCCACCACTGCGCCGACAATGCCGGCTACTACCGCGAACGCTGAACGGTGATCAGTGACGATTGCACTGATCGCTCCACGCACGCGGCTCATAGAGTGGTGACGCTGATCTCAGCCGCACCATCAGCGTGAAAACCCCACACTGTCGCGTAGAAACCCAGCTCACTCGCCCAGGCCTTCGCAATGCTGGCAGCAGTACGCAGCGAGTGCCCTTCGCCATCGAATTCGACGAGGGCGACCGGTCGATCCAGTTCGCGAAGCGCATCGTAAATGCTGCGTGACTGTGAAGGCAGCACGATCGTGTCCTCTGTGCCCTGCAAAAGCAGGAGCGGTGCGTGAATGTCCTGGACGTGGCAAATCGGAGAGCGCTCCGTCCACACGGGATCGTCCAAGTTGTCCGAGCCCAGAAGCGTGTAGAAGTAGTGGGACTCAAATTTGTGGGTTTCCTGCGCCATGCGATGCAGGTCAGACACACCTGAGGAGGATGTCCCAGCCGTAAACACGTCGGTTGTCGCCAGAGCTGACAGGGCGGTGAAACCGCCGGCGGAATGGCCGCGAATCGCGACTCGTGCGGGATCAACGAGGCCCTGGTCAATCAGGTAGCGCGCCCCGTCAGCACAGTCCATGACATCGATGACGCCCCACTGGCCGTTGAGCGCCTCACGGTATTCGCGTCCTGATCCGGTGGATCCGCGATAATTCACGTCCAGGAATGCGAAGCCGCGAGTCGTCCAGAACTGTCGGGCAATGGACAGGCCGGGGCGAGCTGACGAGGTCGGCCCGCCATGAGCGGACACGATCAGTGGCGGAAGTTCGCCGTCAGGTGCGGTGAAGTCGGGATTGACCGGCGCGTAGTAGAAGCCGTCTGCCTCATTGCCGTCGCTGGTCGTCCAGCGCACGGTCTGTGCAGGTGAAATCATCTCCTCAGCGATCTCAGCTTCCGAGGACGGGCGCAGCACGTGCGCGTGCGAATCGGTGATCTCGACGATGGCTGGCGCGTGCGTAGGGGAGTCGGCCAGGAAAACGACGCGCCCCTCGTCGGAAGCGACGTTACCGATGGGCCACCATCCGGTTTCCCATTCTTCCAGCAGGCCATTGTCCAGTCGCACGCTGCCGACGTGCCACGTGTGATCCTGCGACCAGGAGCAGATCAGGTGCTCATGATCCAGGTTGTCGTACGAGTGCAGGCCCAGTTCCCAGTGGGGGTGTGAGAACGCGCGCTGACCGGGATGCAGGACGCGTGTACGCAGGCGATCCGTCCACGCGTGGGCATCCTCGTCCTCGTGCCATTCGAAGCCTTCAGTGCGGTACAGGTTTGCCCATCCTGAGGAATCATCCACGTGGATCAGGTCGCCGCGCAGAGTCCAGCGAGGCTCATAGACGCAGACACCTTCTCGGTCCACCAGCGTGACGTGGGTATCGATGTCACCCTCGAACGTGAGGGCGCCAACGTGCAGGACGGACTGAGTCCACGGCATGTGCGGGTGGTTCCATGACAGCCACGCCAGCTTCGACCCATCCGGGGAGAGCGTGGGTGCCGAGCAGAAGTCGGTGCCGGAAAAGACGGTGCGAATAGGCTTCGGATCGCGCGCCGCGGAGCCGTCCAGAGGGATCGCCACCATCGTGTTGACCGGTTCACCCTGTCCCGTGTGGTCCTCACATACGGCGTAGACCAGGGAGCGAACCTCGTCAATCTCAAAGTCGCCGTAGCGCTTCTTTTCCATCGGGGTCAGTGCCGTCAGGCCGACGGTGGGTGCGGACATATCGAACAGGTAGACACGGTCATCAAAGCCGTCGGAGAAAACGAGGATGTTCTCGTGGACGGCGTAGGCGCGGCCACCGTAGCCGTGGACACGGGTGCGCACATCGGGTAGGCGCACACCGTCAATCATGGGCAGGAGCTCCATCGTCTGACCCATGCCGTTACGTCGTAATAGAACGTTGCGCCCATTATCTGTAGGATGGCCTTCTACCCAATACGTGTCGGCGCCATCGATGCGTACTTGAGAAAGCGTCACGAATCGAGCCGTGAATGACTCGCCCGTGATCGGGGATTCCCACTGGCCGTACGACTTCACTGAGGGGGACATGTGCAACCTCTGTCAACTCGGATATGCGCGTCTGTCGCGTATATCAATCCTAGCTGGAACCAACGGACTTTGAGAGGACCATTAGACTCGTAACTATGGTTCTTCCAGACAGTGCCGACGAGTTGCCGATTTTGTCGCATATCGACGGGCCTGACGACGTCCAGCATCTGACCACGTCGCAGGCCGTTGACTTGGCTGACGAAATCAGGCGTTACCTCATTGCGTCCGTGTCACGTACGGGCGGGCATATGGGACCCAACCTGGGTGTGGTGGAGCTGACGATTGCGCTGCACCGCATCTTCAACTCACCTACCGACTCAATGATCTTCGACACAGGTCACCAGGCCTACGTCCATAAGCTCCTGACAGGGCGCAAAGACTTTTCACATCTGCGCGAGGCGGGGGGACTGTCCGGATACCCCTCGCGCGCCGAATCAGAGCACGACATCGTGGAAAATTCCCACGCCTCGACAGCGCTGTCGTGGGCTGACGGCATTTCGCGCGAAAAGACACGCACCGGGAATACATCCTGGACAGTGGCAGTCATCGGAGACGGGGCGCTCACCGGCGGTATGGCATGGGAAGCACTGAACAACATCGCTGAGCAACCTCACCGCAACATCGTCATCGTGGTGAACGACAATGGCCGCTCCTATGCTCCTACCATTGGCGGTATGGCGCACCATCTGGATGCGCTGCGCACCTCGGAGCAATATGAGCGCGCCTTGTCATGGACGAAGAAAACACTGCTGGGAATGGGGGAGCCTGGGCGTGCTGCCTTCGAAGCGCTGCACGGACTGAAAGTGGGAATCAAGGACGTGTTGGCGCCACAGGTCATGTTCGAGGATCTGGGGCTGAAGTATCTGGGACCGATCGACGGGCATGACATCGTTGCGATGGAAACCGCGTTGACGCGGGCGCGCAGCCTGCACCAGGCCGTCATTGTCCACGCCATCACGCAGAAGGGGCGCGGATACCGACCGGCGGAAAAAGACATCGCAGACCGCTTCCATGCGGTCGGCAAAATCCACCCGGAAACGGGCCTGCCGATCAAACCCGCGCGCTTTGGGTGGACCAGCGTCTTTGCCGACGAAATCGTGAAGATCGCCCGCGAACGTGAAGATGTTGTCGGCATTACTGCAGCGATGAAACTGCCGGTGGGACTGGGCCCGCTGTCAGATGAATTCCCCGACCGCGTCATCGACGTCGGCATTTCTGAACAGCATGCCGTCACCAGCGCAGCCGGGATGGCCTTCATGGGTGCACACCCCGTTGTCGCGTTGTACGCCACGTTCCTGAACCGCGCGTTCGACCAGGTCCTCATGGACGTGGCGCTGCACCATGCGGGCGTGACCTTCATCCTTGACCGTGCCGGCATCACCGGAGCGGATGGGCCCTCGCACAACGGCATGTGGGATATCGCATTGTTGTCGATCGTGCCGGGACTGCAGATAGCGACCCCTCGTGACGAGGAAACTCTGCGGGCAGCGCTGCGTCGCGCCATTGACATTGCTGATGCTCCCACCGTGGTGCGTTACCCGAAAGGCCCGCTGCCGCAGCCGATCCCTGCGCTGCGCAGCGTCGGCCCGGTCGACATTGTGCACGAGGGAGGCGACGGGGAAACGAAAATCCTGATCGTCGCCCTGGGCGCCATGGTCGCCCAGGCGATTGACGCCTCGAAGCAATTGGCCTCAGATGCGACGGTATGCGTTGCTGCCCCGACGTGGATTCAGCCCGTACCCGATGAACTGGTGGCGATGAGCCGCGACTATGACCTGGTTGTCACCGTGGAAGACGGCGTCGTGCGAGGAGGCTTCGGATGGGCACTGTCGCAGGACACAGATGTGCCGGTGATTCCGATGGGGATTCCCGATGAGTTCCTCGCGCACGACTCGCGCGCTCACATTCAGCACGAGATCGGCCTGGACGCTGCCGGCATCGTGCGTAGCGTGCGCGACTACCTCAAAGCGTCGAACAGACACTGAGATACCAGCTCACGCTGCCAGGCGCGTGCGCCGCCCTCGTCCAATCGCTGATCGAGCGCCTCGGGGGTGAGCGGCTTGAGGGGAGCCCAGCACACGAAACGCTGCACGCGCGGCTCCAGGACAACTTCGGGTGCCAGCCCGAGCTGTTCGGCAACACCGGCGACCGCTTCACGAACCGCGAGCAGACGCTCATGTGCGTGTTCGTCGAGACGCTGCCACAGGCGCGCTTCCGGAATCGTGCCGGCAGGATGTGTAACGCGTTTGGGTGGCAGCTGGTCTTCTGGCATGCGCCTGGCGCGTTCAATCGCATCGAGGAAGTCCGTCGTATATGGACGGGTGATGGGAGAGCGGAAGGAATCCAGTGAGCGCAGCTGGCGACGATTGGTCGGTGGGCGCTGAGCGGCTTTCAGCAGGTCAGAATTGCGGACGACGCGCGTGCGTTCCAGGTCTTTGTCGCGGGCGATCTCTTCACGCGTGAGCCACAGTTCGCGGGCAACGGCCAGCGCTCGACGGGAGCGCAGTTTGCCCAGGCCTTTGATACCGCGCCAGTGATGCGTCTTCGGAGTCGGAGCAGGGGCGTGCAGCACGTGGACGAATTCCTCCTGTGCCCACTCCCAGCGATCCATGTCGTGCAGCGTGATCGAGAGCCGCCGGTACAGTTCTGTCAGAAATTCCACGTCCAGTGCGGCATAGCGCAGCCAGTCGGTGGGCAGCGGTCGCACCGACCAGTCGGATGCCTGATGGTCCTTGGCTAATGAAAATCCCAGTACCTGTTCGCACACGGCTGCCAGACCGAAACGTTGCAATCCGATGAGGCGTGCCGCAACTTCGGTGTCAAACAGGTCAGTGGTGTGCAGGTTCAGGTCACGCAGATTGGTCAGATCCTGGCTGGCGTCGTGCAGGATCCACGTGGCATCCAGTGCCGGTGCCAGGGCTGACAGGTCAGGCAGCGCATGCGTATCAATCAGGTACGTTCCGACATCTTCGCGCCGGATCTGCACTAGGTAGGCGTTCGTCGTATAGCGGAAGCCATGGGCACGTTCCACATCGAGGGCGACCGGCTGGGTGGAGGCTCCCAACTCAGCGGCAACCCCCTCAAGGGCGTCTGTAGTGTCAATGACTGAGGGAACGCCGTCGCGCAAACGGCTGACAGTGGGGGGATCGTCCGTGTTCCCGCGCGGCAGACCGCCGGGATTATCAACGAGCATCCGTATTCAAAACCTCATGTAGAAACTGATCTGACTCAACGCCGGCAACGTGGCACAACAGGGAATTCCAGGCTACAAGGTGTTCGCCCAGATATGGAGTCGACGGAGTCCACGAGGCCCGCAGTTCGACGTACAAGGTGGATCCGCGCAACGTGAGACCCCCGAAAGATTCGGAAACTTCCCGCGTCACGGTGCCGGTCATGTCATGATACCCAGCGCCCGCATCTTCGAGGCAGTCGTGCGCCCAGTTCCACAGGCCTTCACCGATCATAGGGTCGTTGCCCATTTCGGGGTCGATCTGGGCGCGAAGCTGAGCGACAAGGCGGAACTGTCCGTTCCAGCCTGCTTGCGTGTCCGGGTCGAACAGGATGACGAATCGGCCTGATCCCAAGGATTGATCGTGCGCGCGGTGCACGGTTCGCATGGCAAGCGCAGCGGTCCACGGAGCCAGCTTGCTTGGACCGGGCACCTCTTCAATCTCCACATGAGGATTGATCGGTGCGTCACGAAGCGACAATAAAGCTGTGACAAACGCCTCAGGAAGTTGTTCCTCACCCACCCCTTCACACTAAGAGGGCGCAGCGGTGGATTCAGTCAGGCACGCCGACCCATTGCCAGACCCGCACGGCGGCGCTCTTCTGATCAGGGAAGGATGCCAGCAGGGAACCAATATGCCCACCGTTTTCACGCGGCCAATCGTGACTGTCTGCAGCCGGAAGTGCGTCACCGTTCATATCGGCCTCGACCGCGACAGCACCATTGATCATGCGCACAATGTCACCCTCGTGAGTGACGCGTTGACAGACACCGTCACGCACGCCGGGCGCCGTGGCGCGCACATGAATCATCGAACGTGCCCACTCGAGCATGCGTCGGCATCTGCCGTCGCGCGGCTCACTCCAGTCCAGCACGCAATGGTCGACAGTCGTGCGCGAGGTTGGGTCGGGAACGTCTCCGCTCCAACCGTGCTCACTGAATTCTTTTTGACGGCCCTCGCGCACGAGTTGGGCGCGCTCGTCGTCTTCCTGGTCGGCAAAGAATCGGAACGGTGTGCGCGTGCCCCATTCCTCACCCATGAACAGCATGGGGGTAAAGGGGCTGAGCAGGATGATTGCTTCAGAGGCGGCCAGTTGTGCGTCGGAGAGCACCTGGCTGGGGCGGTCGCCTTGAGCGCGGTTGCCAACCTGGTCGTGATCTTGGGAAAAGACGACGAATTTGCGCCGATCCAGAGTGGCAGGAACGGGTGCACCCCAGTTTTGGTGGCGGAACGTCGAGTAGCGACCATCATGGTAGAAGACATTTTCCAGCACGGTTGCCAGCGCGTGCGTATCGGCAAAATCACCGTAGTACCCGTCAATTTCGCCCGTGAGCGCCACGTGCAGGGCGTGGTGGATGTCATCAGCCCACTGAGCGTCCATCCCCATACCGCCCTCACTGGTGGGCATCACCATCGAAGGCTGGTTGAGGTCAGATTCGGCAATGAGCGTCATCGGGCGCCCCTCGTCGTGCGACCACTGGGCCACGCACTCTGATAGTTCTGCCAGCAGGTGTCGATCCGTCTCGTCGTGAATGGCGTGAACCGCATCCAGACGCAGCGCATCGGCATGCATGGTGACCAGCCAATGGCGACACACGTCAATAAGGTAGGCGCGCTGTTCGGGACCGTTCAAGTCCAGCACAGGCCCCCACGGTCCGGTCGCAGTGGGGTGGAAGTACGGTGCGAACATCGACAGGTAGTTGCCCCACACACCGAGGTGGTTGAGGACGACGTCGATGCACACATTCAGGCCGCGTTCATGGGCAGCGTTGACAAATTCGACGAGGGCATCCGGACCGCCGTAGGCTCGGTGAACGGCGAAAAGATCCACGCCGTCATACCCCCATCCGAACTCTCCGCTGAATTGTGCCAGCGGCATGAGCTCAACTGTGGTCACCCCCAGGTCACGCAGGTGGTCGAGGCGTTCGATGGCACTGATCAGGGTGCCTTCAGCAGTGAACGTACCGACGTGGAGTTCATAGATGACGTTGCCCAGGACGGACGTGCCGGGCGATGCGACCCAGTGATGTCGTGAAGGATCCCAACTGCGTGACAGACCATCAACCCCGTAAGGCTGGTAGAAGGATCGCGGATCAGGCAGCGGGTCAGAACCATCGAGGCGGAAACCGTAATCTGTCCCATCGGGCAGATCAGGGCCGTCCCACCAGCCGCCAGCGGCGCGGCTCATGGGGAGCTGCGCGTCGGCCAGAACAAGGTCGACGCTCTGAGCGTCCGGCGCCCACACCCGCGTCACGAGAGTTTCTCCACAACCACGACGTTGTCGTCATTCATCACATCAGCCAGGCTCAAACCGTTGCCGTCAGTGACGTCGAATCGTCGCCCTGACATGATGTCCTGCCATGAGCCGGCTGGAAGGTAGACACGATGATCCCCCCAGCCGCCGATCTGACGCAGTGCCCTGAGCAGTCGCACAGCGATGACACACACGCGTGGGCCGTCCTGGTCGCCGCGTGCATAGGCGATCGCATGTCCGGTGGTTGTTGCCAGTGGTGTATACGTTGCGTGTGCGGATACGAATGCGTCGCGGTGGCGGCTGCGAAGCTTCAGGATTCCGCGGGTCAGGCGCACTTTTCGACCCTCGAGAGTCTGCTCGTCTGAATCCAGCAACCGCCCGAGTCGTTCAAAATCAACCGGACGTCGGTTATCCGGATCAACCAGGGAAGTCGCCAGCCCCTCGGAACCCTGATACACATCAGCCACTCCAGGAACCGTCAATTGCAGGGCTTTCGTCACTTCGATGCAGCAGTTGCGAACCGGCTCCGTCAGCTCATGAAAGCGTGTGAGCAGTTCGGTGATCGAGGAATCAGCGAGTACCTGGCGGGCAAAGTCAAACAGCTCCTCTTCCCGTTCTTCATCAGGATGCGTCCATGTCGTCCACGTTTTCTGTTCCCGCACTGCCTTTTGCAGGTAGTCAGTCAGGCGCTCCTGCGTCATCGGGTCGGACTCACACCACGTGGTCGCGGCAAGTGTCTGCCACAGGAGGTTTTCCGTGCGCCCATCAAGCGTGAGTGGCCGGTATTCGGCGCTGGTCAGACGTAGCTGCTGGACGAGGGAGACCCATTGACTGGGATATGACGTGATGGCGGCCAGTGTGGCTCGCACATCTTCACCACGCTTGGAATCGTGGGTCGTTCCGCATGTCATGGTCGCCGGCCACGACGACTGCAATGCACTTTCGAACGCATGGAACATGTCCAGGTTGATACCGAAATGGGTGGGGTTGCCTCCCACTTCAGTCAGTGCGCACAGGTGGGTCCAACGGTAGAACGCGGTGTCTTCGACACCCTTTGCCATGACCGCACCGCACACTTGCTGGAACCGCACCGGCACTTCGTCGCGGCGCTCATCGGAGGATGCCAGACCTGCCGTGCCGATTTCGTCGCCCAGGATGAGCGCAATGAGCACATCCATCGTGTCCTCAATGCCGTCAAACCCTGAGTCACGCAACTCGCGCAGCGAACGGTCACGCACCTCGGTCATCTCATCGCGCGCCCACTGCGGGGTGGGGGATCCGGGCACCACGTAGATCCGGTAGCGATCCATATTCATCACGAGGGCGCCCAGGCAGCGTTCGAAGGTACGCATCGTGTGGTCACGCAGACGCAGGTCCTGTTGGCAAATTTCCCAGATCAACGAGGCCAGGCGGTGCAGCTCAGCTGCCAGCGAGGTGCGAATGATCTGCCGTTTCGATTCGTGTTCGAGCCGCGCAAAGTCCGCCGGTGAATCTTCGGTCAGCTCCTGCATGATGGCACCCATCGGCATGTTCGCTCGCGGATCGACCTGCAGGGAGTTGATGCGCCATGCGGTGTCATAGCCTGTTGTCCCGGCAACATCCCAATCAGAGGGCAAGTGCTCTTCGCCTTCGAGAATCTTTTCAGCAGCAATCCAGGCGCCGCCGGTGCGTTGGCTCAGACGCTGGAAATAGCCGCGCGGATCAGCCAGGCCATCAGGATGATCCACTCTGAACGCGTCAATGAAGCCTTCGTCGAACAGGTCGAACAGCAGGTGATGAGTCGCCTCGAACACGTCTTCACGCTCGACACGTAAACCTGCCAGCGTGTCCACGTCAAAGAAACGGCGGTAGTTGAGTTCCTCGTCACCGACCATCCAGTGAGCCAGGCGGTAATGCTGGCGCTCCAGCAGAACTTCCAACGGGAGGAACTCGGTTCCCTCCGCCAGGGGGAACACGTGATCGAAGTAGCGCAGGACAGGTTGCTCACCGTATTCCGGCTCAGTTGGAACCACCATTGATTCCACGTGTAGGTCACCGGCGGAGAGCACCTGGCCGATGCGCGCACCCAAAATCGGCATCAAAATGGGCTGATCGGTCGCCACGTCGAACCAGCGTGCGCGCGGTGACTCGGCGCCCCGTTTCAGCACTGACCACATGGCGCGGTTCTGCCACACCGGAGTGGGCACAGCCATGTGATTCGGCACGATATCGACCACGACGTGCAGGCCGAGGGCGTGCGCGGCGCGCGCAAAATCTTCAAACCCTTCACGCCCACCCAGCTCCGCGTTGACATGGGAGTGGTCCACCACGTCGTACCCATGCCGGGAACCCTTGACAGGCTGCAGGATAGGGGAGAGGTAAACATCCGTGGCTCCCAGACGGCGAATATGCTCGAGGACACCACGGGCGTGTTCAAATGTGAAATCCGGAGTGAGCTGGAGTCGATACGTCGACAGTGGAGTGTATCGAGATGACGGGGGAACGTGGGGATGAAGATCAGACATGTCACTGTCCCAACGGATTCAGCAGAATCATCGTGGTGCGGCCGGGCAGCGTGATTGAGTCACCGGACTGGTACTGACTGTGATCATCATCGTCACCCGTGTTGATCACCGTTGTCCAGGTCTTGCCATACGTCTGGTTCGGAATGGTGAATTCAACGGAGTCAGGAGACGCGTTGATCATCAGCAGGAAATCATCATCGGTGATCGTGTTGCCCTCAGGGTCGGGTTCCTGAATGGCGTTACCGTTGTAGAAGACCATCGTGGAGCGAGCCCATGCCTGGTTCCACTCGTCTTCCGTCATGTGAGTGCCGGCAGGGGTGAACCATTCGATCTCGCCCAGCTCCGATTCACCGCCGCGCGTTGCCGGCCCTTTCAGGAAGCGTCGGCGGCGCAGAACGGGGTGATCACGCCGCAGGTGGACGAGGCGCTGAGAGAAAGCGAGCAGTTTGCGCTGCCAGTCCTCCAGATCCCAGTGCATCCATGACAGCTCATTGTCCTGGCAGTACACGTTGTTATTGCCCATCTGCGTGCGTCCGATTTCGTCACCGTGAGCCAGCATGGGCAGACCCTGCGAGCAGAAAAGAGTGGTGAGTAAATTGCGAATCTGGCGCTGGCGGAGCTCCTGAATGCCCGGATCATCCGTCGGACCTTCCGTTCCGCAGTTCCAGGAGCGGTTATTGGACGAGCCGTCATTGTTGTCCTCACCGTTTGCCTCGTTATGTTTGCCGTTATAGGACACGAGGTCACGCATGGTGAAGCCGTCATGAGCGGTGATGAAGTTGACCGAGGCGACAGGGCGCCGTCCTGAATGCTCATAGAGGTCAGCACTGCCAGCCAGACGGGAGGCAAAACTGGACAGGGACGAGAACTCCCCGCGCCAGAAATCGCGCACAGCATCGCGGTATTCACCGTTCCATTCGGACCACAGGGGAGGGAAGCCTCCTACCTGGTAGCCGTTGGAGCCGACATCCCACGGCTCAGCGATGAGTTTGACCTGGCTGATCACCGGATCCTGGTGGATCAGGTCAAAGAAAGTCGAGGCGTGGGAGACCTCGTCAAACTGGCGTGCCAGTGTCGTTGCCAGGTCGAAGCGGAAGCCGTCGACATGCATGTCAGTGACCCAGTAACGCAGCGAATCCATGATGAGCATCAGGACCGAGATCGAGGACATGAGCAGGGAATTGCCTGTGCCGGTGGTGTCGAAGTAATGCCTCAGATCATCGGGAACGAGGCGATAGTACTTCGCGTTATCGAGGCCCTTGAGTGACAGCGTCGGCCCCATGTGGTTACCTTCAGCGGTGTGGTTGTACACCACGTCGAGGATGACTTCGATACCGGCCGCGTGGAGCGTCTTCACCATGTTCTTGAACTCGGTGACCTGCCCGCCGAGCTGACCCGACGATGAATAGGCGTTGTGCGGGGCGAAAAATCCGATGGTGTTGTAACCCCAGTAATTCGACAGGTCACGAGCCTGCAGGGATGGGTCATTGACGAACTGGTGGATCGGCATCAGTTCAATGGACGTGATGCCAAGATCCTGCAGGTGTTTGATGATCGCCGGATGAGCGATCCCTGCGTAGGTGCCGCGCAGCTCTTCTGGCACGTCCGGGTGCAGCATGGTCATGCCGCGTACATGTGCCTCGTAAATGATTGTTTGGGAATACCCGTAGTTCGGGCGACGGTCATCGCCCCAGTCGAAGGACTCGTCGACGACGACGGAGAGCATCGTGTCGTGGACAGAGTCGTCGTGATTCGGTTGCGCTGGGTCGTTGAAGTTGTAGGAAAAGACCGAATTGGAATTGTTGATCTGCCCTTCAATTGCTTTCGCATAAGGGTCGAGCAGGAGTTTGGACGGGTCGCATCGATGTCCCTCGTCTGGCGCGTAGGGACCGTGGATGCGGTAGCCATAGCGCTGTCCGGGCCCTATGCCGGGCAGGTAGGCGTGCCACTGGTCATAATCGACCTCAGTGAGTTCAACTGTGGTTTCGTGACGATCCTCGTCAAGGAGACACAATTCAATGCGGTCCGCGATAGATGAATAAACTGCGAAATTTGTTCCATTGCCGTCATACATTGCGCCCAGCGGGTAGGCATGTCCTGGCCAAATATCCATACTCTTAGATTGCCATGAAACCTCGAAAAGAGTGCACTGAGCGTGGAAAATTGTGAAGCTGGTCGCGAAAATTCCTGCCCGAAGGTGGCGAAAAGTCGCGGAAAATGGCGGAATTTCGACATTTTCTGGTGAGTTTTCGATGCCGGAACGCGCCGTGCCTAAGTCCTCAGGATTTCCCCAACCGGGCCAGAACCTGTTAAGCTTCCCTGCGTCGCTTGATTGACAAGCGCATCGCGGATGTGGCTCAGTTGGTAGAGCATCACCTTGCCAAGGTGAGGGTCGCGGGTTCGAGTCCCGTCATCCGCTCGG